>JADGNQ010000023.1 GCA_017883385.1 Candidatus Sulfotelmatobacter sp.
GCGACGAACTGCTGGCTTTGACCTTGTTATCGGTGATTTGCTCGGCTGCGGATAACCCAAACGAAGTCCCCTTCAAACTGTACCGCGGGTACGCAATTGTGCTACGCGGATCGATTGGCGGCCTGAAGAACCTGAACCTCCTAGTGGATACGGGCGCAGTCCCGAGCGTTGTAGATGTGCGGATCGCGCGCAAGCTACATCTGCGCGGGCAAGCGGAGCGGGTTGATGTCCCGACCAGTCGGTTGGCGACCGAGCGGGTGACCGTTCCTGAGGTGAAGGTCGGTTCCTCGCGTGTGGTCGACCTTTCGGTGATCGTGAACGATCTGTCCTTCACCGAGGAGGCGTTGGGAACCAAGATCGATGCCATGATCGGCTTCGATTTCCTCGGCCGAGTTCCTTTTACGATTGACTACGAGTCACGGAAGCTTGTCTTCGGGCCAGTCGATTCTTCGCTCATTGCCGTCCCGTATGCTCCCGGTCTGGATTATGCGATTGTGTCGCTTCACATTAAGCGGGAAACACTCGGCATTCTCGTTGACACGGGCGCCAGCAATCTCGTTTTGTTCCAGAGCGGAGTACAAAATTGCCGCTCCGCCATCCGCACCGTGGGACGAGAGACGTGGACCAATATGGGTGGGGAGATGCCCGTCGCGAAGGCGCAATTGGTCGATACCTACCTTGGGGTTATGCCATGGGGGAACCGCCTGGCCTACATTCCAGAGAACAGCGCGAACCAGCGTTCCGGGTTGGCGGGATTGTTGGGGACCGTGGCGTTAGGCAAGCGTGTGGCTTTTGATCCAGTCCGTAAGGTCATGGCTTGGGAGCCCCAATAGCATCGTCTCGGATCAACTCGCCGGGTCCCCCATCTTTTGCGTTCTTTGCAAAAGGTGGGATTCCACCTACCTCAATCGCTCCCGGCTTCGATTTCCCCCGACGTGGCACTGGCGCGACAACTTTCCCGGTGTCGTGTTTGTGGCGAGGAACAGCAGATTCCTCGCTGCGCTCCGAATGACAAGCGGTAAGGCGAAGGTCAAAGTCAAAGGCGACGGACAGCGCCTGCCCTGAGCTGGTCGAAGGGAGCGTCCGTCCCACACGGGCATCGGTTCCCATACTGTGGATAGGGTGAGGCCGTTGATCCGCAGATGCTAGAGTCATCCATGGGTCTCAACCCATGCCCCACCCTATCCTCCTCTACGACGGCGTTTGCGGCCTGTGCAACCGGCTGGTGCAGTTTATTCTGCGGCGCGATCCGGCGGGTGTGTTTCGGTTTGCTGCGCTGCAGAGTGCGCTGGCTCGGCGCGTACTGGCGCGGCATGGGGCTCGGGCTGACGATCTGGACACGGTGTGGGTTGTCGTCGACTACGAGCTTCCGGGGGAACGGGTGGTGGGGCGGTCGGATGCGGTCATCTTCATTCTGAAGCAGCTCGCAGCGGCAGCCGGGCTTCGCCCGGCCGGACAGCCGGGGGCGGCTGTCCCCACACAAGCAAAGTCCACACAGGCACAAGCCACAGCCGGACTCGCGTTCTGGCGACTGGTCGCGCTCCTCCTCCAACTCATACCTCGGCCTCTCCGCGACTGGGGATACCGCGTTGTGGCCCGCACCCGCTACCGCATCTTCGGACGCTACGACGCCTGCCCCGTCCCCACAGCAGAGACCCGAGCCCGATTCCTGGACGACTAAGCCCCGTCCCTCCTCCGCGTCCTCCGTGTCCTCTGTGGTTAATCGTCTGAGGTTCAAGGGCTGATAGCTGACGGCTGAGAGCTGACAGCTGACAGCCCACTGTGATCCTAATCACATCCCGTCCCGCGCTGTGTAGAATAAACTCCTGCGATCTCGTGCCACGGTTTTGCGGCACGAAAACATTTCCTCCGCGTCGAGGTTCTCGTCATGGCCGATAAAGCTGTCGATACCCAGACTCCGCAAAATCTGGGCCCCAACATTGATTCCATCCTGAACGAGCAGCGCAGATTCGAGTGCCCGTCCGAATTCGCGGCCAAGGCGCACATCAAGAGCCTCGCGGAATACGAGCAGCTCTACAAGGAATCCATCGACGACCCCGACAAGTTCTGGTCGCGGATTGCCAGCGAACTGCACTGGTTCAAGAAGTGGGACAAAGTTCTCGAATGGAATTGCCCGTGGGCGAAATGGTTTGTCGGCGGCCAGATCAACCTGTCGTACAACTGCCTTGACCGGCACGTCACGACCTGGCGCAAGAATAAAGCGGCCATCATCTGGGAGAGCGAGCCGGGCGAAGTCCGCGTGCTGACTTACCAGCAACTGCATCGCGAAGTGCAGAAGTTCGCCAATGTGCTGAAGTCGCTGGGCGTGAAGAAAGGCGACCGCGTCGCCATCTACATGGGGATGACGCCTGAGCTGCCTGTGGCCATGCTGGCGTGTGCGCGTATTGGCGCGCCGCACACGGTGGTGTTCGGAGGATTCTCGTCGAACGCGCTGGTCGATCGCATTCACGACTCGCAGGCCTCCGCCGTGATCACGCAGGACGGATCCTACCGGCGCGGCAGTGAAGTAAAACTATTCCCCGCCGTGGAAGAAGCGCTGAAGTCGTGCCCAAGCGTGAAGCATGTCGTCGTATACAAGCGCACCGGCACTGCCATCAATATGCAGGCGGGGCGCGACCACTGGTGGCACGAGCTGATGGCGAAACCTTCGGACGTTTGTCCCGCCGAGCCGCTCGACGCCGAGCACCCGCTCTACATTCTCTATACGTCAGGCACCACCGGGAAACCGAAAGGTGTAGTGCACACGACCGCGGGATATTCCGTCGGAACCTATCTCACCACAAAATGGGTTTTCGATTTGAAAGACGAAGACACGTACTGGTGCACCGCCGACATTGGATGGGTCACCGGCCACAGCTACATTGTTTATGGCCCGCTGCAAAACGGCGCCACCAGCCTGATGTACGAGGGCGCTCCGAATTGTCCGGAGCCCGACCGCTTCTGGTCAATCATCGCGCGGCATAAAGTGAACGTGTTCTACACCGCACCCACCGCGATCCGCACATTCATCAAGTGGGGCGACGAGTGGCCGAAGAAGCATGACATGTCCAGCCTGCGCCTGCTTGGCACAGTCGGCGAGCCCATCAACCCCGAAGCGTGGATGTGGTACCGCGAAACCATCGGCGGCAACCGTTGCCCCATCGTCGACACCTGGTGGCAGACGGAAACTGGGCACATTATGCTTTCGCCAATTCCGGGAGCGATTGCGACCAAGCCGGGGTCGGCGACGCGGCCGTTTCCGGGCGTGGTCGCAGATATTGTGACGATGGATGGGACTCCGGTGCCGGCGGGGTCGGGGGGATTTTTGGTGATCAAGCGGCCGTGGCCCGGGATGCTGCGGACGGTTTATGGTGATCCTGATCGGTATGTGAAAAATTACTGGTCGCAGATTCCGGGAATGTATTTCACGGGGGACGGCGCGCGCAAAGACAAAGATGGATATTTCTGGATCATGGGGCGGGTTGACGACGTGCTCAATGTGAGCGGGCACCGGCTGAGCACGATGGAAGTGGAGAGCGCGCTGGTCGCGCATGAGGCGGTAGCGGAGGCGGCCGTGGTGGGGCGTCCAGACGACCTTAAAGGGCAGGCGATCTCGGCCTTTGTCACGCTGGAGCAGGGAAGAGCGCCTACGCATGAACTAAAAGAGGAGTTGCGCAAGTGGGTGGCGAAAGAAATTGGGGCGCTGGCGAAGCCGGACGACATTCGGTTTACGGACACGCTTCCGAAAACGCGCAGCGGGAAGATTATGCGTCGGCTGTTGCGCGAACTCGCCACCAACGGCAACGTGAAGGGCGACACCACTACGCTGGAAGATTTCAGCGTGATCGCGAAACTGCAGGAGCAGGACGAAGTCTGAGTCTCTAGGCTGTAGAATCACCTCAGCTTTCTTTTGGAGAGAATCTCTTGCGCCAGCCATTCATGCGGCTGCGGTACTTCGTGTTGCTGCCGGTCCTTGTTTTGATACGTCTTGTTCTGATACCTCTCGTTCTGATGCCTCTCGGCGTGGCGCGGGCTTTTTTTCAAGCCGCAACGGCCACGCCTTCACCGGTGCATCTCACCTCCGAGCAGGATCACCAGCGCGTGATGGACCTGCTGCATATCAGCGCGCTGCGGCGAGGGCCCGACGGCGACCCCAAGTCTCCGAATGCCGCTAATGTCGACGAGGCCAAGGTTCCAAAATATTCTCTGCCCGACCCGTTGGTGTTGAAGAACGGGCAGAAGGTGACGACTGCCGCGATGTGGTGGCAGCAGCGTCGCCCGGAAATCGTGGAGGACTTCGATCGCGAAATCTATGGCCGCGCTCCTGCGAATGCGCCGAAAGTAAATTGGGAAGTAACGAGCACAAGCAGGGAAACCGTGGGCGACATCCCGGTCGTCACGAAAAAACTTGTCGGTCACGTCGACAACGCGTCGTACCCGTTGATCACGGTCGACATTCAACTGACGCTGACCACTCCGGCCAATGCAACACGCCCGGTTCCGGTGATGATGGAGTTCGGGCTCTCTCCTGAAATTCTGGCGGCGATCAAGAAGAGGTTCACCGATGCGCAGTGGACAGCGTTCAATGGCAACGGACCTCCGTGGCAACAACTGGTTCTCGCCAAAGGATGGGGCTATGCCATTCTGATTCCCACCAGTGTGCAGGCTGATAACGGCGAGGGGCTTACGCAAGGCATCATCGGCCTGGTTGACAAAGGACAGCCACGCAAGCTCGACGATTGGGGTGCGTTGCGCGCGTGGGCGTGGGGCGCGAGCCGGGCGCTGGACTATTTCGAAACCGACAAAACCGTCGACGCCAAGCAGGTTGGGATCGAAGGGCTGTCGCGATATGGGAAGGCTGCGTTAGTTACCATGGTGTACGATCCGCGCTTTGCCATCGGATTCATCGGCTCCTCGGGTGAGGGCGGGGCCAAAATTCTTCGCCGCAAGTTCGGCGAGCAGGTGGAGAACGTGGCTTCCACGTCAGAGTATCACTGGATGGCTGGGAACTTTCTCAAGTACGCGGGTCCGCTCACGCCCGACGATCTGCCCGTGGATGCGCACGAACTTGTGGCGCTGTGCGCGCCGCGCCCGGTGTTCATCAGCAGCGGGTCGCTACAGGTTGAGGGAGGCTGGATCGACGGGAAGGGAATGTTCCTGGGCGGAGTCGGCGCCGGTCCAGTCTACCGACTGCTCGGCAAGAAAGATCTAGGAACGGCCGAGATGCCGCCCATGGAAACCGCGCTGATTGACGGTGAGATCGCGTTCCGCCAGCACAGCGCCGGTCACACCACGGGGCCGAACTGGCCAACGTTCCTGACCTTTGCTGGCCGGTATATCAAAGGTCCGGGGAATTCCGCGGTGCCTGCTGCGAGCAAGCACTAACGATTCAATTTGGGCCACAGCCGTGGCAGTCTTCAGTTGCGGGTTCTGACCTACAGATTGTTCGAACTGCGTTCGAAGGACAGCCGAAGGCGGCTGTCCCTACATGATTTCACTCACTTCGATTTCTCAGCCTGAGGGCGCAATTCCTTGAATGCCGTGCTCGTCTTCAACCGCTCCGGAAACTCTTCCTCGTAGTCGGCCATCCCCGGACAAATCGCGCGGTGAAGGGTGCTGAAACCGAACGCCTTCATCTCTTTCATGGCTTCGTCGGCGGACCAGCCTTCCTCGGCCATACGATACGCTGCGACCGCCATGCCCGTGCGATCGTCGCCCAGTCGGCAGTGCACAAAGACTTTCTTCCCCGGATTTTCCCGAAGCACTCGAAGGAACTTGGCGAACGGGCCATCGTTCGGAAAGGGACAATGCGAGGGAATCGAAATGTACTCCATCCCCAGCTTCATCACCACTGCTTCTTCGTCCTTGTCCTTGCCGCGCATATCGACTACGACGTTGACGCCAAGCTTCTTCAGTTCCTCGAATCCCTCTTTTCTGGGTAGCGCCCCCCGGTAAAGATTCGCACTCACCGCCCCAAAATTCGGGAGTCCCTTCGCGTTCAGCCTGGTTCCCATGGCATGTTCCTTGCGAACGGAAGCCGCTGGACCCGACTGACGCGGGCCGGCACTGACGCAAATTGCAAACGCGAAAATGACCGCGAACGGGACCAGTCGTGCAGTAACAAATCTTGATGTCATGGAATGTTAGATGCAACTCAAGTCTATCGGAAGTTGCCGAGCAGGAATGCAGAGTGCTTTAAGATCGCGGAACCAGTGTCGGTCCTATTCTCCCGTGCCCATCATCACGATCGGCATCGTGGGGGTGGTCGAGCCGGTCTCGTTCTCCACGGTGATGGCAAATGCTTTGGCCTCCATCCCTGCGGGCAGCGGAGGATTCACTACCGTCGCGCTGCCACGGGCGTCTGGTTTGAACACGCCTGCGGGAATTGGCGCGCCTTGCACCGGAATCAGCCAGAGTTCATAAGCCTTCTGCGGAGGCAGCGGCGGCATGTTGTTCGCGACGAATACCAGGCTGCTGCGATTGCGCAGATAGAACGCCTTGCCCTGCGGCTGCGGAGGAGCCTTCACCGCGACGAGCGTAATACGCTGTGCCTCGGGTTCAATGATCGGAGCAGCGATCCTGCGGAGATCCTCCAGTTCGCGCGTACTCTGCGCCGCCTGCGCACTGGCCGACGCGAAACCTTGTTTCAAAGCCGCGTTTTCCTTCCACAACGATGCCGCGAATACGATCACTGCCACTGTCGCTGCCCATCCCAACACTCCCCACCATGACCGCCGCGGGTGCCCCGTTGCTCTCGCGTTCTGTACGCTAGCAGTGGGCGACGTTGCCGCCTCCTTGGCCACCGCATCCAGCAGTCGTTTCCGCGCCCGTTGCGGAGGCTTCGGTCCCAACGTCGAGAGTGCCAACAGCGCGCCGTCGCCGCGCAGTTGCTCAAGCTCGAGCCGGCAAGCCGCGCAGGTCGCGAGATGCTTTTCGAGGCTCACGCGATCCTCACCCGCCAGCGCATCGAGCGCGTAGAGTGCGAGGTCCTCGGCGAATTGTTCGTGTCCGCTCATTGTCTAAACGCTGCGGCTTCTTACTTCAAAATCCCCACCCTTCGACAAGCTCAGGGCAGGCTTTCTCGCAAAGGACGCGAGAAATGGGGCACCCAGTTTCACGTAGAGCCTTGAAATGCTTTTCGCAATGCCATCAGCCCGGCGCGAATCCTGGTCTTGATCGTGCCCAGCGGCTCTCCGGTTTTGCCAGCGATTTCGGAATGGCTCATACCTTCAAAGTACGCCATCTCGAGTGCGCTGCGCTGTGCTTGCGGCATCGTGCCCAGCACGCCCCGGACTTTTTCTGCGGCGCGCGACCGGTCCGCCTCGCTCGCCAGATCGGGCGCCACCGACACGATCACATCTTCAATATCCGTTTCCGGCCGCCGCCGCCGCAGAGAGTCGATCGCGCGATTGCGCGTGATCACCGCCAGCCAAGCTCCCAAAGTTCCGCGCGCCGCATCAAACGCCCCGGGATTCCGCCACAGCTGCAGGAACACTTCCTGCAGCACATCTTCCGCCGCCCCCGTGTCGCCGAGCACGCGCAACGCAACCGCATACACTACGGACGAATAGCGGTCGTAGAGCTCCGCCATGGCGCTCTGGTCGCCCGACTTCATGGCCGTTACTGTGGCCAGGTCAGGCGAAATCCCTTGTCGTTCAGGACTCGACAAACGCTACGTCTCTTTCTTGTTGAAAATACGTGCCCAAAGGCTCCGTCGGATTGGCGCATGCCGGGGCAATCCGTTTCGATCGCCCGAGCGTACTCTAAGCGGAGAGCCTTGCCCCGTACGCGACGGTCGCGGCAGAAACCATAACAGCAAGCGCGCGTTGGCGGCAAGTTGAGCGTCCGTGGGTAGCGGTGGACTTTGAAAGTAATTCGTATCAGGGCATGCAGCGCAGAGTTGGCTTTTAGCCCGCAGCGGCGGTAGCGATTGCAAAACCCAGCGGCTAAAAGCCGTTAGCGTTTTATGATCTTTTGCGCCATCGCTAAAGCGAAGCCCTGATACGAATCATTCTTCTCAAACTGCACCACTACGCGTCAGTGTTGTGACGTCGCGGTTAGGCGACCGGTCGAGCGTCGCTCGACCGACAGCCGAGGGCGGCTGTCTCCACATAGTCACATTGCCATTTCCAGACGAAGGGCTTGACTCGCATGTTATGCTTTTTCCCGTACCTCGCGGGCCCCGCGCGCTTGCCACTTCAGCGGCAGCGCCAATAGAAAATGAGGCGGCCCTACCTGCGTTCCTCTCGCAAGGAACGTGGATGGAGGCGTTGCGAGCACACAATCCCGGTGTGCGCCGCGCCTCCGAGATGTAGTACACGAGGCGGCGCCCACCAGCACGAGATCAAAGGAGATCCCATGAAATTTCGGAAACTCACGCCCAATCTTGTGGTCCGCGATGTCGCTGCCAGCATGAACTTCTACCGCTCCGTGCTCGACTTTGAGCCGGCCATCACCGTACCGGAACAGCCGCCGTACGTCTTCGGTTCAGTCACCGCCGGCGGCGTGGAGATTTTCTTCAACGACCAGAAAGCCGTTGCGGAGGACTATCCAGCGCTGGGTGCCAAACCCATTGGCGGCAGCCTCACGCTGTTTATGGAAGTGGAAGGGATCGAAGAGGTGCTGACCGCCGTCCAGAAAAGCGGCGCGAAAATTACGATGCCTTTGAAAGAGCAGTTCTACGGGATGCGGGAATTTGCGTTCGAAGATCCCGAGGGCTGGGTGGTCACGATCGCGGAACGAATGAAGCAGTAAGCGAGCTTAACCACAGAGGACACGGAGGACACGGAGGGCACGGAGGAACGCGAGTGCTTCTCTGTGAATCCCTGCGTCCTCTGTGGTTCAGGCGTTTTCGGCCTATTTCGCTGGAGCAATCGTGTCGACAATCTGCTTCGCAACTGCCTCGGCGCCCGGGTCCCTGAAACTCAACTGGGCGGCGCAGACTCCACCGGGAACCGATACGGCCACGTACCAGTTTGTGCCGGGGAGGTCGCTGGCATTCGCCAGATGCTTGTAGGAGTACCAGTAGCGCTTGGCGGTGTCCTCGATCGTCTTGTCGGGCGGAATCATCTGCTGGATCATCGGCTTGATTGCCGCCAGCGACTGTTCGTTGCTGTGGATCACAATGTTGCTCTTCTGGTCCGCCGAGGTCGAAGTACCGATAAGGATCTTGTCTTGCGTCCAGTCCGCGGGGACGGCGTACTGGCATGTTTTCTTTCTGTCGCTGACGACCTTCCATCCAGCGGGCGCAGCCGCGAGCACTATGGTTGAAGCAGCCAGCAGGACAACGATGCTGAATTTCCGCATTCGAGATTCTCCGGAACCATTGATTTCACCCAAACAGAATCTGCCGGAAACTTATACCACGTTTTTCGGCACAAACAAGTCGTACAGAAAAGAAGGTCGGCGGCCTGGCGCACTTTCGATGTGCGAAAAATCGGGACCGGTTGTGCTACACTTTCGCATCTTTGAGTCGGTCGGCGAATTGCGAAACCCCTGACCTCCGCCTGTCGCTGTCGTTTGCAGACGGCAGTCTTGTAGAAGCTACTGTAAGTCAGTCTTACCAACCTACCCCTAGCCAAAGGAAGGCACTCGTATGCGCATTCGCGAAACTGCACACCGGAATCTTGCCCTCAAACTTTCTCTTGGATTACTCCTGGCCAGCACCGCCGTGGCGTCCCTCGCCACAGACCCAGCGACTCTAACCTGGCATAAGCTGTCGACCACGTTTTCTCCCCGAGCCGCATTTGCTTCGGCCTACGATCCCGTCAGCAGGCTAACGGTGATCTTCGGTGGATCTTACCAGGGCAACCTTCTGGACGAGACGTGGGTTTTTGATGGCAAGATTTGGTCGCACCTGGTCACAATCGTCCACCCGCCGGCGCGCGCCACAGCTTCCATGGCCTATGACAAAGCGACCCACAAGATCGTGCTGTTTGGCGGAGTTTCCTCATCGGCCATCTTGAATGACACGTGGTTGTGGGACGGCGCCACCAAAACCTGGAGCCAGGCTGAACCCAATACGGTGCCACCGCCTGAAGTGGGGCCCATGCTCTTTCCCGACCCGATTGCTTCGCACGTGGACATGTATGGAGGATTCGGCGGGCGCTTCTATTCCCGCAGCACCTGGACCTGGACCGGAAGCGACTGGAAAGAACTCCACCCGGTCAACTCGCCTTACCCGCGAAACTACGGCGTGGCGGTGTTGGATCCGATCCGCAAGAACGTTGTGGTGTTTGGCGGGCTATCCGACATATGGATTACCGGAAACACATGGACTTGGGACGGACATGACTGGACCGAGCAGAATCCAACGACCCAGCCGCCGACTCTGTACCACACGACCGGAGCATTTGATCCGCAGCTGAAGAAGGCGATCGTGTTTGGGGGCGGCAGCGGAGGCGTGGACCAAAACACCACCTGGGCCTGGGACGGCGCGAATTGGACTCAGCTTTCTTTCTCCGCCGGTCCCTCTCCGCGGGAGGAACAAGGTACCGTATGGGACGCTGCCAGCAACCAGTTTCTCCTCTTCGGAGGGGCGAATGTGGTTGGTACCACGGTGAAGCGATATCTTACCGACACATGGATCTTAAAGTTGCAGTGAATTTGGCATAGCGATCAACGGAACCCGGCACCAACTGCCCCTCCCTAAGGCTGCATTGTTTGCAGCGTTAGGGAATGCTTCTTGCGCTAGAAAGAAGGGCCACGATTCGGATCGTGGCCCTTCCCAAACTATCAAACCTTGATGTGAGTCTCTGCCGTCCGGCTAGTGGCGTCCGCCGCCACCACCGCCACCACCGGGACGTCCGCCACGACCGCCGCCACCACCACCGCCGGGACGACCGCCGCGACCGCGACCACGTCCGCCACCACCGCCACCGGGACGACCGCCGCGACCGCGATCTCCGCCGCGATCTCCGGTGCGGGGAGGACGATCTCCCGCGCCGGCACTCACGTGGGGTGCGCCTTCGCGATTAAAGTTCGGCTCGGCATCGGGCTCGTCGGGGAAATCCCCGCCGCCCTCGATCACGACCGTTCCCGTCATCGGAGGAGCAGGTTCGCCCTCCGCAGCCGGAGTCAGCGCGGGAGGAGGAGGAGGAGCTTCTCCGCCACCCATTTTTGCGCGCTGCTCTTTCAGGATGGCCTTGCGCGAGAGGCGGATGCGGTTGCCTTCGACGGCCAGCACTTTCACCAGCACCTGGTCGCCTTCTTTCAACTCGTCGCGGACATCGGCGATGCGATGTTCCGCCACTTCGCTGATATGGAGCAGGCCGTCGGTGCCGGGAATGATTTCGACGAAGGCGCCGAAATCCGCGAGGCGCGTCACCTTCCCGAGATAAGTCTTGCCGACTTCGGCCGTCGCGGTGATGTCGCCGATAATCTGCAGTGCCTTGGCCGCCGACTCCTGATTGCTCGATGCGACTTTCACGAGGCCGGAGTCTTCCACGTCGATCTTTACTCCGGTCTGTTCCACGATGCTACGAATCATCTTGCCGCCGGGGCCGATCAGATCGCGAATCTTGTCGACCGGAATCTGCACGGTGTAGAAGCGCGGAGCGTAGTCGGAAATCTTCTCACGTCCTGTCGAGATAACTTCTTCCATCTTGCCCAAGATGTGCAGTCGTCCGCGCTGTGCCTGCGCCAGCGCTTCGCGCATGATCTGCGAAGTGATGCCGGCAACTTTAATATCCATCTGCAGCGCGGTGATGCCGTCCTTGGTGCCGGCGACTTTGAAATCCATGTCGCCGTAGTGATCTTCTGCGCCGGCAATGTCGGTCAGGATGGCGTAGTCGGCGCCTTCCTTAACCAGTCCCATGGCGACTCCGGCCACGGGAGCTTTCAGGGGGACGCCAGCATCCATCAGGGCAATCGAAGCGCCGCAAATTGTCGCCATGGAGGACGATCCGTTGGACTCGAGAATGTCGGAGACGACACGCATCGCGTACGGCCACTTTTCTTCGTTGGGCAGGACCGCGGAAATCGCGCGTTCGGCGAGGGCGCCGTGGCCGATTTCGCGGCGTCCGGCGCCACGCATAAAGCCAACTTCTCCAACCGAAAATGGGGGAAAGTTGTAGTGGAGCATAAAGCGCTTCTTGGATTCGCCCTCGAAACCTTCCAGGCGCTGCATGTCGTCGCTGGTGCCGAGAGTGGCGGTGACCAGGGCCTGGGTTTCGCCGCGGGTGAAGACGGCACTGCCGTGAGTTCGGGGCAGGACGCCGGCTTCGATCCAAATCTCGCGGACTTCGTCGAAAGCGCGGGCATCAGGACGGCGCTTGTGGTTGATAACCTGCTCGCGGAACATGCGCTCGCGGAGCGTTTCGTAATACTGCTTCAGCTTTTCCAGGGCCTTCTTGTCTTCTTCCGGAATCGCAGCCTGAAGTTTCTTCTTGATGTCCTTGACCAGCGTGTAGCTTTCCGCCTTGGGATGCTTCTTGGTGTCGAGGGCATCGGAGAGGTCGGCGCCGACGCGCTTTTTCAAATCGTTGTAATAGGCGTCGTCGAATTCCGGCGGGGTGACGGCGCGCTTGGGCTTGCCCACTTTGTCGCGAAGCTCACTGAGCGCGGCACAGATTTTCTTGATCTCGGTGTGGCCGAACTCGATGGCGTCGACGATGGTTTCTTCTTTGGCTTCCTTGGCGCCGGATTCGATCATCACGATGCCGTCGGAGGTTCCGACGACCATGATGTTGACCAGTCCGCCGCGCATCTCGTCGTACGTGGGATTGACCACGAACTGGCCGTCGACCATTCCTACGCGCACCGCGCCGATGGGCCCGAGGAAGGGAATGTCGGACAGGGTAAGAGCGCAGGAGGCAGCGTTGATTCCGAGAACGTCAGGATCGTTATTACTGTCGGCGGAGAGGACGAAGGCGATGACCTGGGTCTCGCACTTGAAGCCCTCGGCAAACATGGGCCGGACGGGGCGGTCGATTTGGCGGCTGGTGAGCACTTCGCGCTCACTCATGCGGCCTTCGCGCTTGATGAAGCCTCCGGGGAAACGTCCGCCGGCATAGGTGTATTCGCGGTAGTCGACGGTGAGGGGAAAGAAGTCGATGCCTTCGCGGGGATCGGGATTGGCGGTGGCAGCGGCGAGAACGACATTTTCGCCGAGGCGGACAACGGCCGAGCCTCCGGCCTGTTTGGCGAGCTTTCCCGTTTCAAATGAGATTTGTTTGCCGCCGGCGAGATTGACTGTGACGCTAGTTGCTTCTGGTTTCATGATTCATTCCTTTGGAAAGACAGCTTCTGGCTCCTAGCTCCTGGCTCTCGGCCGGGGCTGGGTGCGAACGATGTTCGCTCAGGTGGGTGGACGAGAGACGCGAAACCTCGTGGCGGACGAATACCGTGCCCATTCGTGGCTTGAGGCCACGGTGAGTCGATGAGGGATTCGCTAAAAGATGCACGTATGGAGTTCTCAATGCTGGACCGTCTCCCCAGAGACGGATTTCCAAGAAATAGCTAGGCGAAGTTTCAAAGTTCCAGAGGTTTCAAAGTTTCAAGGTCTTTGAAACCTTGAAACATTGCCACCTTGAAACCTTGCCTTCAATCTACTTGCGGATGCCGAGTTTGGTGATGACCGTCTTGTAGCGCTCGGAATCGTATTTCTTGAGGTAGTCGAGCAAGCTACGCCGCTTGCTGACCAGCATGAGAAGGCCGCGGCGCGAGCCGTGGTCTTTCTGGTGCGTCTTGAAGTGCTCCGTCAACTGGCCAATGCGTTCGCTGAGCAACGCGATCTGAACTTCCGGGCTGCCGGTATCGCTTGGATGCGTGCCGTACTGGTCAATGAGGGATTTCTTGTGCTCTCTGGCTAACACTTGCCTGGTGCACTCCTGTCTTCTGGTTTCGATTTATCCTTGTGACGTTATTGAGGATAGCACGCGGGGTTGCAGAGCGTAAAGGAGAGGGTGGCTCATCCTTTCGCGTCTTTTGCGAAAGGGTGGGGCATTTGATGCTGCCAGCAGTTCGGAATGCCCACCCTCTGCAAAGAACGCAAAGGATGGGCCAACCCGCCCCCGCTCAAGCAAAGCTTGAACGGGTCACCCTCGAATGTGGGAATGCACGCTCGTCCGGGTCACCCCCGCCCTCCATTTCTAGTCCGCGGAAGTATATTATTTAGCGGACAATCCTCATTCGGACATCGCGGCACCCAAGAACAGCAAGACAAGGGGCTTCGTCACATATGAAAGTTGAAGAAGGCAAGTATTCGATAGCCGAGCTGGTTGATTGGTTAAGGCGGCGCGAACTGGTGGTCAACACCGAGTATCAGCGTGGCGGCGGCCTTTGGCCCACCTCGGCAAAGAGCTATTTTATTGACACCATCCTTAAAGAATTCCCCTTCCCCAAAGTCTATTTCCACGAACGCGTCGACAAGGATACGAAAAGACCGAAGCGCGAAATAGTTGACGGACAGCAACGGCTCACCACAATCATCGACTTCGTCGACGGCAAGTTCGCCCTCGGGATAGATGCCGGGGAGCTTCGGGGCCTGAACTTCAATCAGTTATCCCCCGATCAACAGGATGCCTTCTACTCCTACACGGTATCCGTCGACGTCATTAGAAACGCCGACCGCTCAGAAATCCTACAGATGTTCCGTCGGATGAATGCCTTCACTCTCCCACTAAACGCAGCCGAGAAGCGCCACAGTGGCTTCTTCGGAGAGTTCAAGAACTGGGTTAACGCGGTTCTGGACGAGTATGGCTCAATTCTGATCAGCTGGAGTGTTTTCACGAGTCGACAAGTCGTGCGTATGGCCGACGCCGAGTTCGTGGCCGATGTGGCGCTAGCGCTGGAAGAGGGAATTATCAGCACCAGCCCGGCGAAGCTGATCGCACTTTACAGGAAATATGACGACACGTTCCCAGTGCGTCAAAGCTGGAACGAGCAGATCGGCGGCGCATTCAACGCAGTCCTAACGGACCTTTCTGGTCTACAGCGCACCTACATTACCAAGCCACACATCTTCCAGTCCCTCATTAGTGCACTGCTTCACAACCGGTTCGGACTGCCCGGGGCCGAGGAGGCCACCGGAATAGTCCCGAACGGAACATTCCTTTCAGATCCAGCGCGCGCCCTGATCTCACTTAAGCGCCTTGCGTCCGCCCACGAGGAAAAGGACATCAGCGAATTTGGAGAATACGTAAATGCTGCCTCCGAGGGCGGGAACCGGGCGGCGCAGCGCACCGTGCGTGTCAAGTGGCTCTGTAGAGCCCTTCGCGGTCAGTTTGATAGCTGTTATGGCCCTTCACGCGGCATGGGCGAGACTTGACGCAGACCTGAGTCTTTTGGGGCTGAACCTCAGAAACTTTGCCTCAACGAAGCCGCTGGCCAGTGCCTCCGATTTTTCGCTTCTCGACGAGTGTCTTCTAGAGGGCCTGCTCTCTCGCGTGTGGCAAGCGTGGAGCTCCTTTTGCCGAACCTGCGTAATCGAATCGTGCATGGGAACCACGGATGCGGCGGGGGCCGCAATCGCGGCGATTCCGGGCGCAGCTTCCGAGGAACACGTTTCTAGCGCAGCGATTCGCGCAAAACGCGGAATAGCACCACTGTGGGGATCGACAAACGCAATTCTAAGATTGGAACCCACGTGGGGGGACGTTGACGTGCTCTCGCGAATCATAAACCGGCTCCAGCCGGCCAATTCGGGGAAAATGCTCGCCGCGTTCTCCTCAGGCTACCAATGCGCAAAAGCCTTGCAGTCTGTCCGCAATGGAGCTGCCCATAGTCACTCCCAAAATCTCGGCGATATTTTAAAACTGCGATCAGCTTATCTCGTTTTTCCCATAGGCCATCCCACTCAAGCTATGTTTTGGATTGAGCCACAATCCCAAGACTTCCTAGTGACGCACGCGATTGAGGAGCTTAGGGATTCGGGCCTTGCCGCAGTTTCGTAGCATTGGAACGTCAGAATGAACAAAACCGGGAACAGGCGGGGGAAACCGGGGACAGACGTTTTCCAATTTCCTGTGACTAGCTGTCAAGAAGAACTGGGGGACGTTCCGTCTGCCCCGAACCTCAGTTACTAAGGCAGTTCGAACATGACTGCGGCACACAGAGTGGTTACTTGACTGGGAACTCCCTGTCCTGCCACTTAGTGAGCTCCTCCCCAATTCGAGCTAGCGCTGGTAAAGAGGTCCGAGACGCTTCGATTCCTCTGAATGTCTCGTCTAAGAATTGGCGGTGGTCTGACCTAGTAACCATACGTAAGGAAAAGTAGAAATCGGGCTTGGTAGTGTCAATCTGGTGCGGCGACGAGATTACTCCATTAAGCAAAGCTAGTAGGTGGTCGATTGGACCATGTGGAGTCCTTTTGCGCGCCATAAGAAACACTCCATTTAGATAGGATGGCCCGCCCATCATAACAGCTTGGGCAAACGAGTCCGAAGACGTTCCCCGGTTTATTCTCAGAACCAAGAGCGGCTTTCTTTCGCCCCTTCGGCAGGCTCAGGGCAAGTTGTGGGCTGCTTTCTTTCGCCGCTTCGCGGCTGGAGTTTGTGGCGCACACACTCGCTTCGCTCGGGACGGCCCCTTCGACTTCGCTCAGGGCAAGCTGCGCCCGTCCCTACAGGAGCATCGTGAGCCGCTGGGGAAAGCAGGTTCCTCCGCTGCGCCGTCGCATTTGCTCCGGCTCCGGTCGGAATGACAAGGGAATCTTCAGGGTAGGCTGTGGGCGCGGGATGGCCGGGCCTTTCGCGCTTTTGCGAAAGGTGAGCTTCGGACTCCATGAGCTAGAGGCTTACAAGAACGAAGCCGTGTAGTTGGCGACGGCGAGGAGGCACGTGGCGGTTGCCAGCAGGATGAAGAGGATAGCGGCGGCGATTGTCCACGGCCGTGAGAGCCAGTCGAACAGGAGCCGGCGCGGCAGGAAGAGGGTGAGGGAATGGAGAGCGAAGGCAATCGACGCGGCCATCACGATTGGGGAGTGATGTTCGGCGCCGCTTCGCGATCCGTAGAAGTGGTGGAGCGGCCCGGCATCGGTGTCGAACGGGAAATAGATCCAGAAGCTGGCCAGCACTAGAAATGATGGGATAAAGATCAACCAGTCAGCCCGTGGCCACCAGACGCTTCGCGGAAAAGCCAGTTTGGACATTTGAGCGGGGATTGTTCGCGTTCGAGACTGCGAGATTGTAGCACCGGATTGGCGTGAATCCGCGGGGCACGCATTTTTGCCCTTTGCTGCGTGCGGGACATGGGACAGACGTTCCCTGGTTTCTTCTCAGAACCGAGAGTGGCTTTCTTTCGCCCCTGCGGGGCTTGTTCATTTCCTTTTGCCTACCCACAGCTTGCGCTGTGGGCTGCATTCTTTCGCCGCTTCGCGGCTGGGGTTTGTGGTCGCACGCACTCGCTTCGCTCGGGACGGACCCTTCGACTTCGCTCAGGGCAAGCTGCGTCCGTCCCTACGAGCGTCGTGGACATCTGGTGGGAAAGGGAAAGCAGGTTCCTCCGCTGCTCCGTCGCATTGGCTCCGGCTGCAGTCGGAATGACAAGGGATCGGCGTTTCGCAAATCCCATTTCTCGCGCAAAGAACGCGCGAGAAATGGGGCACCCGCCCGTGCGGGCGCTAGCGGAATAATCCCCGATCAAGCAAAGCTTGAAGGGTCACCCTTCAATGTGGGAATGCACTCTCGCCCGGATGTTGTTAAGTTGTTGTAGCGGAGCCAATCAACCAAGTCCCCGCCCTGAAGGGGGCGAAGTGCGTGAGGGAACATATGTCGAAGAACGGTGGCATGATCGGGGTATCCGATCATGGCGGTTGGGCGGTGCTGGTGACGGTGGCGCGTGATGGGACGCTCCTCGACCGCCGCCGGGTGGAACTCGTGGACGAGGGCCTGCCGAAGATTCCGCACCACAGCGAAGCCCAAGGACTCCCGCTCGACGAGGCGGTGGAGTTAGTCGAGCGCGTGCGAGTGTCGGCGGAGAAGCACGCGGTGCTCGCCTTGGACGCGGTCACGATGGCGGTGCCGCGTATCCTTGGTGTCGCCCTGCGCAAGTGCCCACAGATTCCACCCACGATTGCCGAGCGAATCACGGACTACCGTGCGCAGAACAATGCCGACTGGGTGATGTACCGCAAGGCCCTGGCCTCCGCGGCCGAGGCACGGGGTTGGCCCGTCCACTGGTACGACGCGAAGAGCGTATTGGGTGCGGCGCGCCAGGCGTTGCATGTGGAGAACCTCGACGCTCACTTCCTCCAGGTGCGGAAGGCCGTCGGGCCGCCCTGGAACACCGATCACAAGCTCGCAATGGCGGCGGCCATCGTCACAGCGAGCGCGGCTGTGGAGTAAGCCGCGGAACATTAATATGCGGAACCTTAATATTAAGGAGCACTATGCCAAACGTAACCCTTTCCAAAAAACAACGTGAAGAATTACTCAAAGCATTGAAAGCCCGTTTTGAGAAGAACATGGGCCGCCATAAGGGTCTTGCGTGGGCCCAAGTACAAGCAAGGCTCGAAGCTAAGACTGAAAAACTGTGGTCACTGAACGAAATGGAGAGAACTGGCGGTGAACCGGATGTTGTTGGTCATGATGAAAAGACGAGCGAATACATTTTTTATGATTGTTCAGCGGAAAGTCCCAAGGACCGGAGGAGTCTTTGCTACGACCGTGAAGCGCTGGAGTCAAGGAAGGAAAATGAACCAAAAGGTAACGCTGTGGATGTGGCCACTGCCATGGGCACTGAGCTTTTAACGGAAGAACAGTATCGCGAGCTGCAGAAACTTGGAAATTTCGATGCGAAAACGTCGAGCTGGGTAAGAACACCTTCTGCGATCAGAAAACTCGGCGGCGCTCTCTTTTGTGATCGCCGCTTCGACACTGTCTTCGTGTATCACAACGGAGCGGAATCTTACTATGCCGGCAGGGGGTTCCGCGGCTCGCTCAGGGTCTAGATTTAGAGTCTTGCGTTTTAGCTGGGCCACGCGCCGATCTGCACTACTCCGTCACAGCCGGTTTTGGATCAGCCTCCGACGTCCCCACTCTAAATTTCGCAAAGAACGCGAAATTTAGAATGGGCCATCACTCGATCCAAATTACAATCTCGGCATGCCACGTAAAGTCATCCTGGGATTCGGAATCAGCATCGACGGTTATATTGCGCGACGGAACGGCGCCATGGATTATCTGGTGATCGACAAAGAAGGCGAAGCGGTGATGGCCGACTTCTTCGCCAAGATCGACACCACCATCATGGGCCGCAAGACCGCCGCTGCCACGGCGGAAATGCGCAAGAGTGGCGAGATCCCGGACATGCCCGGCATGTCCACCTACGTATTCTCGCGGCGTTGGAAGCCGGGCAAGCGCGACGGATTCGAAGTGGTGAGCGGATCTCTGACGGCCTTCGTGAGAAAGCTAAAACGCCACCAAGGGAAAGACATCTACCTGGGCGGCGGGGGCCAGTTGTGCCGCAGTTTCCTGCAAGAAGATTTGGTGGACGAAATCTTCCTCGGTATTGGTCCCGTCCTTTTAGGGGATGGCATCCCCGCCTTCCCGGGCAAGTTTCCGCAGCGCAACTTCAAGTTGATAGAGTGCAAGTCCTACCCGAATGGATCGGTCGGGCTCCGCTACGAGCGGATACGGACGAAGACAAGTCGATAATGCGGGCGGCTGTAGTCCACCGGATTTAGTTCTCGGACGGGTGGCGCCCACTCAAGCCTGCTTTTTGCTTGAGTGGGGCACCCGCCGATGGCATCTTCCTAGTTCGGGTGCGCGGGCTAGGGGTCAACGCAGAATTCCGGCGACTGGGCGTTGCGGCGGAGCGGGGTCTTCATCGCGACCAGGTGGTTCCATCCCCAGAACGTACTGGCTGCGTCGCGATGATGGCGAGCGAGCTTTTCGGGAAAGTTCGTGGATTCGAATCTTACCTTGGCTTCGGCGATGCTGGTCACGCTTAGGTCTTCGACGAAAACGTGAGGCGCGAGTAGCACTAGGGCACGGACGCGGTTGGGGGCTCCGGCGTGGATGAGGGCGATGGAGGCGCCGTCGCTGTGGCCGATGAGGATTGGGTTTTCGATGCGGAGTTGCGTGAGTAGATCGGGGAGGGACTTGAGCGCTTCGTCGTGCATGTAGGTGACGGGGCGGGGCTCGGTGAGGATGTCGGAGGTTCCGGAGCCGTAGCGCGAGTAGACGGTGACGGGGCATCCGGTGGCGAGGGCCGCGCGAGTGGGAAAGTCCTTCCAGAGCGAAACGGAGCCGAGGCCTTCGTGGAGGAAGACGAGTTCCGGCGTGTGTGGCCTGTGGCCGGGAATGCGGTGAACCTCGAGGCTGCGGCCCTGCACGGTGACATGGAAGGTGAGCTCTTTGTTGGGGGTTTCGTGCTTCATGGTGGGGTTTCGAGAGGCTGCATCGACGATCGTACTCGCACGGAAATTGCAGATTGTAGATTTCAGATTGCAGATTGCTTTGCACCTCGCCGCACAAAACCTGCGGTCTAAAATCTGCAATCTGAAATTGTTCGGCGTTGGGGGCTAGTTCTCGTTCCGCCAGAGGGTCATTTCGCGGATACTCCCTTTGGGTTCGTGCTGCATCGAACTTCCAAGATATCGTAAGCTATACCGTAGGGATAAGGAGGACTCGTGCGTTGCGCTCGTTGCGGCAATGAGAATCCGGGGGAGAACCGCTTTTGCGGGATGTGCGGGGCAACGCTGTTGCCGGCAGAGGGTGCGATTGCGACGGCGCCGCTGGCTCGGAGTGTTGCGAGTCCTGCTGCTCCGACTGCGTTCCCAACCGGAGCGGCTGCGCCCACTCCTGTAATTCCCGTTTCTGCGGCACCAGTTCCGGCTGCGCAGAGTGTGACCGCATCGCGCGCGACGGTGCCGGAGTCAGAAGAACGACCCATCATTAGCGGGCCATCGTTTCTGGGATTGGACCAGCCTGCTCCCAGGAAGAAGGGAAGTCTGAGCATTGATCCGCAATCTGCGCCGAGTTCCGGCAATCTCGACTACTTGCTCGATGATGGAGAAGAACCCAGGCGCGGAGGCGCGGGGAAATACATTCTGATTGTTGTGGCGCTGGCGTTGGCCGTGGGGCTTGGATATTTGCGGTGGAAGAATCAGAACTTCGGATGGTTGCGTTCGGGCACCAGCAAACCTACGGCAGCCACGCAGAATACTGACGCTGGCGACGCGAGCGCGCCAGCGCAATCGTCTGGACCGCCGTCTGGAACAAGTTCTGAAACAACGGCGAGTTCTTCACCGCCGCCGGCCTCGATCCAGCCTGCGACGGATGCGCCTTCTTCGGCGGGCAGTCCGGCAGTGAATCCTGGTTCCGGAGCGACGCCGCCCGCGGGAACTGGCGCAACTCCAGATGCTGGCGGATCGGGCAGCGCGCCTGCGTCTACGCCTGGAACACAACCGGCTGCGGCCAACGACTCACCCCCGGACGCTGGTGATACTCCACCGCCGACGACAGCGAAGCCCAAGCCTGCACCGGTTCGGGCCACTCCCAAGCCGCCTGCAGCGAGCAATGCGACCAAAGGCGATCCGGTGAGCGAGGCGCAGAAATATCTCTATGGGAAGGGCGTGCGGCAGGATTGCGATCGCGCGCTGCGAATTCTGAAGCCAGCCGCCGACCAGGCGAATCCCAAGGCGATGATCGAGATGGGCGCGCTTTATTCGGCGGGGTTGTGCACTCCGCGCGATCTGCCGACGGCGTATCGCTGGTTCGCGCTGGCGCTGCGCAAACAGCCCGATAACCAGTCGGTGCAGACAGACTTGCAGAAGCTGTGGGGCGAGATGACGCAACCGGAGCGGCAGTTAGCGATCAAGCTGAGCCAGTGAGCGGTGTTTATTCCGCAGAGTGCTTGTGTAACGATTCCGAAGGGCACAAGGGCGCTGTGCCGTCCCTTCCGGGACTCGGGCGTCTTTTTCTCTCTCACCCGGCACTACCGTGCCGGGCTTTCACATATCGCCGCTCCGCGGCTGGATTTCGGTAAGTGACGTATTGTCCCCGGTGAGAGTGCAGCATGCGTGGCACTTCGGGCATTAGCGATTCCCACCCTTGCAGAGGATGCAAGGGTGGGGCTTCCCGCGACGAGGCAGGCAGACCTGGCGGTAGGGTCCCACTCGCGTTTCAGGCGGCGGTCGGCAAGTGGGTAAGGGCGGGCAGTTCCGTGCAGATAGTTTCTCCTTTGAACTTGAAGCAATATTGGTGAATGCGGAATTCGCGCTGGACGCTTTCGTTGGACATGGCCAACTGCGGCTTAGCGTCCTCGGCCTCCTTGCCGCGTTCGGTCACTTGCACTCCGAGTTTGCCGAATTGCTCTTTCAGGTCGGCCAAAGAGAACGAGACGTGGGCGGGCGCGGCCACGTACTGCGCGAGGGCAGAGATGGCCTGGGCGGCAATCTGTTCGGGACCGCCATCGCCGCCATGGATCGCTTTCCACAGGGCGATAATCCAGGCTGCGTCGAGTTCGTGGGCAAGGTAGATTTCGCGGATTTGCATATTAAGAGAGCCTCCTGATCGGGATAGTGTGGGAGGGAACGAAAACGTTACAGGAAACCTCAGGAGAAACATCGGGTTTCTCAGGCGTCTGCCGCGGGAAGAGAAAAGACGTAAACCACGAAGGGCACGAAGTATCAAGAAGGACTTTGCGGGCGTTGGCTGGGCAATCCCCGGACGAATGCGTCCGGGCTACGTGGTGCTACTTTACGGCGGCGGCTTTCTTGGGGAACATCTCGCCGATACGGCGGATTTGCGCGCCGACTCCCTTTAGCTTTTCTTCGATGTGCTCGTAGCCGCGGTCGATGTGATAGACGCGGTCGATGATGGTTTCGCCATCCGCGACGAGGGCGGCCAGAACGAGGGAGGCCGAGGCGCGCAGGTCGCTGGCCAGTACCGCGGCCGCGCTCAGAGGCGTCTTGCCGCGGACTACGGCGCGGCGTCCTTCAATCTTGATGTTGGCGCCCATGCGGACCAGTTCCTGCGCGTGCATGAAGCGATTCTCGAAAATATTCTCGGTGATGACCGACGTGCCTTCGGCTTGCGTCGCCAGGGCCATGAATTGCGCCTGACAGTCGGTGGGAAATCCCGGGTGCTCTTCCGTCGACATATCGGCTGCAATAAAAGGATTGTCGCCCATGACGCGGACGGAGTCGGTGGACGCTTTGGTTTTGACGCCAACTTCATGAAGCTTGCTGAGGAGCGCGCCGAGGTGGGAGGGGTCGCATCCCGAGACGTTGAGATCGCCTCCGGTCATGGCGGCGGCGATGATGAATGTTCCGGCTTCGATGCGGTCGGGAATGATGCGGTGTTTCGCGCCCTTCAGTTTGGCGACGCCTTTCACGCGGATGGTGGGCGTGCCGGCGCCTTCGATCTTGGCTCCCATCTTATTCAGCAGGTCGGCTAGGTCGGCGACCTCAGGCTCGCGGGCGCAGTTCTGCAGAATGGTCTCGCCGTCGGCGAGGGTCGCGGCCATCAGCAGATCTTCGGTGCCGGTGACGGTGATCTTGTCGAAAACAATTTCGGTTCCTTTGAGGCGACTTGCCCTGGCTTCGACGTAGCCGTGATCTTGCGTGATCTTCGCGCCCAGTTGCTCCAGTGCTTTGATGTGGAGGTCGATGGGGCGGCTGCCGATGGCGCAGCCGCCGGGGAGCGAGACCCGGGCGTGGCCGCAGCGAGCAACCAGCGGGCCGAGGACCAGCGTCGAGGAGCGCATGGTTTTGACTAACTCGTAGGAAGCTTCAGGAGTGGGGAGAGTGGCGCAGTGGATAGTGGTGCGATGCTGGGCGCGTCCGTAACCGAGCTCGACTTCGGCGCCCATGGCGGCGAGCAGGTTGCGCGTGGTCTGAATGTCGCGGACCTGGGGAATGTTTTCGAGAATGACGGGCTGATCGGTGAGCAGGGCGGCGGCCATGCAGGGCAGGGCGGCATTCTTCGCGCCGCTCACGCGGACGGTGCCGAGCAGCGGCTCTCCGCCGCGGATGACGAACTTGTCCATGGGTGAATCCTTGCATAGATATTGTAGCGGGAACGCGCGAGCGGGTTGTTGATTGGGAGGGCACGGGCTCAGGCGCTACCGCGGACGCGGAAGGCAAGGCAAACCACAGAAGACGCGGAGGACACAGAGGAAGGTGGCTCAAGAAATAAGTCGAAGCAGGGCCCGTTTCTGGCTTGGCGTTGGAATGGAATGACAAGCGAAGACTTCGACCGTGCTAGTCTGGCTTTATCTGGCCTCAAAGCATTTCCTTCCCGAGGTGTCCACCATGCGAGTTATCCGGTTTGCGTTTTCTCTCCTTCTGATCTGCCTATGTTGTATTCCTTCCGCGAAGAGTCAGTCTTGCAGCGGCATGAGTCTGGGCCGCGGCGCGAGTCTAAACGGGTTTGTTCCATTCCCTGCGGATAATGCCTGGAATCAGGATATTTCGAGCGCCCCTGTGGACTCCAACTCGACCGCCATCATCAATTTCATTGGCGCTTCCACACCTCTTCATCCAGATTTTGGAGCGGGATTGTATGCGGGCCAGACCATCGGCATCCCTTATGTTGTGGTGAGTGCGACACCGCTTGTATCGATCCACTACACGGCGTACGGATCGGAGAGCGATGCTGGGCCGATGCCGGTTCCACCCAACGCACCTATCGAAGGTTATCCGAAACCGGGCAATGGCGACCGTCACGTACTGGTGCTCGACCGCGATAATTGCTGGTTGTATGAGTTGTACGGTGCACATCTGCGGAGCGATGGGGCTTGGAATGTGGCCTCGTCCGCGGTATGGGACCTGCTGAACGACGAGCAGCGGCCGTACACCTGGACGTCAGCGGACGCGGCGGGGCTCTCGGTGTTTGCCGGGTTGGCCCGATACGATGAGGTGGCCAGCGGCCAGATCCAGCACGCGCTGCGATTTACTTTGCAGCACAGCGAGACAGCATTTACGCCGCCGGCTTCGCATTGGGCGGGGAACTCCACAAACGCGGATGCTGCGCCGATGGGGATGCGCTTGCGCCTGAAGGCTTCTTTTGACATCACGTCGTATCCACCGGAGGCGCAGGTGGTGCTCGCGGCACTGAAGAAGTACGGCATGATCATGGCCGACAACGGCAGTTCGATGTACATCAGCGGCGATCCGGACGACCGCTGGAATAATGACGATCTCGGCACGCTGAGGCAGGTTCCAACTTCGGCGTTCGACGTGGTGCAGATCAGTCCGCTCTACACCCCGAACAATGTACCGACCGGACCGTTGCCGGTGATCAGTAGTTTCAAGGCGAATCCCACCACCGTTTCCGCGGGGCAGCCCGTGACCTTGAGTTGGAAAATGACGGGAGCTTCGTATTTCGTGGTGTCACCGCAGGGGGGAGCGGTGCGAGGCAATTCGCTGATTGTCACTCCGACGGCAACCACGGTCTATACGCTTTATGGAACCAACGCGTATGGACGTTCGAAGAGGAGCGTCAAGGTGACTGTGCAGTGAAAGGGGTGCGGGTGGACTGATGGGATGGGAGATCAAAGGCCCCGCCCTGTCCCTGCAAGAAGCGCAGGGACAAGGACGGGCAACCGCAATTACGGAGTCACGCTGAACGCCGAACCTACGTTGCTTGCGCCGCCTAGCATGGTTGTGCCGTAGAGCGCACCTGCGCGGAGTAGGAGGCTGCCGTAGCCAGGTTGGAAGCCGTCGGGGTCACCGGCGAAGGAGTGCAGCACGGTTTCGGTCCATGGGCCGCTGACGGAGGGAGTCAGTTGGTAGACCACACCGCCTCCGGCGAGTTTCGGTGGAGCGATGCTCGCGGACGATGTGCCGCTACCGTAGAAGGTTGTGCCGTAGAGATCGCCTGCGGCGTCGAAGATCACTCCGCCGAGCGGCTGCGTTCCTGTGCCGCTGCCATCGGTGGCGAATGTGAAGATGGTCGATTCGTTCCACACGCCTCCGGATGACGGGGTAAGCATGAAGACGGCCGAGTTCGATCCGCCGACGAAGGTGCCGTTCGCTGTGCCGTAGAGATTTCCGGCATGGTCGAAGACGAGCGGAGCGGTTGGGTTGGCGCCGTCAGTGGAGCCCTCAAAAGCGTAGATGACGTTTTCTGCCCAGCCGCCGGCATGGGGTGCCAGGGAGAAGATGACTCCACATCCGGTGTCGTTAAAGCTCGCGCAGGTGCCGTTTGTCGCGATGCCGCCTTGCGATGTCGTGCCGTAGAAAACGCCTTTGGAATCGCGAACGAGTCCGGCGAAGGGCATGCCGCCGTCGGGGCCGCCCTGGAAGCTGTAGACAAGTTTTTCAGACCAGGTTCCATCGGAATGGGGCGTGAGTTGGAATACCGTGCCGCAGCCGCTGGGGACTTCTCTGGGAGGGGCAACGGTTGGCCCGTTGTAGGTGCAAGGGCCAGAGCCGCCAAATTCAGTGGTGCCGTAAAGGCTGCCTTTTGTATCCATCACCACATTGGAGAGGGGTCGAAAGCCGTCGAAATTATTGATGCCGTCGAAGTTGAAATTGTGGAGGACGAAAAAATTCCACAGACCCCCGGCCACAGGCTTCAATTCGAAGACCACGCCGCCGCCGTAGTTGCCCCCGGCGATGGTTGTGCCGTATAGATTGCCCGCTGCGTCACGGAGCAGGCTCGCTTGCGGTCCACTGCCGTCGGCGCCGGTGAACGAGTGAATCACTATCGCCGAGCAGAAGTTGCCGGTGCGGAACAGCTTGTAGACCGTCCCACCGGTCCCGCCGCCAAAGGTGGTGCCGTAGAAAACTCCGCTGGGGCCGGAGATGAGGCCGGAGTTGGGATTGGCAGCGCCGCCCGGGCCACCTTGAAAGTTGTAGAGTACGGACTCGGTTTGGGCGAGCGCCGAGTTGCTGAACGCAACGGCGAGAGCGAGCGCGAGTAAGAATGAATGGACCGAGAGTGATCTGTGTGTCATCGCGTGCATCTCCTGCAGAGAGAGTCTGAATCCAATCGAGTGGGAAGGACGAAAAGCCCGCGCCCCCGGCGCGTCTTCGGGGCAATGTGAGCGAAATCGTATCCCAGCCTTGGTGTGCGGGCAAGGTGCAGGAATCTGCATAGTGGTGGCGACCGCAGGAAATGGGCGCCCACTACGTTTTTGCAATTGCAATGGCGTGGCGGACGTGGCCTTTGGATTTCTTCAGCGCCGCGGCGGCTTGGGATCGAGTTACGCCGGCGGCCAGCATCACGACGGCGATTGGGGTTCGATGGCCGCTGGCTTCGAGTGCATTGCTCGCAGAGTTATGGTCAGCTCCGGTGGCTTGCTCCAGGATTCGGATGGCGCGCTGGACGAGCTTTTCGTTCTTGGTCCAGACGTTGACCATGAGATTGCCGTAGACGTAACCGAGGCGAGTCATGGCTCCGGTGGAGATCATGTTGAGGACCATCTTGTGAGCGGTGCCGGCTTTCATGCGCGATGATCCGGCCAGGACTTCTGCACCGACTTCGGTGACGATGGCGAAATCGGAGGCGCGCTCGAGCGGAGAGTTGCGGTTGCACGTGAGTGCGATGGTGTGAGCGCCGCGGCGGCGGGCGTATTCGACGGCGGCGATGGTGAAGGGAGTGCGTCCGCTGCTGGCGATGCCGAGGACGATATCGTGTTTGCCGGGCTTGCGCTTCTTGATTTCGGCGACGGCGAGAGTGGTGTCGTCTTCACTGGCTTCGGTGGAGGCGGCCAGGGCTCTGGGGCCTCCGGCCATGATGAACTGCACAGTGCGCGGGTTGGTGTTGAAGGTCGGTGGAATCTCGGAGGCATCGAGAGCGCCGATACGGCCGCTGGTTCCGGCACCGACATAGATGAGGCGTCCACCTTGAAGGAGTCCGGCGGCGATCACGTCGATGGCGCGAGCAATTTGTAGCAGGGCTTTACGTACGGCCGCGGCGATGGTGGCGTCTTCGTTGTTCATGAGGCGCGCCATTTCGAGAGAGGACATCCGGTCGAGATCAGTAGCGGCGGGGAGGTTCTGTTCTGTGGGGAGACGGCGGAGGTCAGACTTCGCTTTGCGGGTTCGGGTCAAGTCGTGCGCCTTTCAGAGTAATGGAGAACAGATCATTCTAGTGCCTCGGGCTTAAAGCAGGCACGCACGGGACGCACTCATTGTGCAGTCGGCAGCGTTACGCCGATGCTTCCAGAGCTTCGGCGATGGCGTCGTGAAGTTTGGGGCGGACTTGCTTGATGGCCTGATTCGCGCAATCTGGCCAAGTGCGGTTGGTCAATAAGGTGATCGAGAGTTGGCGGTTGGGATCGATCCAAAGCGATGTGCCGGTGTAGCCGAGGTGGCCAAAGGACCGCGGGCCAAAATATTTTCCGGATTGCGAGGGGGCGGAGGGTGTGTCCCAGCCGAGGGCGCGGGACGTGCCTGCGGGCACGGATTCGCGGCGGGTGAAGAGCGCGACGGTTTCGGGGCGGAGGATTGGGTAGCCGCCATGGAGCATGGCGTGGGCGAAGCGGGCGAGGTCTTCGGCGGTGGAGAAGAGTCCGGCGTGCGGGGCGATGCCGCCGAGGACGCTGGCGTTTTCGTCCTGGACTTCGCCCTGGATGATTCTCTTACGGAAGGTGTGGTCGTCGGCCGTGGGCGGGATTTGACCGCGGGTGTCTTCGGGGGGATTGAAAGTGGTGCCCGGCATCGCCAGCGGGCCGAAGATTTCGCGCTGACAGAACTGGTCGAGGGATTCTTCCGCGATGCGTTCGAGAGCCGCACCGAGAACGATGAATCCGATGTCGCTGTATTCGGCGCGGGTGCCGGGATCGGCAGAGAGCGCTGTCGTAAATGCGGCGAGGAGAAGTTCGTCGCGCGAATGCTCCTTGAGGAACAACTTTTCGTAGGCGGGCAGGCCAGAGGAGTGCGCCAGGAGCATGCGGAAGGTGACTTCGTGGCGGCGGGGATCGAGTTCGCCGCAGGAGTCGGGGAAGAATTCAGGGAGCGTGCCGACTATAGGAGCGTCGAGTTCCAGGAGGCTGCGCTGGTGGAGGATTGCCGCCATGGTGGTCGTGGCGACTGCTTTGGTGAGGGACGCAAGATCGAAGAGAGTGGCAGGGAGCACGTCGAAGTCAAAATCCCCGCCCTGTCGCAAAGGACGCGACAAGGACGGGGCACCCGCAGTGTAGGTGAATTTGCCAAACGATTTGAGTGCGACCAGGCGTTCCCGGTGCGTGACTGCCAGCGAAGCGGAGGGGAAGGCACGCAGCTCGATTCCTTCTCGGAGGACGGAGAACGCAGAGGAAAACAGTTTGTCCTGATCCTCGAAGGATTCGACCAGCGGAGTCGGGGTGGCAGCTTTCAAGCGTTTTCTCTATGAAGATCGGAAACCTTTGCGGGTTATAGCAGAGTCTGTTTGCTAATGCGAGTGCGGAAAGGCCTTAACCACAGAGGACCCTTCGGCTTCGCTCAGGGCAAGCACGGAGGACACAGGGGGGAGCCTCCGCATCTGCATCGTTACTTGGGGTTATTGAGTCGCTCGGCTCGGTTGTGTAGAGTCAGAACATCTCTTCATTCAGGTCTAAATCCATGGCGCAGAAAATGCCCGTTCTTTCGCAGAAGGCGCGACGGAATGGGGTACTCGTTGTATTTCGATTCTTGATTCTCCTGGTCGCGGTGTGTTCTCTGTCGCTCTTCGGGCAGAACGGGGCCGGGGCCGGGCAAAGCCCGGCGGGACAGCCGAAGGCGGCTGTCCCCACATCAACTCAGCCTGTAAGGTCCGTTTCCACTTCTTCCACATCGGTGCAGCTGGGCGGCGTTGATTCCATCATTCAGCAGGCCGTGGCGGACGGGACTATTCCCGGGGCCGTGCTGTTGGTGGGGCATAACGGAGGGGTGATTTATCGCAAGGCTTATGGAAGGCGGGCGCTGGAGCCGAAGGCTGAGGGGATGACGTTGGACACGGTGTTTGATCTGGCGTCGCTGACCAAGGTGATTGCGACTACGACGGCGGTGATGCAACTGGTGGAGCAGGGCAAGGTGAGGATGAATGATCCGGTGGCGAAGTATCTGCCGGAGTTTGCGCAGAATCGGAAGGACGACATCACGGTGCGGCAGTTGCTGACGCATTACTCAGGGCTTGCGCCGGATCTGGATTTGACGACACCGTGGGATGGCAAGAACACGGCTTATCAGTTGGCGTTCGTCGAGCCTCCGGAGACGACACCCGGGTCCGGGTTCGTGTATAGCGACATCAATTTTATTGTCTTGGGCGCTCTGGTGGAGAAGGTGTCGGGCGAGACGCTTGACTTGTACACGACGCGGCATGTTTTTGCGCCGCTGAAGATGACGCGGACACGGTTTGTGCCTCCTGCGACGTGGCGAGTGAAGATCGCGCCTACACAATACGACGAGAACGAGCACATGCTGCGCGGAGTGGTGCATGATCCGACGGCGCGGCGGATGGGCGGCGTGGCGGGGCATGCGGGACTGTTCTCGACAGCCGATGATTTGGCGAAGTTCGCGCAGGCGCTGTTGAACGGGGGTGGAGGAATTCTGTCGCCAGTGGCGGTGGCGAAGATGACGTCGCCCGAGCAACCTCCAGCGGCGCCGGTGCTGCGCGGGTTTGGGTGGGACATTGATTCTCCGTTTTCGTCGAACCGCGGCGACCTGCTGCCGGTGGGATCGTTTGGGCATACGGGATTCACGGGGACGTCGGTGTGGATCGATCCGACGACGCAGACTTACATTATTTTGCTGACGAATGCGGTGCATCCGCGCGGGAAAGGGAATGCGATCGCGCTGCGGTCGAAGGTGGCGACGGAAGTGGCGGCGGCTTTGAGTCTCACGGCGAGCGAAAAGGACGCGCTGCGGTGGAAGAGCATCACGGGCTACAACGAGGCGCAGAGCGCGGCGCGGCGGATGAACTCGCGGAATGGGACTGTGAAGAGCGGGATTGACGTGCTCGAGGGGCACGGGTTCGATGTGCTGAAGGCGGAGTCCCAGGCAGGCTCTACTAATTCGGGCACGGCGGACGAGGCGTCCGTCGCTACACGAGCAGAGCGGAAGAAGCGGATTGGGGTCGTGACGAATCAGACGGGGATCGATGCCGACGGGCGGCGCACGATTGATGTTCTGGCGCAGGCTCCGGGAGTTTCGCTGGAGGCGATCTTTAGTCCGGAACACGGAGTGACGGGCGAGTTGGATACGACTCATGTGGGGAGCTCCACAGATGTGGCGACGGGCATCCCGGTATACAGCGTGTACGGGGGAACCGACGCGGCGCGGCGTCCTTCGGTGGACGTGCTGAAGACGCTGGATGCGGTGGTGTTTGACATTCAGGATGCGGGCGCGCGGTTCTATACGTACGAGACAACGCTGGGATATTTTCTCGAGGCTGCGGCGCACGCCGGGGTTGAACTAATCGTGCTGGACCGGCCGAATCCGGTTACGGGGTCGTTTGTGCAGGGCCCGGTGGCGGACGCGGGGAAGGAGAGCTTCACGAATTACTGGGCTGTGCCTCCGCGACATGGGATGACCATGGGCGAACTGGCGAAGATGTTTAACGCGGAACGGAACATCAACGCGAAGCTGACCGTGGTGCCGATGGACGGGTGGCAGCGTGGGGACTGGTTCGATGCGACGGGACTGGTGTGGGTGAATCCGTCACCGAATTTGCGGAGCGTGACTGAGGCGGCGTTATACCAGGGCGTGGCGCTGATTGAAGGTACGAATGTCTCGGTAGGGCGTGGGACCGATACTCCTTTTGAGTTGCTAGGCGCGCCGTGGATGAAGAGCAGGGAACTGGCTGCCTACCTGAATGCGCGGGGAATCGCAGGAGTGCGGTTCGTTCCGGTGACGTTCACCCCGACGACGAGCAACTACGGCGGGCAGAAGTGCGAAGGGGTCAACCTGGTCGTGACGGACCGCAACGGATTCGATGGGCCGGAACTGGGGATTGAGCTGGCGACCGCGCTGCAGAAGCTTTATCCGGCGGACTTCAAGATCGGTCGCATCCAGGAATTGCTGGTGAACCAGAGCGTGTATGACGCGCTACTGGCTGGGCAGGATCCGCGAAGGATTGCGCAGGATTGGCAGGATGGGTTGGAGAAGTTTCAGAAGGTGCGGGACAAGTATTTGATCTACAAGTGAGAGCCGCACTGGCGGCAAGAACAGAGATGCTCAGACCATTCGGCATGACCAAGGTCATGACCGTAGGACTAGCCGACGACCTAGAATTCGGGTATGCGGAAACCACTTCGCCCCCGGGGCAAAAGGCGTTCAATTGTAGTTTGCTCGCTGTTGTTCCTCGTCGGATTGCTCCTCGGTGGATCCCAAGCTGAGGGGCAATCGCGGCCGTTCCCGGTGCTAGGCTCGTCTGTTCCCGCATATGTCCTGAATGCGAGAATTAATGGGCAAGTCTGCGTCACCGACGTTCACCATCGTGATCCTTGCTCTTCCATCAGGATTCACTACACTCTCTTCACAGTCGCATGGGACACACGCACGAAGTTGGTCACGTACATGATGACTAAGGACAGTCGTCTCGTTACGGACAGCGAATTAGGCGTGGGTGGGGAATGCAACCTGTTGAACGAAGGGGATCAACCTCTCAAACTAACCGACTACATGGGTTGGTTGGTGACGCCTATGTGGGCCGATACGGTTCAGGGCTGGTCGGGAGATGCCGTCTGGTATGCCGCGCTGCGCAGAGATCCCGCCTCCCCCGAATCCGGTACGATCGTTGCATTTGTGCAAAGCAAATACCTGAAGATACAAGAGTAGTTCCCACGGCCCCGAATTGGCCGGATAACCTGCTGCCAGACACACTGCATCCTAGCGGCTAAGCCGTAGTAAGCTGGGACAGATCATTGCGGGGGCACGGACCCTCGGGGAGGTGCGGGATGCGAATCACTTGGACGATTTTGCTGGTTTCGGGGATGGCCTTCGGGCAGGCGGCGGAGTCAGCCAAGCCCGCCTATGCCCCGCAGGCCGCCGCGGATCAGACAGCAACTCAAACATCCGCGACGCCGAGTGCGCCGTCTACACAGGGAAGTGCTGCAACTCCGGCTGGCGCAACGCAGGCCGCACCGGCTGCGGCGGCTGATCCCAACGCGGTGGTGATTCCGGCAGGGGCTAAGATTCCGCTGCTGCTGAAGCAGGCGATCTCGACCAAGAATGCGCGCGAGGGCGATCCGGTGTATGCCGAGACGGCATTTCCGTTTGTGGCGAATGACCGCATGCTGGTGCCGGCGGGGACTTACATCCAGGGCAAGATCATGCATACCGAGCACGCGGGGAGATCGAGGAAGCGCGCGGAAATTCTGATCCACTTTACGTCGATGATTTATCCGACCGGGTATACGGTGATGCTGCCGGGGTCGGTGGAGAATACGCCCGGGGCGGACAGCAATGGCGTGAAGGATAAGGAAGGCACGATTCAGGCGGACAAGGACACCGGCAAGAGAATTGAAGATGCCGCGAAGGGCGGCGCCGTTGGCGGCACGGTTGGGAGCATCGGCGGGCTGGCAGCTGGAGGCTTGAACGGCGCGCGCTACGGTGGGCTCGCGGGCCTGGCGGGCGGGGTTGCGTGGGCGCTGCTCAAGCACGGTCCGGAAGTGAAGCTGGAAGTGGGGACTTCGATTGAGATGGAGATTCAGCGGAACATTACGGTCGATGCGAGCCGGATTCAGGTGGCGAAGGCGGGGTCGTAAGGGCGGGCGCGCGGGGGCTTGAGAGAAGATCTTTCTGCGCGACATTCATGGTTTGTGTTTCAGCACTCGCTCCGGAGGCCGTGTCGTAATTCTCCGCCGACGAGGACTGCGACCACGGGGGCTGAAGCCCGGATCGTTTTTGATGGCTTTACGCGGCGCTCGAAGCGCCGCTCATCCACGGTTGCGCGGGTCTTCACGAGGTTCCTTTTCGCAACTACCCTGCGCTATCCAAGATCAGAACATTCTCCCGCTGTTAGACTTCGGCTATGCAGAGGGCCGATGTTTCTGCGATGCAGGGAATTCTGGGCGCGCTTTGTCCACGGTGCCGGGCGGGAAAGATCTTTCGCAAATCGGTGTGGTTGTTTCCGGAGATGCATGAGCGGTGTCCCGCGTGCGGGCTGAAGTTTGAGCGCGAGGACGGGTACTTTCTGGGAGCGATGTACATCGGGTATGGGCTGGGCGTGGGCGCGATTGCGGTGCTGGCGGCGCTGGTGTGGGAAGTTTTCCAGTGGCCTTTGCTGAAGAGTGTGGTGGGAGGAATTGTGTTGTTCCTGCCGCTGGCGCCTGTTCTGACGTGGATGGCGCGGGTGCTATGGATCTATATGGATCAGGGGATCGATCCGGATCGCAGTTGACTTTCTCGTTCTTGCGCCGTTTCTTTCGTCCGTTCCGGGCTGGGTATCGGATTCTGCGTGACGACCCACAGCTTGCGCTGTGGGCTGCATTCTTCCGCCACTCGGCGGCTGGCATCAAGCCAAGCAACGTTCTTCCTGGTGATTTGCGCGCCGACCGGTCCGCACTGCTATACAATCCGCGATAGGAGCGTCTACGGCGCTTTCTGTGCGGAGGCACCCATGTTTGAACTGGTTGGCGGATTCGGTACCGTGGTCGGCATCATTATTGTCATCTACATTCTCAGCTCCATCAAAATCCTGGCCGAGTACGAGCGCGGCGTCATCTTTCGTTTGGGGCGATTGCTGGCCACGGCTAAAGGGCCTGGAATCGCTCTGGTTTTCGCACCGATTGACCGCATTGTGCGCGTGTCGCTGCGGCAGGAGGCGCTGGAAGTGCCGCCGCAGGACATCATTACCCGCGACAACGTCACGCTGAAAGTGAACGCCGTCATCTTTCTACGAGTCATTGATCCGAACAAGGCGGTCGTGGAAGTGTCGAACTACGTGTACCAGACTTCGCAGTTTGCGCAGACCACGCTGCGGTCGGTGCTGGGCGAGCAGGAACTCGACGAGTTGCTTTCGCATCGGGAAAAAATCAACCTGCGGCTGCAGAGCATCCTCGATACGCACACATCGCCGTGGGGCGTAAAAGTCACCAACGTCGAGGTCAAGCAGGTCGACATGCCGGAATCGATGCTGCGCGCGATGGCGAAGCAGGCCGAGGCCGAGCGCGAGAAGCGGTCGAAGATTATTCACGCCGAAGGCGAGTTTTCGGCGGCGCAACGGTTGGTGGACGCGGCTCATCTGCTGGCCACTGAGCCCGTCAGCGTACAGTTGCGTTATTTGCAGACTCTGACCGAGATTGGGGTGGAGAAGAATACGACTGTGATTTTCCCTGTGCCGGTGGACTTTTTCTCGGGACTGCAGAAGCTTTTGGGAAAAGGGGACGCGGCACCGGCGAAGACTGCTTAGTGGAAGCCGTCTCATGATGGGCCGGATGTCGGGGAGAAGCCCCTCAGGGGCTAAAGCCCGGGTTGATTTTGTTCGCTTGGCGCGGCGCTAAAAGCGCCGCTCTCCCACGGTTGTGCAGGCCATGATTGTGCGGGTCACGGTTGCGCGGGCGGTCATGGTTTCGGGGGCAGCACTGAGAGCCGTGGCCTGCCCCACGCGATTGTGCGGATGGCGTCGCGGGTTGGATTGGAATCTCGAAGATCGGTTGCGCGCCGATTGCGGGAGTTGAACTATGGCTTCGTCACAAGACACGGAAATCACGCTGGGAACTGGGAAACTGCTGGCACTCTTCTTCGGGCTGGTAGGCATTTGCGCGCTGTTCTTCGCGCTGGGGTACTCGCTGGGGCGGAAATCGGAACCGGCGATTACCACGGCTAGCGCCGCCGTCACTCCGACGACCACGTCGGGCACGGGCAAGGCGAGCGGGGGAGCGGCGCCTGCGCAGCCGATGACGTTTTACAAGTCAGTGGAGCAGAAGGATGCCAACCCTGAGTTGACGCCAGCGACTGGCGCAAAAACCGACACAACCGCGGCGCCTGCGAATGCGAATCCGGCGCAGACGGCCCCGGCAAGCGCTCCCGATCCGACCATGACCTTGCCTACGGCGGCATATTTCGTGCAGGTGGCTGCGGTCAGCAAACAAGAGGACGCGGATGCTTTGGTCGACGCGCTCAAGAAGAAGCAATACACCGCGTTCGTGGCGGCTCAAGCGGCGACCGACAAACTGTTTCACGTGCAGGTCGGGCCCTTTTCGGACATCAAAGACGCAGAGGCCACGCGCGCGCGGTTAGTCGCGGATGGGTACACCCCGATCCTGAAGAAGTAGCCGTGGGCCCCAAAGTGTCCGCTTTGCAAATGGGGAGAATCTGCAAGCACGCGCAACGGACCAATCCATTCACAAACCTCGGGGAACGAGGACGAGGCGATCGATTGCGATCTTGGCCCCGTCGTCCGCCCGGAAAGCATCGAGTCGAAATACAATCATCACTAGATGCGCTCGGCGACGCACCCGAAGAACACGTCCCCCACGTTAGGATTGGACCCCCAGGCGGGGAAGATGGTTCCCAGAGCCCGAATAATCTCTTGTGTCCGCAATTGCTGATTTCTTACATTGACACCCATCGATTCCCGCGTTATTCCTAATCCATCCATGACTGCAGCCGATGTATCGCTTGACCGCGCGCTTCACGCCATCGCGGACCCAACCCGGCGCCGAATTCTCCAGGCGCTCAGGGAGGGTGCCGCCGCGACGAAGACGGCGGGACAGGCTGCAGGCACGCATGGGCTGCACCTGTGTGCGGGGGACATTGAAGAACGCGTCCAGCTCTCGCAGCCAACAATCTCGCACCACATGGCGATCCTAACGAAGGCGGGGCTGGTGGAAGCGACCAAGAAGGGGCAGTGGAGATGGTACCGGCGCAACGAGAAGGCGATCCGGCACGTGGTGAAGACGTTGCGGGGGAAGTTGTAGGCAACGTCAGAGTGAACGGTCTGGCACCTTGGGAGTGAACGGTTCAGGCGTCCCTCCAGGACGCGGTGGCTGTGTTTTGCGCTTAACCCAGCGCTGAAAGCGCTGGGCTATTTTCGGGACGCGCCTCCGGCGCTGTATTCTTCGCAGCGCCGTTTCCTGATCTCTTACCTAGTTCGTGCTCCTACGGCGTGCCAAGAGCCCACTTCTCTAAATCTCCTGTGGACCTCAGGACGCCGAGTTGGCTGCGCTCGAGTTCGAAGGTGACATCCTGAAGGGCGAGGAAACGCTCGCTCGCTTGCGATCGGGCGTCGGCGAGATCGTGGAGCGTGGCGGTGCCGGCGTCTATGCGGGTTTGAACGGCAGTCAGACTTTTCTGCGCGATTTCGTATTCCAACTGGGCAACCTCACGCGCGGCTTCCATTTGAGCGACGGCGCGTTGCAGGCGCAGAGTTTCCTCCGATACCTGGTTGCGGGCCGCTTCTGCCTGTTTGGTGGCTTTCAGTGCGTCGGCATCGGCGGCCTGGGCTCGGGAACGCTGCGAGGCGTTGAAGAGAGGGAATCGAATGCTCACGCCTATGGTGGCATTATTCTGCTGGAAGCCGTTGGTGGGGCAGAGGAACGTCCCCAGGGATGTGGTGCAGGGTTTCGACGGAATGTAGTAGTTCTGAAAGTTGTTGAACTTGGAGAGCAAGGCGTATTGCGCGGCGAAGTCAACGCTGGGCCATAGCACTCGGTGCTCCCCCTGGGCGCGCAGGTACTGGGCGCGTGCATGTTCGACGGCGGCCTGCACTTGAGGATTGGAAGCTGCAGCATCTTTGGCGGCATTGTCGTTCGACGAGGGGGGAGGCGCGGGGATCGAGTCAGGGTCCGTCTGAATGTTGGCGGCGGGAAGTCCGGTGAGTTTGGAGAGGTGCTCGCGGAGCACGTCGGCCGAGCCTTGCGCCTCGGCAATACGAAAGCGGATGCGTGCGGTCGACAGGCGAGCGCGAGTTCCGTCGAGTTCACTGTCGATGCCTTCTTTGACGCGATTGGCAACCGCGGCCTGCATCTTGTTGGCATCGGCTTGGATTTCCTGGAGATGGGCGAGGCGCTGCTCCCATTTGGCGAGTTCGGCGTAGCTTAGGACGGCGTCCTGGATGATCTGGTTGCGCTGGTCTTTGTTCTTTAGCGAGGCGACCGAGGAATCGACTTTGGCGGCGTGTACAAAATCTCGCAATGAGGGGTTCAGGAGCGCGGATTGAGCGGTGATGTTGAACAGAGAAGGCGCGGATCCCTCGAGGGCGAGCGGAAAGCCGTACGAGTAGCCTAGACCCGCTCCGGTTGCCAGTTGCGGAATGTAGCTGTCGTGGAGTTCGTGGTAGCTGGCGGAGGCGCGCTGCTCGTCGGCGGCTGCGATGGCGGGGCCAGTGGCATGAGTCAGGGCGAGTTCGACTACGCGTTTGAGAGGGACGGGTTCGGCCAGCAGCCAGGCAGGGAGCAGGAGGACTGCGAGAATCCATAGGGAGGTATGGGCGCTGCGGAACGAGGTTTTCATTGCGTCCCTTTCGAAGTGATCCGGAATGATTTTATGAACAATTGGATGCCAGCGAGATTCTAAATGTCGGATGGGGAGGCGGATGGATTTTCGGATGCTGCCGAGGAAAGGCTGCACCACAGAGGGCACCGAGGACACTGAGGAAACCTTCGGCCTTCTTGTCACAGCCGTTTCAATGCTCGACCCTCTTCAAGTCTTCCTGGGCGCGGGTGTAGTTGTGAGCGAGGGCAAGAGCGGCGCGGAATTCCGCGGCGGCGGCGTGGCGGTCTCCCTGCTTCTCCAGAAACTGGCCTAACATATCGTGCGCCTTGAAGGCGGGGGCTTCTTCGACGGGAGACTCCAGATAGCGGCGGAGCAAGCGCACGGCCAGCGGATAGTCGCGGCCGGCGCGCAGAAGAACGCTGGCTGCATCGCGCAGGGACTCGGGCCGGTCGATTGGACTGGACTCCACGGTGCGGAGGGCTTGCTCCATTTCGTCAAAGCGGCTGGCGTGGAAGAGGAAGTTGGCCAGGTCGAACCAGGCGCGTGTGCCGGAATGACTGGCGGCGATAGCGGCGCGATATTCGTGTTCGGCGGAGGCAGCGTCTTTGTTCTTCTCCGCGATGTGAGCCAAGACCCAATGGGCCATGGCCGGATTGAGCGGCGCGATGGCGTCAGCCTGCGTGCGCGCTTTGTCTTTACCGCCACCAACGATAGCCGGGGCCTCCACGTAGAACTCCGCGAGATCGGAGCGAGCTTCCCAACTCTTGGGATCCAATTCAACGGCACGTTCGAACGAGATGCGGACCTTCTTTGCCAGACCCGCGGCGGAGAGGAGTCCGGCACGAGCGGCTTTTTCTCCGTAAACGCGGCCCAACCACAAATGGTAGAGACTCTTCTGCGGATCGAGGTTGCTGGCTCGTTCGCAGGCGGCGATGCCGCGGTCCCACTCTTCGAGCATGAAGTAGGCGCGGCAGAGCAAGTTTTCGGACTCGGCGTTGGGGGCAGACCGGCCAATCTGCTGCTGCAGCGTCTGGATGGCTTCATCTGCATGACCGGCTGCAAGCAAGTCTTTGGAAGATGCGGCATACGCCGATGGCTGGATGAAAGCCAGGAACGATGCCAGCAAAAAAAGGCGCCACCACGCTCGACCCTCATCGAACTGCATCCGCAGACGCTTCATGAGTTAGGGCACGACTTTGACGGAAGCGCCATCGACTAGCGGTTTAGACTCCTCGGCAGGCAAGGCCACTTTGGAACCCTCGGAAAGGCCGGCGTTGATCTCGACGCGAGTCAGATTCTGCAGCGAAATCTCCACTGTCTGCCGTTTCAGGTGGTCATCGACGATCTGATAGACGTAGGGCTTGCTGTCATCGATGCGCAGTGCGTCACGCTGCAAGGTGAGGACATTCTCGTGCTGGGCGACCACGATGGTGACCCCAACGTTGACGTTGGGTAGGAGACGGAAATCGAGATTGTCGACGGAGCAGGTCATCTCACCAACATTTCGGGAGCCGCGCAACTTGACGGTCGCAGGGACGGTGCTGACCGTGCCGGTCCAGGTGCGGCCGGGGACTGCGTCCCAAGTGACTTCCACTCGTTGTCCCGGCTGGAGGCGACCTATGTCGGGTTCGTCGACGAAAGCGCGAACCAGCACATGGGAGAGATCGGCCTCCTGCAGAAGCAATTCGCCGGCCGGGACGAAAGCCCCCTGCTTGACGGGCAGGGAATAGACAATGCCATCGAAGGGCGCGCGGACACTGGATTTGGCGAGAGCGTCTTCGGCAGCGTCGTAGGCGGATTGCGCTTCGTTTCCCTGGGCCTGGATCCTGGCAACTTCGGGCTGGGAATAACGGTCTTTCTTTTTTTGCTCGAGCAAGTTGACGTCGGCCTGGGCTCGTTGCAGACCGTCGTCCGCTTGCCGAACTTCGCCCGGGGAGGCTGCTCCCTGTTGCTGCAGGCGGCGGAGAGCATCGAGATTGCGCTGGGCGAGATCGAGCGCGCTGTGGGCCTTCACGAGCTGCGAATTCAAGGTGAGAACTTCTTCCTGCGTGCCGCCGGTTTTCAATGTGGATTGATCCGCTTGTGCGGCTTTAACCTGGGACTGAGCACGGGCGGCCTGCGTCCGAATATCGGCATCGTCGAGCTGAAGCAGCAACTGGCCCTTGCGTACATGATCGCCTTCCTTGACCAGCAGGCGTTTCACGGTGGTCGAAATGGGAGAGTGTGCTTCGAAGTTCTGAGTGGGCTCAATCTTGCCGTTGGTGGAGACCAGGCTGCGGATTGGTCCTCGCTGGACGGCGGTGGCACGCACTTTCAGCGGAGTCTGGTGAAGATAGGAATAGAGCACCGGGAGGACTGCAAGTACCACGAGCGCGGGCCAAAGCCACCGCCGTCGGGGCGGGGTGTTCGAGTTGTTCGTCAATGCCAACTAATTGTCTTTCAGAGTGCGGCAGGAATAACTGTAAGTAGTAATTTACCATTCCCGAGGCCGGGACAGATACAACCGGATGCTCCAAGCACGGTATCTGATTGGATGCGGGCAGCGTGGCCTCGGCTGCATCGTCTCTTCGGGTGAATCTGGGCAAACGCTACAATAGCGGCATGGCTAAATCGCCTCGCTATACGCCTGAGCACGCGGCTGCGGGTCTCGATGCGAAGTTTCCCGAGATTGAGACCTGGCCCAACCAGTTTCCCGGCTACGAAATTGTCGTCGATGATCCGGAGTTTACGTCGGTGTGTCCGAAGACCGGGCTGCCGGATTTTGGCGCACTGAGTATCCGCTATGTTCCCGATAAACACTGTCTGGAATTGAAGTCGCTGAAGGAATACTTGCAGAGCTACAGGAACCTCGGAATTTTTCAAGAGAACATCGTCAACCAGGTTCTGGAGGACGTCGTGAAGTGGGCAAAGCCGGTATGGGCGGAAGTGAGGGGAGAGTTTCGTCCGCGAGGCGGGATATCGACGACGATTGTGGCACGGTGGCCGCGGCCGAAGGGGGGCGCGCCAAGGTGAAGGCTCCGTCGGTCAACTGGATGCTGACGCCGCTCGTGGCTGGATCCGCTCAATCTCCGCCGCTTGCTCGGCCATTACGCGGCTGACTTCGTATGCCCCTTGCAGGTTCAGCCAGAACTGCTCGGTCGTCCCGAAGAAGCGCGACAGACGGACAGCGGTATTGGCGCTGATACCGCGGCGCTCAAGGACGATATCGTTGACGCGAGGAGCAGGGACGTGCAACCGCTTCGCCAACTCATAAGCGGAGATGCCGAGAGGCTTGAGAAACTCCTCCCGCAGAATTTCGCCGGGGTGAACTCTCCAGTGCGGCGCACCCTTTCTTTGAATGTCTGCGTGTCCCATAGGGTCACCTCATTTCGACTTAACTGCGATGTTCCCGACTGCTAGTGATAGTCCGTGATTTCGACCTCGAACGCATCGTGACCGCGCCACACAAAGCAGATTCGATACTGGTCATTGATGCGAATGCTGTATTGCCCCTTCCGGTCACCGCGCAGTTTCTCCAGTCGATTCCCGGGCGGGATCTTCAAGTCATCCGGCGCGGCGGCAGCGTCGATCATGGCCAGTTTCCGCTTTGTGACGCTCGCTGGAGGCGACCCCTGGGTTTTGCCCGTTCTCCAGATTTCCGCCGTCAGTTTGTTGGCGAAAGTCCTGATCACTTCCGCAGCATAACGGAAGTCGTTATTAATGTCAACCGTTATTAGAATTGCCCGCACAGCGTACTTGCCCGGCGTGCTATATTCGCTCGATCTGTGACCTCGCCGAAGAGTTACCCGAAGATCGCCCTTGCGCTACTCACCGCGCTGAACTTGCTGAACTACATCGACCGGTCGGTGCTGTTCGCCGTGCAGGACCTGCTGAAGGCGGAATTTCACCGTAGTGACGCTGCATTCGGTGTACTCACCAGCGTGTTCTTCGTTTTTTACATGTGCGCGGCACCCTTCATGGGACCGCTGTCGGTGCGCTTCTCGAGAAAGTCAGTGATCGTTGTTGGAGCTCTTGTTTGGAGCGCGGCGACTCTCCTGACAGCGGTCACCTACGATTTCACCGGATTGGTGATCCGCCACACGCTGGTTGGAATCGGGGAAGCGAGTTTTGTCATTCTGTCTCCGACCTTCGTTGCCGACATGTTCCCGGAGAACCAGCGGGGCCGCGTCATGGGCGTGTTTTATCTTGCCATCCCCGTAGGAACTGCGCTGGGATACATTCTCGGTGGCTTGATGGGACCGGTTTACGGATGGCGCGCGCCATTTTATGTGGGTGCTGCGCCTGGTTTCGTGCTCGCGTTGCTGTTGCTTTTGATTCCTGAACCTCCGCTGGGGCAGTTTGACCACGAGAAAACGCCCGATCGCGATACTGTAAAGGGGCTGGCGAGGAATCCTGCGTTTCTCACAGCAACACTCGGCATGGCAATGATGACCTTCGCCCTGGGCGGGCTGCAAGTCTGGATGCCGACTTTCTTGCATCGTGCGAGAGGTTACACGCTTGGACAAGCGGGAATATTTTTCGGCCTGAGCATTGGAGCGAATGGTCTGGTGGCGTCCCTGGCGGGAGGCTGGTTGTCCGACTTCCTGTTGCGGCGGACCCGGACGGCTCACTATTTAGTCTCGGCGGTCAGTCTTGGACTAGGGATCCCGGCCATGTGGGTGGCCCTCTATGCGCATGGAGGCCGCATGGTTGCAGGCATTCTCGTGGCGGAGTTTCTCCTCCTATTGAATACAGGTCCGCTCAACGCGGCCATTATCAACTCGGTCGGTGCACACATTCGAGCGATGGCACTTGCCGTCAATATTTTCATTTTTCATTTGCTCGGGGATGTCCCTTCTGCTTCCTTGATCGGCTACATGTCGGATCGATATTCGCTGCAGGCCGCTTTCGTGGGTCCGGTGATCGCGATTGCATTGTCGTCTGCCATACTGTTTTATGGGATGAAGTTTGCGCCGGCTGTCGCGGTTGACGGACAAAAGCGTTAACCACAAAGGACACAAAGGAACACGAAGGAAATTCGAAGTACCTGAATGAGCTATTTTCATTGGATTGCGGGAACGATTCTGGCCCTGGCGTGGTTTTCCCGCATCGTGGACGCCGCTCTCGGAATGCCCTCCGTCGCTGATATTTCCCGTCCGGAGTGGGATCGGAATCCGGTTTTGCCCTCGGGGAATCCTCGCGTTTCTATTATTGTTCCCGCCCGCAATGAAGAAGACATCATGGAGCAGGCGCTTCGTACCTTGCTTGCCCTCGACTACGACAACTATGAAGTGATCGCGGTTAACGACCGGTCGACGGATTCCACAGGCGAGATCATGGAACGGGTAACTCAAGATCCCCACCCTGTCGCACAAAACGCGACAAGGATGGGGCACCCACTTCGGGTCATTCATCATACGGAATTGCCTCCCGGCTGGCTCGGGAAGACTCACGCCATGTGGACGGCGGCGAAAGAGGCGACGGGCGACTGGCTGCTGTTTACTGACGCCGACGTGCTCTTCAAGCCGGACTCGCTGCGGCGGGCGCTGGCGTACGCCGAGGCGGAACCCGCTGACCATGTGGTGCTGTTTCCGCGGATGATCATGAAGAGGCCGGGGGAGTTCATGATGATCGCGTTTTTCCAGACGATGTTCATGTTTGGACATAGGCCATGGAAGGTGGCTGATCCGAGCACCGACGATCATATGGGCGTGGGCGCGTTCAACCTGGTGCGGAGGCGCGTGTACGAAGCTGTAGGGACGTACGAGGCGCTGCGCATGGAAGTGCTCGACGACATGAAGCTGGGGAAGGTCGTGAAGAAAGCCGGCTTTGCTCAGAGGAACGTTTTCGGCGCCGACTTGATTTCCATTCGGTGGGCGCACGGGGCGATGGGCATAGTCGAAAACCTGACCAAGAATTTCTTTGCCGTGCTCTCGTTCCAAGTATGGCGTACGGTGATCTCGGCGTTTGGGCTGGCGTTTTTGAATTTCGGGCCGTTCCTGGGCCTGTGGCTGGCGCATGGATGGGCGCGGGTCCCCTATGCGGTGGCCTTGGGATCAATACTCTTGGTCTATGTTGGCATGTCGTGGCGGTCGGCAGTGCCGCCGTATTACTTCCTGCTGCACCCGGTGAGTACGGCGCTGTTTATCTACACGCTGCTGCGGTCGATGATTCTCACGTTGGGGAACGACGGGATTGTGTGGCGGGGTACAAAGTATCCGCTGGACGAGTTGCGAAAGGGAATGGTCTAGGAGTTCATGACAATCGCATGGCTGGTATTTGACTGCGACGCCGTCCGGCGGGCGGCGATCACGAGAAGAACTATTAAGGCCGCAGCGAACACGGCATTGCCGATGCGAAAGCTGGTTCCGCCATTGCCGACCGCAGGGTGCTCCAGGAAAGCGTGCCACGCGTAGGCCAGCGCGGCCCCGCCCGCCAGAGCGAGCCGATGTTGACCGTTCCACCCGGCACGATTGGAAAGGGCGGAAACTGCCGCAATCAACATCAAATCCATGAGCACGTAGAGGCCAACGGCGAGCCATCCCCAGACATTGGGAACTACCAGGAAGATGGAACCCGCGATCATCGTGGCAGCGCCCACGAGCCAGGGATTGGGGACCCATCCGGTAGTGCGAGCAGCCGATCTGTTCGGCAGACGAAAAGCACCGACGACCGCCACAACGCATACGACCGCGGCCACCAGAAATTGCGATTTCGACGCCACGAAATGATCTTGCTTGATCTCAAAGGCCGTCGACGCAACTGCGGCTAGAGCGAACAGAATGCCTGTCACGGTGAGGCCGATCCCGCCAAGCCATGGCGTCGTCGCGCGTTCCGGCACCAACGCTTCGACCAACGCGACTTATACAGAAATACTCCATACTGTATGCAGGGTCAGCACGAAGATCGTCCACCAGACACCAATCCCCAGCGCTGGAATGTATGCCGGATCGAGGAGGTGCAAATTCAGATGCAAGTAGTTGGGATTGAAGAGCGTCTGGGTGGTATAAGCCTCCTCCAGGACGGCATAGGCGAAGGCCAGCACGATGATGCTGGGCCACCCTCTGCCGGTTCGGCGCACCGACTCCCGAATGAGTAGCGCGCCGCCGCCATACAAGGGCGCGAGAATCACCAGCGCTCCCAGCAATTTGATGGGCAGATTGCCGAGCAAAAACTCCGCGACCAGCGGTGCCACGAAGAGCAGTCCGATTGCCGGCGCTACGCGCCTGAATGCGGGGTTCGACATGAGTGGTTCCAGATATATACCCTGCCGAATCTGCGGTGCAACCGGGGGTCCGCGATCCTACTGCCGCGGCTCCTCGCCTTCGACGTCGTTGCCGTAGGTAGCGGTGGTCTGCGGCTTGGCCTTCGTCTTCGCTGGTTTCTTGGTGGGGCGGAGGCGTCCGGCGCTGTAGTGGCCACGGTTTTCGACGTCGTAGTTCTTGGGGAGCGGAGGGATGAGCGCGGCGCCCCCGGTAAGCTGGCTGATGCGGCTGAGGATGATCTCGGCGCGAGCGTCGTAGAGCTTGACGGCTCCGTGGATTTCAATGGTGCGGCCTTCCAGGCGCCGGACATCACCAACATCTTTCAAGTCGGAAGGGAAGACGACCACGGTGAACGGGCAGGCCATCTGGTCCTCGCAGAAGTCGAGGAAGTGAACGCCCTTGGTTCCGAGTTTGACGCGCAGCACCTTGCCGGTGACGCACTTGGTTTCACCGACGTGCTGATTGGCCTCGTGAATTGGGACACAATCGGAGGCGCTGAGCAGAGGTGACAACAAGAGAATGGCGAAGAGCGAAATGATCCAGATCAAAGTCGTCGCTGGTACGAAGCGAGAAAGGAGCATACCTCAGATTCTAGGAAGGGCCTGGGATGCAGTCTGTGACGGGACGGAAACAATTGACAGCGCGGTTCCGGAATGGAACTGCGGCGAAGCCCCACTTCTCGCAAAGAACGCGAGAAATGGGGCACCCGGATATCCGCAAAATTGGGAAGGTCTCTACTTGAACGACTTGACCGCTGACGCTTCGTCGTCTTTCACGTCGAAAACGGTGTAGAGCTTGGTGATCTGAAGCAGGTCGTTGACCTTCTTGGTCAGGTTCAGGAGTTTGAGTTCGCCGCCCTGATTCTTGGTTGTGGTGAAGGCGCTGACCAGTTCGCCGATGCCCGAGCTGTCGATGTAGTTGACGTCCTGGAGATTCAGGACAATCTTCTTGTTGCCTTTGGAAAGCAGGTCGCGCACTGTGTCGCGGAGAATGACGCTGCCTTCTCCCAGCGTGATGCGTCCGCTGCAGTCCACGATCGTGACTCCATCCACCTGCCGACTACTAACCTTCATGCTCACTGGGAAGCCTCCTTGCCGCCCGCGGTAGTTCCGTGGACGTGCTTGATTAATTTAAGTTCGGTGCCCGTTTGGGAGGGGCGAATTTCCACCACATCCATAAACGAGCGCATAAGAAAAATTCCGCGGCCCGATGTCTTGAGCAGGTTCTCCGGCGCCAGGGGGTTGGGAATCTTGCTCAGATCCAGCCCTTTGCCCTGATCGCGAATTGTGATGACCAGATTGTCGCCAGTGCGCTCAAAGGCGAGGATCACTTTCTTGTCCGGGGCATACTCATTGCCATGCAAAACGGCATTGACTGCGCCCTCGCGCACCGCCATGGAAATCTGCATGACTTCGTCGTCGGCAAAGCCGAGTTCTGTAGCGATAATAGTGGCCTTCTCCTCCGCGCTATCGATCGTCTCCAACGAGGAGTCGAGCGTGTAAGACACCCGTTGCTCGGTCATGGCCATGGACGTAGCTAAGAATGAGTATAGAACCGGGGACGGCTGGTGTGCCCGCAACGCCGCCCTCAGACTCTCGCCAGACGCGTTTCCCAGCGAATGCGGTAGTTTGCCTGTCGGATGGGTAGGTTGTCAACGACTCGATAACGCGGCTGCTCCGAGAGAGGAAGGACGGCGAAACCACAGAGGACACGGAGGACACAGGGGAAGCACGAACTGTGACGTAGCCTGGCGGAGAAGGATTCGCGCCTTTTGGGGTCTATAATTTCAGCCTCGTGAGTCAGCTTCCTTCGCCAAACCTCAGAACTCGACTGCGGCGGATCTTCCTTAGGGCGATCCTGGCCGTTGTGGGTGCAGCTCTGGTTGGTTATGGTCTGGACTACGCTGTTTTCCGGGTCCGCCCGGCGACCAATCGCAATGCTTACGGCTCGGTGATCGTGAATCATTACTATGCCGTTTTGCAGAAGAGCGGGAAGACGCAGTTTATCTTCGACCCGCCACAGGCTCAGACCTGCGTGAACGCGCTGTTTCCCCATGCGGGCTGGTTGCCCTGCTGGTATCTGAGCCGGCATCCGGACCAGAGGACGGATATCTAGTTCAGCGAGAGACAGGCTAGAATGTTGCGTCGGATTTGACTGACGCGACCTCGAAAGGAATTCATGTTGAAGAAGCTCATGCGTGATGGATGCGTGCTCGGGTTTACGTTGGTCCTGACGTGTGCGGCGATGGCGGGAGCAGCCTCTGGTTCGCCCGATACTCGGCTGCAGAAGGCGTATCGCTTCCAGCAGGGCGGCTGGACTTACGTGCATCTCGAGGGCGCGCCGGCGGACGTCGGCTTTCAACACGGCTATCTCCTTGCGCCGGAGATCGCCGATGCTTTTGAGGCCATCAAGCTCTTTGACACCCGCGAGACGCAGCGGGATTGGGAATTTTTCCGCAAGACGGCGCGCGAGATGCTTTGGCCCCGCATCGATGCGGAGTATCAGCAGGAATTGCAGGGGATCGCCGATGGTGTGAAGGCGCACGGAGTCGATCTCGACGTTTACGACATCGTGGCGCTTAATGCGTTCGAGGAAGTCCCCGACTATTACGTGCCGTGGCTGAACAAGCAGCAGAAGTCGGCCAAGGCTCCGAAGCTCGCGGCTCCCGGGAATTGCAGCGCATTTATTGCCACGGGCGGCATGACCAAGGACCACCAGATCGTGATCGCTCACAACAATTGGACCAGCTACCTGGCGGGCGAGCGCTGGGTGATTATCTTCGACATCCAGCCCGAGCATGGCAATCGGATCCTGATGGACGGCTTCCCCGGCGTCATTACCAGCGACGATGATTTTGGCGTGAACTCCGCCGGGATGATGATTACCGAGACGACCATCACACAGTTTGAGGGATGGGATCCGAAGGGGAAGCCGGAGTTCATGCGCTCGCGCAAGGCGCTGCAGTACGCCAACAGTATTGATGACTACGTGCGCATTATCAAAGAAGGCAACAACGGCGGATACGCCAACGACTGGCTCATCGGCGACCGAAAGACCGGGGAGATTGCATACCTCGAGTTGGGATTGAAGAATACTCCGCTATGGCGCACAAAAGATGGGTATTTTGTGAGTTCGAATTTTGCGCGCGATCCGAAAGTTTTGCGGGAAGAGACGACCTTTGATCCAAACGATGCTTCATCCTCGCCGAATGCGCGGCACAATCGCTGGGAAGAAGTGATGAAGCAGGCGAAGGGGAAGGTTGATGTCGTGATGGCAGAGCAGTTCCTTTCCGACCACTTCGACAGCTTCGAGAAGAAGGAGCAGCCGAACGAGCGGGCCTTGTGCGGGCATGTGGACGCTTCTCCGCGAGGCGTGAAGGAGTGGGGATGGGACGCTTACAACCCCGGCGGCGCGGTGCAGGGAAAGGCGACTGACAGCGCGATGACGGCGAAGATGAGTTTTATGGCGAGGGCGGGACATCCGTGTGGGGCCGACTTCACGGCGGCCGACTTCTTCGATCATCATCCCGAGTTTGCGTGGCAGAAGCCGTTGCTGCGCGATATGAAGGCGGGGCCGTGGACGGTGTTCACGGCAGGGCAGAAGGAGAAATAACGTATGGCCAAAGGCGAGACGAAAGTCGTCGTATACGAAAAGCCGACTTGAAGCACGTGCCGCCAGGTCCAGCGGGCCTTGACTGAGAAAGGCGTGGACTTCACCAGCATCAACTACATCGAAGAACCTCTTTCTGCGAAAGAGCTGAAGCAACTATTGCAGAAGACCGGGTTGAGACCTCAGGATGCTCTGCGCACGAAAGAGCCTGCTTATCGGGAACATGTGGCAGGCAGGAACCTGAGCGACGATCAGCTCATTCGGATCATGGCCGAACATAGCGAGCTCCTGCAGAGGCCGATCGTGGTTCGAGGAAACAAGGCTGTGCTGGCGCGGCCGGTGGACAAACTGGCGGAGTTGAACTTCGAATAGGCCTCGCGAAAACCGAATCCCTCCGATAAGCAATTTCAATTGGACTCTGGGCAGACCGCACTCTAGAGTCCTAGGGGTGCAGCCTAGCCGGACACGAACTCGCGGACTTGTGCGCCGGATGAATCCTACGGAGGCGCCGCTCACGCTGTTTCGCCCGCCATTTCGCAACTACCAGTTCGACGCGGCCTACGATGAGATGTTTGCCGCGCCGGGCACTCCGCGCGAACACTATAAGGCTCTGTTTCAGACACTGTTGGAGCTTCCTGCCGAACAATTGCGCAAGACCCAGCAGGCGGCCGACCTGTCGTTTCTGCATCAGGGAATTACGTTCACCGTGTACGGAAACGATGAAGGCACTGAGCGCGTTTTTCCCAACGATCTGCTGCCGCGGATTATCCCGCACCAGGAATGGCGCAAGATTGAAACCGGGCTCACGCAACGCATCGCGGCGCTCAATTTATTTCTTGAGGACATTTACCACCACGGACGAATTCTGGCGGACGGCGTCGTCCCCCGCGAACTCGTCTACAGTTGCCGCCACTTCCGGCGCGAGATGCGCGGGCTGACCGTTCCGCGCGGGATTTACGTCAGCATCTGCGGCACCGATCTGGTGCGGCTGCCCGACGGAAGTTTTGCAGTGCTGGAAGACAATCTCCGCGTACCCAGCGGCGTGTCGTACATGCTAGCCAACCGGAAGGTGCTGAAGAAAGTTTTCCCCACGCTGTTCCGTGACTACGGGGTGTGCCCGGTGGATCACTATGCGCAGGCTCTGTTGGCGACGTTGCGGGCGCTGGCGCCGGCAACCTCTTCGACACGGCACGAACCGAAGGTCGTTCTGCTGACGCCCGGAGTTTTCAATTCGGCATATTTCGAGCACACATTTCTTGCCCAGCAGATGGGCATCGAACTGGTCGAGGGCCGCGACCTTCTGGTGCACGACAACATTGTTTATATGCGGACCACGGCCGGTCTGCGGCGCGTGGATGTGATTTACCGGCGCGTCGACGACGATTTTCTTGATCCACTGTGTTTCCGGCAGGATTCCAGCCTGGGCGTGCCCGGATTGTTCAACGCTTACCGCGCCGGGAACGTAGTGCTGGCCAACGCAATCGGGACCGGAGTGGCAGACGACAAGGCGATGTACGCGTACGTGCCTGCAATCATCCGCTACTACCTGGGGGAGGATCCCATCCTGGCGAACGTTCAGACGTATCTGCTCACCGACCGTTCGCAGCGAAGTTACGTGTTGGAGCACCTGGACGAACTCGTGGTGAAGGCCGTCGGCGAGTCGGGCGGTTACGGCATGCTGATTGGGCCGCACAGCACCGAGGCGGAGAGGGAAGAGTTTCGGCAGAGGATTGAGGCGGAGCCGCGGAACTATATCGCGCAGCCGACGCTGAGCTTGTCTCGCGCGCCGTGTTTCCTTGAGGGCGAGGTGCAGGCGCGGCATGTGGACCTGCGTCCTTACATTTTGTATGGCGAGAACGTGACGCTGGTGCCGGGCGGGCTAACTCGGGTGGCGTTGCGGCGCGGATCGCTGGTGGTTAATTCGTCGCAGGGCGGCGGCAGCAAGGATACCTGGGTGTTGAGGGCATAGGGGTCAGGGGTCAGAAAGCCATTTGATTCCGGCCTGCTGACTACCGACCCCTAATCCCTGACCCCTCTTCGGATATGAACGAGCGGAGGCAAACAGTAATGCTTTCCCGGGTCGCGGACAGTTTGTATTGGATGAGCCGCTACCTGGAGCGCGCCGAGCACACGGCGCGTCTGATCGACGTGGACTTGCAACTCCGGCTGGATCAATCGCCGGAATCGGGCGCCGGGCGCTGGCTGCGTCTGCTGCAGGCGTCGCAGGTGCCGGCACCGGAAGATGGCAAGATTGAAGCGGCCATGCTCACGCATGTCCTGACGCTTGAGAGAACGAATCCGTCGTCGATTCTTTCCTGCGTGGCTGCGGCACGTGAGAACTTGCGGCAGGTGCGCGAGCAGTGCAGCACAGAAATGTGGGAGCAGCTCAATCGGCTGTATCTGCAGGTCAACAGCACGACAGCGAGCGAGGCGTGGCTGCTGCATTCGTATGTTTTTTTTCGCGCGGTGCAGGAGGGCGCACACCTGTTCCAGGGCGTCACAGACTCTACCATGTCGCATGGCGAGGGATGGCAGTATATCCAACTCGGGCGATTTGTGGAGCGCACCGAGGCGCTGGCCAGGCTGATTGGCACGCACTTCGGGCAGCTGGCGCATCCGCTGGATCAGGCGGTGGAGAGCGAAGAGTATCTGGAGTGGGTGGGACTGCTGAAGTCGTGCGCGGCGTTTGAAGCCTACTGCAAAACGTACACAGCGGAACTGAGGCCGCTGCGAGTGGCAGAGTTTCTGCTGCTGAATCCCGAGTTCCCACATTCGGTGCGCTTCTCCGTCGACCGCGTGCATGCCGCGCTGATTGCCATTGGAGAATTGACGGAACGCAAGGCCGAGCAACCCGTGCGCCTGGCAGGACGGCTGTGCGCGACACTGAGCTTCAGCCAGATCGAGGAGATCATGGCGTCGGGTGCGACCGGCTACGTGGACAGCGTGCGCTGGCAATGCGCACAGGCGCATACCGCGATCCAGCAAGTTTACTTTGACTATTCGGTGGAGTCGGCGCTGGTCTCATAAGGAGATTGAGTAATTGGGAAATTTGGTAATTGAGTAAGTTAGAACCGGGTCCGGTGTGCTTTGCCGTTTCGCAATTACCCAATTACTCAATTACCAAATTACTCAATTCTCACTAATTCAATTCGAGCCGAGGAAGAACTCTTGATCTATTCCGTCCGCCATACGACGACATTTCGCTACGAGCCCGCGGTGCGCGAGAGCGTGATGGAAGTCCGCCTGCAGCCGCGCAGCGACGGGGAACAGCGCTGTCTGAGCTTCGCGCTCGACGTCGATCCGGCGGCGAACATCATGCAGTACCGCGATTTCACGGGGAACACGGTCCATCATTTCGACATCGCGGGAAGCTACAAGCAGGTGAAGGTCACGGCGCAGTCAGCCGTGGAAGTACAATCCGTGCCGGCGCCGCGAACGTCCGACAGCGGCGACTGGGCTGACCTGGACGCGCTGGTCGCGGCCAACGATCATTGGGAAATGCTTCTGCCCAGCCACTTCGCGCATTCCAGCGAACCGCTGGAACGACTCGCGAAGGAGTTGAAGTGCGAGCGCCGCGGAAATCCGCTCGTGCTGCTCACCGAGATCAACGAGTCGATTTACACGATGTTTGCGTATGTAAAGAACAGCACCAAGGTGGATTCTCCGATTGAGGAGGCGCTGCAGGCGCGGCAGGGCGTTTGCCAAGACTTCGCTCACATCATGATCGCGTTGGTGCGTCCGCTGAAGATTCCGTGCCGCTACGTCAGCGGATACATGTTTCACCGCGACGAAGACGAAAACGACCGGTCGCTTGAGGGCGCGTCGCATGCTTGGGTGGAGGCGCTGGTGCCGGGCTGGGGCTGGGTGGCGTTCGATCCCACCAACAATCTGGTTGGAGGCGACCGCCACATCCGGGTCGCCATTGGCCGCGACTATGCGGACGTTCCTCCGACTCGCGGCGTGTACAAGGGCGAGGCGCAGAGCGAGCTGAGCGTCGCGGTAACGGTGAGTCCCGCGGATAACGTCGCCCCGGAACCGATCACGCCGAGCTTCGTGGTGCGGTCGAGACCAGTGCTGGTAAGGGCCGCGGCGCGGTCGGAGCAGGAACAGCAGCAGCAGTAGGGACTCCGGTCAGTTCCTAAGCAATCTATCATCCTGAGCGAAGTTTTCGTTCGCGAACACGGACGAAAACGCAGTCGAATTATCCCTCGATGGTTGCTCTACTCTGGTGTCTCAAGGCGTTTCCAGGTCGGCGCGGAATGTGAACGCCTTTCCGTGGTTCCAATCTGTGTACACGACTAGGGATCCTACGACTCCGCGAGTGGTTCGCTTCGCGTACCACTCGCTCCGCTCAGGATGACAGGTCCGCTCAATGCGCCTTTGCCTGCAAGGCATCCAACCGCTGCTGGGCTTCCGTCATGCCGGGAGCCAGTTGGAGCGCCGCTGCGTAGGCGCTGGCGGCACCCTGGGTTTGTCCTTTGTCTTCCAGCGCGCGGCCTAGCCAAAAATCGGCCTGCGCCAGGGGCGCGATCTGGGCGGCACGAGACAGATCAGCCACCGCAGCCTCGAGATTCTTCTGACGGTACTCCGCGATCCCGCGGCCCAGAAGACTGTTCTGCTTGTCGGGATTGATCTGCAGCGCGGCGGTGAATTGCTCGATGGCCGCTTGCGGATCGCTTTCCAGCAGCAGGAATCCCAGGTTGCTGTGAGTCTGCGCGGCCTCGGTTGCGTCGGAGCTGTACTTGAGCGCCAGTTCGTATTCGCGCCGGGCGGCGTCGGGATGGTTCTGCTGTTGCTGCAGGACGCCGAGATTGTAGTGCACAGTGGAAAGCTGCGGGACGAGCTCCGCCGCGGCCTCAAAGTGCGGCTGGGCCAGGTCTGGACGTCCCATTTCCATGAGCGCGGTGCCGAGATTGTCCTCGGCAATGCCGTTGTGACTGGTCACCGCGAGCGCGTGCGAGAAGAGCGTGTAGCTGTTGTGCCAGTAATTGATTTGCAGAAACGCCATCGACGCATAGACGACCAGCACCGCTGCCGCGATCGTCGCCTGGGCAAAGCGGGAGAGCTTCAGCTGCGCAAACAATTCGGCGCAACCCCAGACCGCCATGACGAAGAGCCCCACGAACGGGAGGTAGGCGTAACGGTCGGCCATCGCCTGGCGTCCGACCTGCACGACGCCAATCATCGGAATCATGGCCACCACGTACCAGAGCCATCCCGCAAGCAGATAGCGGTGACGCTCGCGGTAGCGCCAAGCCAGAATAGTAATGATTAAGAGCAGCAGCGCTGCGGCCAGCACCTTCCACGCCGCCAACGAGCCTTCGGGATGCGGATAGAACACCGCCAGACCGGTGGGCCACACGCCTTGACCGAGATATGCCGCGTAGGAGTACATCGCGTTCGCGAGGCGCTGACCGACCGGCAGCAAGTCTGTGCTTCCCAGCGCGCCGCCGCTGCGCTGCGCGTAGAGCGTGATCCACGAGCTGGCTGCAGACAGGGCGAACAGCGGGATCTTCTCCGCCACCAGCTTGAAAAATGACGGGCGAGTACCCGGCGCCTCCGACTCAGCAGCGAGACGATGCAGTGGCCAGTAGTCCCACACCAGGAGCAGGAGGGGCAGAGTGACAACCATCGGCTTGGCTGCGAGACCCAATGCGAAGAGCACCGCGACCACGGCATACCGCGCAAAGTTTCTATTGCGGGCGTACCATCCATAGGCGGCAAGAGCCAGCAACAGGAAGAGCATCGACAGAAGCGACTTGCGTTCTGCCACCCAAGCCACGCACTCCACATTCAACGGATGGACCGCAAACAGGGCAGCGACGACCGCGCTGCGAACCACTTGCCCGGTAGCCCGTCGCAGAACGAAGAACAGCAGCACCACGTTGAACGCGTGCAGCACAACGCTGACCACATGATGTCCCCGGGGATTGACGCCAAAGAACTGCACGTCGGCCATGTGCGAAATCCAGGTCAGCGGATGCCAGTTGGCCTCGATCGTGGCAATGCACGACCAGGCGATGTTGTGCCACGACAGTCCCTGCAGAACGTGGGCATTCGCGGTTACATATGCCGGGTCGTCGTAGTTGACGAAGGCACTGGTGAACGTGGGGAAATAGAGAATCAGCGTGGCCACAAAGAGCGCGCACGACAGCAGGAGTGGCGAATGCCAGGCCGGCGGAGCGGCCGCCCGGTTTGGTGAAACCGAGGACGGGGAAATCACGGCGCCGGCTCAAATTTGCGGTTGGCGGCGCCAGGGGATTGTTGGTGCATCTTCAAAGTAGCCGTAACATAGCTGATCGCCCCACCGAAGTAAATAAGGATTCAGCGGCGCGGACCCTGGACCCTTGCTCAAGATTAAGTTCTCATCCATACGTTGGTCCATCTGCGATCAATGCGCGAGGCCACTTGCTAGTTGCCGGTCAAACACGTAGGCGGACCCGGCTAACGACGGCCCATCCGGAACTGGTGGAGCCGGGCTCAGTTTAGTGAGATGGGCGGGAAAATCCGAAGCCAACAGCTTCCCTGATAAAATAAAAACGAAACTAGTGGGCGCGGAGAGATGGCCGAGTGGCTGAAGGCGCGCGCCTCGAAAGCGTGTATACCTTTACGGGTATCGGGGGTTCGAATCCCTCTCTCTCCGCCAGT
>JADGNQ010000293.1 GCA_017883385.1 Candidatus Sulfotelmatobacter sp.
ACGCCGGTTGTTGGGGTCATTTTCCCACGGGTCAATGGCCAGTGCGCTTCCGCAGGCGATTGGGGCACAACTTGTTTACCCGGATCGCCAGGTCATTACTTTGTCCGGAGACGGCGGACTCGCGATGCTCATGGGTGATCTGTTGTCGCTCCGGCAGCTCGATTTGCCGGTGAAGCTGATCGTCTTTAACAACAGTGCGCTAGCCTTCGTGGAGCTCGAAATGAAAGCGGCCGGCATGCTCGACTTCGCGACGGACCTTCTTAACCCGGATTTCGCGAAGATGGCGGAAGCCGCAGGCGTGCTCGGACTTAAGGCAGATGTGCCGGAGCAAGTCCGACCCATGCTGGCCCAAGCGCTAAGCCATCCAGGACCGGCTCTAGTCGAAGTTGTGGTCGACCGCCAGGAGTTGGCATTGCCGCCGTCGATTAAGCTGGACCAAGTAAAGGGCTTCAGTCTTTTCATGATGAAGGCCGTAATCAATGGCCGGGGTAGCGAAGTCATAGATCTTCTGAAAACCAACCTGTTCTGATCTCTGCTTATGGAGGAAGCAATTCTGAATGCTCCTCTGCGTTTCCTCCTGTACATCCTCCGCTTGGTAATGCCCCCAGCACTGGTTTACAAGACGATCAATTCTGATCAGCTTTACGAAACCCGAAGTTTGATACTGGAAATTCACAAGGGTCTGACGGTCGAGGACCCTTTGGTGAACAAGAGTGGTAAGTCATTTGCGAGCGAGACCAAGGGTTTCATCAAGTTCAGCTTGCTTAGGTCACCCGGGGGATAACATGCTTTGGACTATTTTCGTTGTTTTGCTTGTTTTGTGGCTGTTGGGTTTCAGTTTGCACGTTGGCGGAGCCCTCATCCACTTGCTTCTGGTAGTGGGGCTGGTAGTTCTCGTCATTAACTTATTGAGCGGAAGCCGAAGCGCCGTCTGAAGCAAGGGATCACGAGTCCCAGCGGCGGTAGGTCGTGATGTCATCGTCTTGCCCGCCGTGGAGATTCCTAAAAACAGCATTGCGAAGTACGAAACCGCGTTGCAAGACGGAAGAAATCCTGCTGATCGGCCACGGGACGGCCCGCAGAAGTATTCAAGGCAAAGTACATCATCGAGAGTATGCACACTGCACCTAGCCGAAGCAGTAGCGGCGATCGGTAGCATCCAGGATGCCGAGGACAAATCATGCCACAGAGCACGCACGATCGAGCCGCAGAACTCCATAACCTTGCTGCCCATGCCCACGCCGCGGCCGCCACGGCTCACGGCAAGGGAGATCATCTAACCGCTCACGAACTCAGCAAACAGGCGCACGAGCACTCCATGAACGCCCACAAGCTCGCCGAAGAGCTGGGCGCGAAAGCTGCAAGCTCCAGCAAAGCTAAGGGCGGAATGCCGGAACTGCGCGCCGACCTCAACCCGCCTCACTGAAATTGAAGGCGTCAAACGGATGCGGCCGCGATTCGCGACCGCAGGAGGGCGTTTTAATCTTTCGTGGGCGAACGATCGAATTTGAACTTCATTCCGATCAAGGACAATATCAGCAGGAGCACGACGGCATTGGTCACAATGAGCGGTAGCAACCTGTTCATGATTCCATAGACAATCCACAGGCCCACACCGATGGCGAGCCCGAGCAGCATGCGGAAGGAGAGTCCCTCGCCGGATTTGGTGCGATAAGTCTTCCATACCTGCGGGAGGTTTGCCGCAGTGGTCACGAATCCTGCCATAAATCCTACAATCGTGGTGAGTTCGCTCATCTTTGGAAACTCGTTTCAGCGCTCTCGCAGAGATTCAATCTTCCAGCACTTCTTATGTCTTAACACCCTTCTATGTATTTATGCGGCCTTTCGCCCCCTGTTTCGGCTCGCCCGTCGATGGTCAGCCCGTGTACGTTCGTGACTCATTAATTGACATGGCTGCTGACGAAGAAACACGGCGTAACGCACCTGCCACCAGAGCCGACCGTATCGGCAAGGATCCCTCCAGAACGGTTTATGCCGAAAACGAATCTCGGCCTTTACTGTCAGCGCCGCCTAAGGGAGTTCTCTCCAAACTCCGCAGCGTGGGATTCAGCAAGGGCACGACTTCAATCGTCACGCTGACCTCGGCTTCGCCGAGAGCCACGCGGCCGCAATTAAACACACTGTAATCAGGCTTGAGAAAACGATGGGGGTGGTGAAGGCGTATCTCCAGCTCAAAGCTGTGACTGCGACAAAGCAAATGGCGAGCGCCCACGCAATGCTGCGCACGCGTGCCAAAGCCTCTGCCGGAAGTCCCCCCAGCAGCCACGCTAATACCGCGGCGAACAAAAGAAACACGGAGAACAAAAGCCCGAACGCGCTGAAGAAGTCCCAATAAGTCCGGCTAAACCCTTGCGCGTCAAAGTGGATGGACCGCATTAACCCAAGAACCGCGTCCGCCCCCCATTCCGGATTATTCTGGCGAAACCCAAACGTATGTCCGGCGGCAAAAAGCAGCAGAAGAACAGAAGCGATTCGATAAAGCACAGAACTCTTCAAGCGTCCTCCGGCGTGCCCGTTCTGGCGCTAAACTCTAGTCCGCACCCTTGGGCGTGTCAAAGGAATATAGCGCCCGCAAGGAATAGAGAGCGAATGCCTCACGTCGCCCCTTACTTGAGGGCGTCCCGAGATGCAGCACATTCGAGCAGTTACTCCGGTAATTCGATTCGGTCGGAGTGCTTGCTGTCGCGCTCGTGCTCTTCCGCCAGAACTCTTTCAAGCCACTTTGCCTGCTTTTCTGCAACCCGCTTATCCACCGATTGTAGGTTGTGTCCGAGGAAAAACTCCTCGCCGCAACCGTCACATCTGAGTGTTCCCATCTCTTGGAAGCCTGTCGTTTTTTCGCGGCCACTCTTTTTTATTGCCACTGCTCGCATGTTCTGATTCTAGGGTAGTTGGCTATTCTTTTGGCAGCTAACACCAATTGGTCCCGCATCGTGAGTACAGTGGACTGCTTGCCCCAACCATCATCCCCCGGAGGGGCACCCTCAGCCCTTCACATAGGCGAGCTTTGCGGCCACTTTTCCATCTCGCACGGTAAAAACGTCAACGCCGCGCAGGTGCCATGGCTGACCGTTGCGCATCTTGCGATAGACCCAGAGCACTGTGGCCCGACTTCCGCTGACGATCACTTCCTCGGCCTCGAACCGTGAGTCGGGGTTGCGGACGAACCATCCGCGCCAAAATTCGACCACGGCGGCCCTTCCGGCAATGCGTCGGCCGTCCGGAGCGGGCGACGTGTCCTCGAACACGGTATCCTCGGTCAAGAACGCCGCCAACCCGTCAGCGTCGTGCCGATTGAACGCCGCGTTGAAGCTGTCAATGGTAGTGCGGGTCGCTTGCTCCTGCGACTGCGCATTCTGCTCGGACCTCATGGGAACCTCCCTCGGGGAACACAAACTCCCAAGCAGGAACACAGAGCAAGTTACCACCAAGACGTGGCGATTTGAAGAGCGCATGGGTGTTTGATCCTCCATGACAGTCTAGGCTTCCACGCCGTCGAAGACCATTCTGACCGAGCACAACGATGACCAGTGGATCGACAGTTTCATGGTTCTACATCGTCAAAGTTACGCCACCCGGCGTGCGATGCCAATCTCGCTCGAAATGCAGGACAGCAGACGGAACGCAGGGGCAAAGAAGCAGAGGCTCGAACTGCGGAGACGTATTCACTCACGGCGAAGCGGGGGCACATTCCGAAGCCCGCTGCCAGCCGTCACGATTACAGCCCTTTGCCGCCGCAGGTCGGCATAGGTACCCGGCATGTCTTGGGCTGTTGCAACGCACATTTGGTGAGCAGCAGGAGAGGTTCCATTCCTGAAACGCTCGCGATGTCAGCGACGATCAGCAAGGACGGAACGGCTAGCGGGTCCGCACTTGCCACCAAGGCTCGAATCCCTCTGTCCTTTGGTTGAAATATCGAACGCCCTCGCTTCCCCACCCTAGTCCGGGAGTGATCTCAAGGCTGGTCAAATCTGATCGGATAGACGCCGCCAGGCGGGCTAGATGGATTAGAGCCGCCGGACCGTCCATAAACTGGAGCCGAGTCCAAGGCAAGGACAGTGTGGTTCCTCTCGGATTTCTCACAAACGCTGGCAGAACATGTCGAGTCAATAACTTAGCGGGAACTTGAGACTGGTCGTCAGGGTGCATCCATGACTGTTCTACTGGAATGTCCGCCAAGGCGTACTTGTGGGAACTGCTGAGATTACTTGATGAGAATCCTGCTTGTTGAAGACAGCAAGGTCTTGAGACTAGCGACGGGACGGGCATTGACCCGTGCGGGCTATGAGATGAGCTTCGCGGGCGATGGAGATGAAGCCTTGCTGATGGCAGACGAGAGGCACCCGGACCTCATTCTGCTCGACATGATGTTGCCGAAAATGAGCGGGCTGGAAGTTCTGAAGGCACTGAAGAAAGAGCCTGCAACTGAAGCGATTCCGGTCGTAGTGCTAACTGGACTCTCGCAAACAAATGCCGAGCGATTGCGTGGCGATGGAGCTTTCGCGTTTCTGGCGAAAGAGGACCTTGCGCTGGATCACGGTGCAGAGCCCCTTTTGGCTGCCGTGAGGAAAATCTTCACAGAACTTCCCAGAGCGCATCCCGTTCGCAAGCAGGGCCCGCATAGCTGAAGAGTGTTCGTCCGGAGAGCAGCCATGATGCCAAAGATTCTTATCGCCGATGACTCCCGCCTTTACGTACGTCTGATATCAGGATGGCTGAAGGAGAGCAGTTTCGAGGTGCTGGTCGCATCTGATTCGATTCAGGCGTTGGTGATGGCGACTCAAGGCCGACCCGACGCCATCATTTTGGATATCAGTATGCCCGGAGGATCAGGCATTGACGTGCTCAAGAAATTGAAACTCTCACCCAAGACCAAGCACATGC
>JADGNQ010000294.1 GCA_017883385.1 Candidatus Sulfotelmatobacter sp.
GCACTCACTGCGATAGACTCGCGATGCTGCAGGAACGATATCGATTCTCTTGGTAAAGGTTTGCAAAGAGACGGTCGTGATTTGTAAAGCCGCGCTGGATGCGGGTTTTGATGAGAAATGCAACGCTCTGTAGTAACGGCTGATCAGTAGATTGATTGTTCGGCGCGGAAATGGTCAGGGCTCGAAAAGTGTTAAGAAACAATCTCAGAGTGGCACCCGGAGCTTTCGTATCTACTCGATCTTTTCCGCGACCCAGCGGGAGATGGCGGTGACCATTTTGCGCGGGGCGAAGCGGGTAGATTGCGCGACTACCCAGTTGTGCACGCCGGAGATTACTAAGGTGCGACCTTCCATTACGGCACGATAGCCGTCGAGCGCGACCTTTTCGGCGCTCATCGCGCCGAGTTGTTTGAACAGGCGCGACTTCTCGGTGCCAGCGCGCTTGGCGAAGCCGGTGTGCGTGGCGCCGGGACAGAAGCAGGTCACGGTGACTCCGGAGTGGCGCAACTCGTTGGCGATGGCCTCGGAGAACGACAGCACATAGGCCTTCGTTGCGTAGTAGACAGCCATCAGAGGGCCGGGCTGAAAGGCCGCGGTGGAGGCGACGTTCATGATGCGGCCGCTGCGGCGGGCGAGCATGGGCGGCAGGAAGAGACGCGTAAGTGCGGTCAGCGCGGTGATGTTGAGGTCGATCTGTCCTCGGATTTCTTCTTCGGGCATTTGCGCGAAATCTCCGAACGCGCCGAAGCCGGCGTTGTTGATGAGGATGTCGATGGCGATGCCCTCGCGCTGGAGTTGGTCGAAGAGAAACTTTGGCGCGGGCGGCGTGGCGAGATCGAGAGCGATGGTTTTCACGGTGATGCCGCTGGCTTGCAGTTCGGTGGCGATTTGCGCGAGCTTGTCGGCACTGCGGGCGACGAGCACCAGGTTGTGATGGTCGCGGGCGAAGAGTTTGGCGAGTTCGTAGCCGATGCCGCCGGAGGCGCCGGTGATGAGGACGGTGGACATGGGAGTATTTTAGAGGGAGTAGAGAGTTTCGGTTAGGAAGTCAAAAAGCCCCAGTTCGCTTTGCACATGACGCGAAAAATGGGGCACCCAGTTCTCTTCCGAACTAGGAAGTCAAAAGCCCCACCCTAACGTCGCAAACAGCGCGACGTTAGGATGGGGCACCCGCAGTTTCTTTGTCTCACAGCGTTACGCGTGGACTAGTTCCACTCCGTAGATGGAATGCCAACTCGTGGCGGCTTTCAGTTTGTCGTTGACGTTGTGGATGTTCTTTACGCCTTCGGTTTCGAGCCACTTGCGGAAGGCGGCTGCGCCCTGCTTGGCGTAGATCGGAATGCCTTCTTTCCAGGTGGCGCGGCCGCAGAGGACGCCGTTGAACTTCACGCCGGATTCTCCGGCGAGTTCGAGCGTCTCGCTGAACTCCGCGTTGCTGACGCCGGCCGACAAATAGATGAAGGGCTTGGTCGCGACGTTGGCGGCTTTGTGGAACAGGTCGATGGCTTCCTTCTTGGTGTAGGCCTTCTGTCCGCCGAATGACTTGGTGCCTTCGACGAACTTCATGTTTACCGGCACTTCGACCTTGAGCACGTCGACGCCGTAACGGTCTTTGCTGAACTCCCGCATGCTCTCGGTAACGATGTGCGGTTTCTTTTTGGCGTAGTCGAGGCCCTTCTCGTCGGCGCCTTCTTCGTAGCCGACAAACTCGAGGAAGTACGGGATGTCGTTGGCGCGGCATTCGTCGCCGATGCGCTCGACCCACGCGTGCTTGACCTCGTTGACGTGCTTCGGATCGTCGGGCGTGTAGTACAGCAGAATCTTGACGCAGTCAGCGCCCGCTTCTTTCAGGCGGCGCGCGGACCAGACGTCGAGCAGGTCAGGCAGGCGGCCGGGACCGGTCTTGTCGTATCCCGTTTTTTCATAGGCCAGCAGCAGGCCGGCGTTCTTGGCGCGACGCTTCGAGGCTGGTAGTCCCCACTCGGGATCGAGCAGGATGGCGGTGGCATGCGGGGTCAGAACCTCGCTGACCAGCGTCTTGAATTCTTCCATCATGGCGTCGTTGACTTCGCTGCCTTTTTCCTTGGCCAGCGATTTTTGCAGGGAGCCGCGCTGGTCCATGGCTGCAGCGGCGATGATGCCGCGTTCGTTCGAGACTTTCTTGAGGCCGGCAAGTTTGCCAGGGGTGAGCTTCATGAGGATCCTCCTGAATGCGAATGGGATGAATGCGGTGGAACCTACAATTGTAAACCAAGGGGAGAGAAAATCGGACGTCGGTTCTCGGGCGTCAGGGGAGGGGGGCCGATTAAGGAAGACATAGTAGTGACGGCCGTCACTGCGGGCAATTCAGCAGGGCGGGTACGCCGGGGCTGTCGGTCACCTGCCATTTGCGACAGGTTGGGGTGACGCAATGTTGATGCTGCTGATGATCTTGTGCGCGGCCGGGGCGATCCTTCTGATTGGGCTCGGCGCTTATACAGAATTGAAGGAACAGAATTCAAGGATCTGTGGGGGCATCCCTTGAAACATGGCGTGGATGGGCATCCTCCGATCCGGCCGCACCATCGATAGCTCTGGAACTCTCGGTCATTTCGTGGGACTGCCCGGAGCCTTTGCCTGGATGCGTTCCCATAACCCCGGCGGCATATGATCGATTCGCCCGAGGAAGCTGGCGAGCGCCCACATTTGTTGGTCGGAATAGAACGGGCCGTAGGCTGACATGGCGGTGTTTCGGATGCCGTGTTTGACGATCCAATGCAGCTCCGGTTCCGAGTATTGCGTGCCTACCTGCGGTAACTGAGGCACCGGGGGATAGTGATCGAGATCCTCGCCCGCTTTGCCGGGCTCGCCGTGGCAGCCCATGCAGCCGTTCACATAGAGCTTTCCTCCCTCCACAATGGCGTCCTCTAGATTTCCGGGCGGCGGAGCTTGCATTCCGGAAGCGCCTCTGCGGACCGAGGCGTGCACCGTGGATTGCATCAGCCGGGTCTCCCACGCTGTGGGCCTAACATCGCTCCGCATCTCTGCCAGGCCCAGCCGGAAATAGGCTAGGGCGCCGATCGGGAGAACGACGAACGCGGCGATGAAGCCGAGGAGGAAGGTTTTCATTTTCTACTTGCCCGCCTTCTCTGCGAGGGCGTCGCGCACACTGGGAGGGAGGCTGGTGATTCGGCTGATGAATGCGGCGAGCTGCCAGAGGTGCTCATCGGAGTAAGACGACCCCTGCGCCGACATTCCCGTTCTCCGGATGCCGTGCTTGGCGATCCAGTAAACTTGCACTTCAGAATACAATGTCCCTCCGCGAGCCAATTGCGGCGCGGGAGGATAGAACGTGGCGCCAAAATCGCTAGCGGGTTGACCCGGCGCACCGTGACAGCCGACGCAATCGTTCAGGTATAGTTTCCCTCCGGCGATCAGAGCTTCATCGCTGGCGGGCAGTGGGCTTTTCAAATCTCGAGGGACTGTGCGCCGAACCGAGGCATGGACGGAAGAGAACGTCCACCGGGTGATCCAGGTGGGAGTCGGGGCATCCGCGCGGACGTCGGCAAAGCCAAGCCTCAGGTATCCAAGGACACCAAGCGTGAGGACCACGGCACCGCTAACGAAACCGATGACGAATCGCTTCAACGGATTTGTTCCCTCTCTCTTAAGCCTTGTGGGCGCGGAGTATCAAAGACCAGTGGTATAGTGGTAGGACCTCTTTTGTTGCCGGGCTCAAAGGCAGACAATGGACTGAGCCGATGCGGATTAGTCGGATCCGGTTGATTGGACGAAGATCACGAGGGAAGGACAGCACTGATCATGGCAATTGCCACCATTAATCCGGCCACGGGGGAAGTGGTCAAGACGTTCCAGGCACTCTCGGAAGCCGAGATCGAGAAGAAACTGCAGCTTGCAGTGAACGCGTTCCAGGCGGAGCGCAAAACGCCATTCGCGGTGCGGGCCAAGCGGATGCTGAAGGCGGCTGAGATCCTGGAGCGGGACAAGGACAAGTTCGCGCACCTGATGACGCTCGAGATGGGCAAGCCCTACAAGGCCGCCGTGGCCGAAGCTCTGAAGTGCACCACAGCCTGCCGCTACTATGCCGAAAACACGGAGCGGTTTCTGGCCGACGAAGTGGTTGAGACGGGGGCGAAGAAGAGTTTCATCCGTTATCTTCCGATCGGGCCGGTTCTGGCGGTGATGCCGTGGAATTTTCCTTTCTGGCAAGTGATCCGGTTCGCGGCCCCGGCGCTGATGGCGGGCAACGTTGGGCTGCTGAAGCATGCTTCGAACGTGCCGCAGTGCGCGCTGGCCATTGAGAGCATCTTTCTTGAAGCTGGATTCCCCGAAGGCGCGTTTCAGACGCTGCTGATCGGTTCAAGGCAAGTCGACGCGCTGTTGAACGATCCGCGCGTGGTGGCGGCGACGCTTACCGGTAGCGAACAGGCGGGGATCCAGGTGGGGATCGGAGCGGCGAAGCGGATCAAGAAGGTTGTGCTGGAGTTGGGCGGCAGCGATCCGTTTATCGTGATGCCCTCGGCCGATCTGGAGGTGGCGGTGAAGACGGCGGTGGAGGCACGCATCCTGAACAACGGGCAGTCCTGCATCGCGGCCAAGCGCTTCATCGTGGCCGAGTCTATCGCCGCCGAGTTTGAAAAGAGGTTCGTCGCGCGCATGGAGAGCCTGCGGGTAGGCGATCCGTTTGACGAGAAGACTGAGCTCGGTCCGCTGGCGACTGCGGACGCGGTAACGACGCTCGATGCTGACGTGCAGAAGTCGGTGAAGGCGGGCGCGAAGTTGCTGACTGGCGGGCATCCGTTGAAGGGGAAAGGGAATTATTACGCTCCGACGGTATTGACCAACATTCCAAAAGATTCGCCCGCGTACGGCGAGGAATTCTTTGGTCCG
>JADGNQ010000119.1 GCA_017883385.1 Candidatus Sulfotelmatobacter sp.
CGCCTTGAAATCCAAGTGACTCTCGCTTCTGTGCAGCGTCGAGAAAATGCTGACCTGCAGCAGACGAGATTCCTCTACCGCCATGGCTACCGTGTAGCCTTGCTTACTTCGCAAATCTCCGTGGTGGCCCGCCGCCTCCGAAATCGGAGCCTTCGACCCTTCGTCCAAACGCAACCGCTTGATCACATCATGCAGAAGCTGAGGTAGATGGCCCGTGCGTTCCTGATAATTCAGAGGGATCGCAGTGAGATCAGGCTCCTTCTCGACTCGGCCGAGCCATTCCTTAATCACGACGTCGAGTTGCCGTTCAAGAATGTCTGCCACAGTCTCAGAAGGACGAGCACCGGTACTTTCGCTACCCACGCGCCCTGGCTTTATAGACTCTCCCATTACATCCTCCTGGTTGCTCATCACTCTGGCTCATCGTCATTTCTTCGAGCGGTCACTAACTACCGTACTTGGTTGGAAGTTCAGGGTCTGTTCTATAAGGAACACATCGCCACCTACACCCGGCTGTTCCACCCTTTTGACTTCGCGGGCACGACCACTACAGCGGGTGGCCCATTCTAAATTTCGCGTTCTTTGCGAAATCTAGAGTGGGGATGTTGAAGTGCTCATCCAAAACGATAAGCACGGGCGGGCGACGCACCCTTTTGGCGTGAGCATGAATCCTGGGCAGGCTCTTGCAAAAAGCGCAAGGACGGGGCACCCTCAGCATAGATTGGCGCAAACTAGAATCCATCCTCAAAAGAGTGGGCCCGCCCACTGCCATAGCCCGGTCCCAGAATCTATGGAGCCACCTATGGATCTCTGTCATTCTGAGCGAGGATTGAGCTTCGCGAAGCGAAGCTCAACCGCAGTCGAAGAATCCCTATCACCCCACTCGCGAAAAAGCGCGCAAAGGATGGGGCACCCGGCAAATCCCTCGGGCTGTCATTCTGAGCGAAGCGAAGAACCCCGTGCCTGCCCGCACAACTACCGGCCTCCAAAGGAATTTCCATCATCGCTTCGGTCTTGCCTTCGTGCCTGCGTCGGAGTTGATCAGATGTTCCCTAGCGTTGCCGAGTCTCCTCCAGAACTTGCGAGAACAGATCACGGCGCCACGGCGTGGCCAGCCACGGCTGCCGGTGATAACAACTGCAATTGATGAAATGCGGATGGTCCTGGCCGTAATAGCTTTAAGGCCCTTCGGCATATTCCTGACTGTAAGAGCAGATACCGTGCTGGGCAGGATAAAATCAACCGCGAGAGCCCACGCTGTCCGCATTTGGGAAGGCCCACCCCTTCGGCTCCGCTCAGGGCAAAGGTGGGGGCCGCCTCGCTCTCTTATTTGGAATCTTGCGCAAACTCCCTGATTCCCGACAGGACAACTGGTTCGCGGTCAGGGAATTCGACGACGAGGGATAATTGGCCGCCCATGGCCTGGACGTAGTCGCGCAGAGTCGAGATCAGGAGGTCGCTGCGCCGTTCGATCTTCGAGACTCCTTCCTGTCCGATGCGCAGAGACTTCGCGACCTTCTGCTGCGTAAGGCGGCATGCTTGGCGCAGCTGCCGGAGCGTCATTTCCTCGGCAATGAGTTGAGCGGCACGGGCCTCGACCTTCTTCCGCTGTCGCGGGGTAAGAGTGCGGATGATGGCGCTTACATTTCTGGACATGGCCTATTTCCTTTCCTTCTGCTTCAGTCGACTTAGATGCGCATCAAAACGTTTATCCGCCTTCTCGATGAGCTGCTTATAGAACTTCTTCTCACTCACGCCTGACTTGTCACCCGCTACCAGCAGGATTGCCTTACGCTTCGGATCGAAAGCGAAAGCTGTCCGCCATTCGCCATCCGCTGCACTAAAGCGAAGCTCTTTCATGTTCGCGTGGCGGGAACCGTTGAGCGTGTCCACGCGTGGCCTTCCAAGCTGCGGGCCGAATTGTTGTAGCACGCGGGAGAGCGCGAGGATTTCGGTCCGCACATCTTCGTGCAGACTGTTGAACTCCGGCTCGAACTCGTCGCCGATTTCAACGGTCCAAGGCACTTTACAAGTATGCCTCATAGTGCATAATGCCGTCAAGTGCATTACGCGGGAAATAGGCGGGTGGCGCACCCTTTGACGCTGGCATAAATCCTGGATGGCCCATTCTTTGCAGTCTTTTTGCAAGGGCGGGCAGCAATGCTGCCCGCACAGATTTCCGTTGATTTCGTGGCGCCAACATTCCCGCTCCCACCCTTCGCAAAGTGCGCGAAGGATGGGGCACCCTCTGTGCCTGCGTGCCGACGAGATCAAAAGCGTGGGCCAGCCCCGCCGACTTTAAACTAGAATAATAGGCGCGACTCCGGGAGGTAACCCTGAATGGACCCAGTGACTACTGCAATTATCGCGGCAGTTTCTTGCGGCGCGGCAAGCGGAGTGAACGACGCAGCAAAGAAGGCTATCGGGGACAGCTACGAGGGGATCAAGGCTGTCATTAAAAGAAGATTCGGCAGTGCCAGCGACGCGGCGGACGCAATGGAAAAACTGGAAGCCAAGCCGGACTCTCAGGGACGAAGGGAGACGCTGGCAGAGGAGTTAAAGTCGATCAACGCAGCCGCCGATCGAGAACTGTTAAGCGCCGCCCAGTCGCTTCTCGAACTGATCAAGTCCTTGCCGCGGGGCGAGCAGTATGTTCAGGTCGCCCACGGAATCGGCATTGCGCAGGCCGACCATGGAAGCAGTGCGTCGGTCAAAATCCTTGGGTCACGGGGCGGGAAAGACAGTGTCTGATCTGGAACTTTTCTACCAGAGCGCGCAGGGCACCGCAATCGCGCAAGCTGACCGGGGCGGTGTGGCTACGGTCAACATAACAGGGCTGACCCCAGAGCAAGTTCAAGAAATGATGCGTTCGGCGGGCGAGGCGCAGCAAACGAAGATCGATGCCCTAAGCGTCCAACTCCATACGACAAGCGACGCCGTTCGTGGTTTCTTAAAGACCCTAAGTGCAAGCGATGTGCCAGTTGAAAAGCTGCCGGAGACGCTCGCCAAAATTGCGCAGCAGCACATCGAGATGCTGCAGCGCCTATCTGCCCTCCATCCCGAGAACCCCACGGCTAAGGCCAAAATCGAAGAAGCCTCCGCGATCTTGACCCGCGCCGACTCCTCAGCGTCATACGACCACGCAGATGCATTACTGGCGGACGCGGAAGCCTTGGAAATCCGGGCGGCGCGGGAAGCAGCGGCCCTCGAACAAGAGGCGCAGGAAGCAGCCGCGCGGAAACGCCGCAGCGCCGCGGCCACGAGAGAAAAGCGCGGCGAATTAAGTCTTATGCGGCTGGACTATCTGGGCGCTTCACAGCACTTCAAGGCCGCCGCAGATGCGGTAGCTGACGATGAGGTTCGGCTGCGAGCGGGCTATCTCAATCGTTACGGAGACGCGCTTTATCAGTTTGGGGACGAGAAAGGAGACAATGCGGTCCTGGCGCAGGCCATTTCTACCTATCGGGAGATGCTCCCCGTGTTGCCCCGCCACGGGCGGCCCCTGATCTGGGCCATGACGCAGGCCAGTCTCGGCGTCGCACTCAGCACCTTGGGCGCACGGGAGGGCGGGAAGAAACGGCTTGAGGAGGCGGTGGCCGCATATCGCGAGGTGTTGGAGGAAGCCACTCGCGAGCGCGCGCCGTTGGCATGGGCGCTGACGCAGAATAATCTCGGCGTTGCGCTCACGACGCTAGGGGCCCGGGAGAGTGGAACGGCTCGGCTGGAGCAAGCGGTGGAGGCGTTTCGCGAAGCGCTGAAGGAGTTTGCCCCGGATCGCTTACCGCTCGCTTGGGCCGAGACACAGGGCCACATTGGGACCGCTCTTTCGAACCTCGGTGTACGCGAAAGTGGGACGGCGCGTTTGGAGGAGGCAGTGACGGCGTTTCGCGAGGCGTTGAAAGAACTTACCCGGGAGAACTTACCGCGAGCTTGGGCAGCTACACAGGGCAGCCTTGGTAGCGTCCTCGTGATCTTGGGCGACCGCGAAAGTGGGACGGCGCGTTTGAAGGAGGCAGTGACGGCGTTTCGTGAGGCATTGAAGGAGAGTACACAGGAGCGCGTACCGCTAAATTGGGCCCAGACACAGCACAACCTCGGATGTGCGCTTGCAGCGCTTGGGCAGCGCGAGAGTTGCACGGTACGGCTGGAGGAGGCGGTGACTGCATTTCGCGAGGCATTGAAGGAACGCACTCGGGAGCGCGTCCCGCTAGATTGGGCGATGACGCAGCAGAACCTCGGGGCCGCCCTGTCGCGGTTGGGTGAACGTAAGAGTGCGGCGGCGCAGATGGCCGAGGCGGCGTCGGCGTTTCGCGAAGCGCTGAAGGAACGTACTCGGGAGCGCGTACCGCTAGACTGGGCGATGACGCAGAACAACCTCGGGTGCGTTCTTCTTAGGCTGGGCGAAGCCGAGGGAGGGAAGCAATTGTTGGAGGAAGCCGTGGCCGCCCATCGCGAGGCACTGAAAGAACGCCCCAGGGACCGCGTGCCGCTAGACTGGGCCGTGAGCCAAAGCAACTTGGGGGTTGCACTTCGGACGCTGGGCGAGCGAGAGAGCGACACCGCACGGCTAGAGCAGGCGGTGGCGGCATTTCGCGCAGCGCTGGAGGAGCACACTCGGGAGCGCGTACCGCTAGACTGGGCGCAGTTACAAATGAACCTAGGCACTGCGCTTGGAACGTTGGGTCAGCGCGAGAGCGGAACGGCGCGGCTCCAGGAAGCGGTGGCGGCATTTCGCGAAGCATTGAAGGAAGGAACTCGGGAGCGCGTACCACTAGGGTGGGCGAAGACACAGAAGAACCTAGGCCATGCACTTATGATATGGGGCGAACGAGAGGAGGGTACGGCTCGGCTAGAGGAGGCACTGACCGCGATCGAGTCGGCACGTGACGTTTTTCGCGAGGCTGGCATGCGTCAGGATGTACTTAGCCTTGAGCGGGCGGTGTGGCTACTTCGAACGCTGATTACGCACAGGTCCACGAAGGTATCTTAACTCGTGAAGCGGCCGCTGCAGTGTCTGTGGCTCCTTTCGTAGAAAGTCGGCGGGTGGCCCAGGCTTTTGATCTCGCTGGCACTACCAACACAGGGGGTGCCCCATCCTTCGCGCGCACGTTGCGAAGGGTGGGAGCGGGAATGTTCACACAACGGAAACGAACACGCGTCGCGTCGGCCTCATCACTGCCCGCCCTTGCAGAGCGCAAGAACGGGGCACCCTTAGCATAGATTGGCGCAAACTAGCCACCCTCAAAAGAGTGGGCCAAGGGTGGGGCAGCCTCAATAGGGGAATCCAGTCCGATAGGAAAAGGGGTCCGCCCTGGTCATCCTTCCTCTGCCTTTTTCCACAGTCCTCCACAGAACAATTCTCGCTTCGTGTGACGAACAACCTTCTACTGAGGATACAGAGAGCACATACTCGACTCGTGCGTGCACGATCTCCCAAGAATTTCGGCAGAAGCGAGGCGATCCGGGTCCGACCCGCAACGTCCGCTAAGTCCTTTGTTCGGAATATTTTGCCAGCAACCCATTCGGAATCAATATTTTGCACACAGGCTCCCATATCATCTGTCTGTAAACACAAGAAACAAGAGAATTTATCGAATTCGATATCAAAAACAAATGCGATATATACCCCTGCCTTCGTCATCACCCGAGCGAAGTTGGGGATCGGTTGGAGGGTTCGCGTGGACTCCGCTAAAATGAAACGTTCTGTGGATCCCCTATGTCCCTAACCAAACCGCAAGCGCTGGAGATGTTCGAGTCCGATGATCTGATCGGCATTGGGATGGAGGCTGACGCGGTGCGCCGCAAGCTTCATCCTGAGGGCACGGTCACTTACATCATCGACCGCAACATCAACTACACCAACTTCTGCACCGAGTACTGCACGTTCTGCGCTTTTTATCGTCCGCTGAAAGGACCGGCGGCGAAGGAAGGCTACATTCTCGACTTCGACACGATTTACGAGAAGATTCGCGAGACCGTCGAACTCGGCGGCACCGGCGTGCTGATGCAGGGTGGGCTGCATCCCGACCTGAAGATTGACTGGCACGAGAAGATGCTGCGCGGGATCAAGGAGCGCTTTCCGCAGGTTCATCTGCACTGCTATTCGGCGTCGGAGATCATTGCGATCGCCGAGTACAGTGCGCTTTCGATTCGCGATACGATTCTGCGGCTGCGCGATGCGGGGCTTGATTCGATTCCGGGTGGCGGAGCGGAAGTGCTGGACGACGAAGTCCGCTACAAGATTGCGCGGCTGAAGTGCCTGACCGAAGACTGGCTCAACGTGCATCGGACAGCGCATCAGATCGGGATGCGGACGACCGCGACCATGATGTTCGGCGTCGGCGAGAACTACGAAAACCTGGTCAACCATTTTCAGCGGCTTTACGAACTGCAGGAAGAGACCGGCGGGTTCACTGCGTTCATCCCGTGGAGCTTTCAGCCGCAGAACACCGCGCTGGGCGGGCGTCATTGGGACGAAGCCACCGCGGTCGACTACCTGAAAGTTCTGGCCATCTCGCGGCTGTATCTTTCCAACTTCCTCAACGTGCAATCGAGTTGGGTGACGCAGGGCCTGAAAGTCTGCCAGATGGGACTGCGCTTCGGCGGCAACGACGTGGGCTCGGTGATGCTCGAGGAGAACGTCGTGCGTGCCGCAGGCGTGACCAACTGCACGACCGAAGAAGAATTGCGGCGGGTTATTCGCGATGCGGGGTTTCGTCCGGCGCAGCGCGACACGCTCTACCGGCAATACTTCCTGAACTAGCAAGGCGGGCGGACAGGAGCCCCACACGGCGTGCTGCACACGCCGGACAGCCGAGGGCGGCTGTCCCCACAGACAAAGCCGGGGCTACTGTTTCACAATCCAACTCGACATTTTTTCCAGTGCCACGGGCGACATGGTCTCTTCGATCTCAGAGTATTCGGCGGGGGCGCCGGTTTTCGCGGTCTGGAACAAGTGGTTCAGGCCGGGGAGTTCGTCGACTTCGAAGTGCTTGTTGCCGGCTTCTTCCAGGGCTTTGCGGATGGGGGGCAGGTTTTGTTTGGGCGGGACCTGCGTGTCTTTCTCACCGTTGATAGCCAGGACGGGGCACGTCACTTTGCGCAGCGCCGTTGCGGGATCGTAGGTCAGGAAGTAGCGGAACCACGGCGAGGTGATCTGTTTGATCTGAAGGCCGATCTGCGCTTCCGGAACGTCGCCGGCCATTTTTTCTTTCAGCTCCTTCTCGAGTACGGCATCGTCTTTTTCAGTCTCGACCAGAGTCAGCATCTCTTTTTCTTTGGCCGCGTCTTTCGCCACCACTTCGGGGCTCTTGCCGCTGGCGATTTGGATCGCCTGGCCTTGTGCCACCAGAATCTGATCTCCCGGAACGCCGGTGCCTGCCATCATCACGATGAACGCGACATCTTTATTGCGGGCAGCGATCATGGGAGCGATTACTCCTCCTTCGCTGTGGCCGATCAGACCGATCTTGTGGGGATCGACTTCCGCACGCGTTTTCAGGTAGGCGATGCCAGCCTCGGTATCGGTGGCGAAGTCGGCGGTGGTGCCGGTCGCGAAATTCCCGGTTGACTTGGCGGTGCCGCGGTCGTCGGCGCGCAGCACGGCAATTCCGTGGCGGGTGAGATAGTCGGAAAGAACGAGGAACGGCTTGTGCCCGAGCAGGCTCTCGTCGCGATCCTGCGGGCCGGAGCCCGTGATCAGCACCACCGCAGGAAACGGGCCTTTGCCCTGGGGAATCGTGAGCGTCGCGGCCAGCGTGACGTTCTGCGGCTTGTTGTCGTAGGTGACTTCTTCCTCGCGATAGGGGTACGGCTTCACGGGATTCTGTGGGCGCTTGAGTTCGAGTTCGGCCTGGTCCTTCACCCGCTTCAGAACGAGCGGATGCGGGCTGCCCATTTGCGTGAATGTGCCGTCGATCGATTGCAGATCGGCGGCGATCTTGCCTTCGAAAACTCCGCCGATGGCTTTGGCTTCGATCTTCAGCGATACGCCGTCGCGTGTGCAGGACGTAGTCGGCAAACCCTTCTGGCCCTGGTCCGGGCTGTCCAGGGTGGCGACGAGGCCGTCTTCAGTGTTGACGATGTGGAACACGACGCGCAGCCTGACGGCTCCCAGGTCGAGCGATCCCATCCAGGCGCCATCGATATCGGAAGGCTTGGCCGGCTTGGCCGGCTTGTGTTCGGTCTTGACCGGAGCGGTGGCTCGCTTGAACTCGAGCGGCAACGCGGAGGCCTGAGTCCACGTACCGGAAATCGTTTTGGCATCGGCTGCAACCGTGCCCTCATAGGTGCCGTGGACGGCTTCGATGCCGAGGCTGAGCTTGGAATCTTTTAGAGAGATGGAGCTTACGGGAATGCCGTTGGCTCCCTGATCGACGCTGTCGAGCGTCGCTTTGAGGCTGCCGTCCGCGGCTTTCGTGATGTGCAGCACGAGGCGCAGTTCGGCCCCGCCCGCGCTGAGGGTGCCTTGCCAGTCGCCGGCGATGTCCTGGGCGCGGCAAAGGCTTGCGGCCAATGTCAGAAGGATGAGAGTGAGAATACGTTTCATGAAAATCGCCCTCCTTGGGGCAAGAGAAGTTCGATGACTACGACTGCAAACTATAGAGTTCATGCCGACCGCATGCGTCGCTTCGCGACGCAGGGCGGACCCTTCGACTGCGCTCAGGGCAAGCTGCGTCCGCCCCTACATAATCACATCTGGGCGTTGAGTTCATCGATGGTGCGTTGCAGACAGCGCGCGGCTCGTACGTTCATCTTCCAAACCCCGATAAACAGCAGCACCACGAACAGGTCGAATGCTCCCACTCCAATCCACCGCACCGGGCGCGGAAACGACACGGCATAGGCGATCGTCAACATCAGATACCCGGGAACCATCGGCGCGAGATACCACGGCCACACATTCTTAACGGTGTCACGTTGGCGCTCCAATTCTCCCCGGAAGAACTGCAGAGAAGTTGAGGGTTCCAAGCCGGCAGGCAAAGTCTTGACGGAGCCTTTGCGATGAAGCTGGATCGCAATCCAGATCATGGCCGCGACGAACATTCCGTACGCAATGCGGAACAGAACATTTTGGGTGTCGAACAAGAAATATGCGAAGAGGCCAGATGTAAGCAGGCAGCCCACCGACTCGCGGCGATTTCTCCACCGGATGCGACTCTCGAATTTGCCTGCGCGACGGCGGATTTCTTCGGCTGACATTTTGATACCCTCCACTGGCTGGTGCTGCCAGATTTGTTGTGCCTGGTTGTTGGGAATTTCATTCATGGTCGGATCCCCCCTGCTGAAACTGGCGAGCCAGCACGGTCTTGATGCGGTGAATCTTAGTGGCAACGTTGCCGGAAGACAGTCCTGTAATTTCTCCGATGGCGGCAGCGTCTAGGCCTTCCAGATACGACAGGATCACGTGCCGGTCCAACGGCTTCAGGCGTTGAATCAAGTTCAGCAAGCGGTCGAGAGCATGGCTGCGGTCGGCGGCTTGCTGGCCGCTATTCATGTCGGGCAGGTTCTCCAACTCTTCCAGTCCGACTAACGCCTGCGATCTGTTGCGACGCTGCCGGAGCACATGCGACGCGCCGATGTTGTGAGCTACGCGGTACATCCACGTGCGAAGCGAGCAGCGGCCGTCAAATCCGGCGAAACTGCGCCACAGGGCGACGTGAATGTCTTGCAGAAGATCGCGCTGGAGATCCGGGTCCGCTTCGTAGGCGCGCGCCAGACGGGCGAGGGCCGCGCCATGCGTCTCCGCGGCATCCTGGTAAAGCTCGTCCTGGGTGGGCCCAGCGGCCGGCATGGTCTCAATTGCGCTCACATCAAGGTAGTCGACAGAGATGGAACTTTCTTACAGGAGAATTTCGCGGGCCGGAGCGGCGGTAACACTTTCGTCATTGTCATCTGTGCCAAACTCCTGCCTACCAAGTGTTTCTCCGTTTGTCAAGAATCCAGTTTTCCTTCTTGTGACGAGAAGAACCAGCAACCACAAAGGACACCCTTCGGCTGCGCTCAGGGCAGGCTCCGGTGCACGAAGGAAGTCAGGAAGACGTTGCTGTTAGGGGCTGACAGAATTATGGCGCTAAAACAGCCAGGAAGACGGGGCTTGGGCCGGCGTCTCTTCCGGGGTAGAATGGACGTGGCCGACCCTCACGGCCCGTTTGGCAGCAGTTCCCAGCATTTCCTGACCGAACCCATGAAGCTGGCTCCTGCATTTTTGATGATCCTCCTGCTGGGCCTGTCCGCTGCGGCCCAGAACCCGGCTGGTTCCGCTGAGAGGACCGCGGGCCGAGCTGTAATCGAGGGGATCGTCACGAAGGATCCCGGCGGCGAGGCGGTGAAGAAGGCTCTGCTCGAGCTGATCGCGGAGAATCAGGCCGAGGGCGGAGACTACACGGCGGTCACGGGGCTGGACGGAGTTTTTCACATCGAAGGCATCGTGCCGGGACGCTACCGTCTGTTTGCCGAGCGCACCGGATTTCTCGAGATGGACAAGCGCCGTGCCCGAACGGAAGGCCGCGTCCTTACGCTGGCCGCGGGGCAGGAACTCAAAGACATAAGCATTCGTCTGCAAGCGGCGGCGGTGGTCCGGGGACGAGTGACCGATGAAGACGGAGAGCCTTTATCTAATTCGCAGGTGGCCGTGCTACGCCAGGCATTCGTTTCCGGCCACAGCCGCTGGGAGCAAGCGGGTGCGGAGCGCACCAACGACCTGGGCGAATATCGGATTGCGGGACTGCCCGCTGGCAACTATTACGTTTCCGTGAGTCCGCCGCCGGATTTCAAGAGCCTGATCGAGGCGGCGGGTGCCGCGGCCGCGGAGTCGCATCGCGCAACGTCGCCCGACAAACAGCCCACCATGTCTTACCAGACGACGTACTATCCCGGCACACCCGATCGCAGCCAGGCGTCGCCGATCCAGTTGCACGCGGGCGATGATTTTCCAGTGAATTTTTCGCTGACGCCGAGTCCCAGTTTGAGCATCCGGGGGTCGGTGACAAATCTGCCGCCGCGATCTTCGGCGGTGATCATGTTGCAGTCGCGCGATTTTAGTGTGGTGCTGAACGGTGCGGAGATACGCAAGGACGGCAGCTTTGTGATTCGCGATGTGGCGCCCGGGGCGTATACGATTCTGGCCACGGTGGAGGGTACATCGATACCCATGATGGCGCGGCAAGCGTTGCAAGTGGTCTCGAACAGCGTTGAAAACCTGCGACTGGCGCCGCAACCCGGGGGATGGATTCACGGCCGCTTGCGGCTGGAAAACAAAGGCAACCTGGGCCGGTTCGACCCCAGCCAGATCTTTCTCACGTTGCGCGCGGCCGACGGCGATGACGAAGCGCTGGGTGCATTCACCATGGAAGATGGATTCTCGAACCTGGCTCACGTGGCGGGGGACGGCAGTTTTGAATGGAAGAGCGTTCCGCCGGGAAATTATTATGTGCAGCTCGCCGGCGATGGCGGCGCGAATGCTGACCTGTTTCTAAAATCCGCGGGAGGTCGCGACGGGGACGATTTTGGAATCAGTGTGAGTGGCGGCACGGTGGCGCTGGATCTGGTGGCGAGCGCCAATGGAGGCGTGGTGGAAGGCGTTGCCGTCGACCGAAAGGGCACGCCGGTCGCGAACGCCGTGATCGTGGCTGTTCCCGAGACTCGCCTGCGCGCACGCGTCGACCGCTACCACAAGACGGTCAGCGATCAGAGCGGACACTTCAGTCTGCACGGGATTCCTCCCGGGGGTTACACGCTGTTCGCGTGGGAGAGCGTGGACGGGGAAGCTTATTGCAATTCTGAGTTTTTGAAGAGCTATGAAGGGCAGGGAAGCGCGATGAAGGTGGGCGAGGGGGATCGAAAGACGGTGTCGTTGGAAGTGATCGCGGATAGCGAAGACCAGCCGTAGTCGTACGGGACTGTGCGTTTGTCTCGACCAAGACCAAAATCAAAAGCGGCGGACAGGAGTGTTCGTTCCACGCGCCGCGCTTCGCGCGGCGGACGGCCGAAGGCGGCCGTCCCCACATAGGTCCCTGTCCACATAGGTCCCTGTCCACATAGGGTGCACTTCTCCACTTACTTCACGACCGGGGAATCGCCGTCGGCGGCTTTTGCTTCGTCGGCGTGGATCTTACCGTCATCTTCCGCGTAGAAAGAACGGTGTTGCGCGTCCAGATTCTTCGGAGTCATGGTGAGGACGTAGCTGTCTTTCTTCCCTTTGAAACTGGCCGTGTAGTCGCCACGTTCGGGGTTGACCATGCGCTTGGTAAAAGAACCGGAATGCACCAGTTCGGCGAGCGAGGTGGCGAAATGGTCGTATTGCTTGTTGAATTGACGTTGCGCACGGATGACGACGCGCATGTAGGCAAGAGCGGCAGCCTCTGAGTCGGAGCGGGCGGGATCGTTGGCGAATTTCGGCTGATAGACAGGACCTTGCGGCGCTGGGGTCGCGACGTCCTGAGCGAGTAGCGTAGAACCAACCAGAAAGAGCACAATGAAGGTGGCCCAGAGTAACGTTGGTTTTTTCTTGGGAACGGTCAGGCAAGCGGTTATGCGCACGGATTCTCCCTGGAATGAGGCTCTTGGGGTGGCACGAGCAAAGATGTCCACCGCGCCGCCTGAAGTTCAGTCGCTAATGCTGTATTCAGGCTCATTTTTCCATGTTACTCCCGTAATTTCACTTCGGTCACCTTCTCTTTGCAACGGGCCGAATTCTTACTATGCTGGATAGAAGAATCTAGCCCTACAGGGAAAACTAATGAAAGCAGCAGTCGCCAAAAAACCAGTAATCAGAATCGCGGTGGTGGAAAGTGATCCGCTGCGCTTTGTTGGGTTCCGCGCATTGTTCGACTCCGAGCCTGAGTTCGAACTCATCTCCGCGGCACTACCCGAGATCAGCTTGTTGCAAGGTATTGATCTCATCCTGCTCGGCAACCGTTCCGGGCAAAACCTCTTTGACGTGATGGCCAGCTTGAAGGCTACGCGGCCGGATTTGCGGATCATCGTAACCGGCTCCGGGATTGATGAAGAAACCATCCTGAAAGCGATTGCGTCCGGGGCGAAGGGCTATGTTGACGAGGCCGCCACACCGGCGGAATTCGCGCAGGCCATTCGCATTGTGAACCAGGGATCGGTATGGGCGCCGCGGCGTGTGCTGTCGATGTTCATCGAGCGCGTGTCGTCGGCTCCGGGCCGGATCTTCCCGGCGGGGCGAGTGACGTTCACCGACCGCGAAAAGGAAGTGCTCGAGATGCTGGTAGCCGGCCGCTCCAACAAGGAGATTGGCGGGCAGTTAGGGATCGAGGAACGCACGGTGAAGGCGCACGTGGCCAAACTGATGCGCAAGGTGGGCGTGCAGAACCGCATTGCTTTGTCGGTGCATGCGATTACGCATTCGCTGGTGACGGCGAAGTAGTGAGCTACGAGCTTTGAGCTTTGAGCCACGAGCGCTGCTGAAACTTTTGACCTCTCGACGCGTGCACCTCGACTTCGGTGAGAGCAGGCTCTTGTAGGGATCTCTCTTCCACTCGGAGCTCATAGCTCGGAGCTTGCAATACCTTTCGGGCCACTTACCTTCGTAATCTTGCGGGGTTGGAGTGCGTGGCACATACTCGCCTCACCTACCACAGAACCTGGGAGACGGGGTTGAGAGTGGCGATTAGGGTCACTGCTTTCAGCCCCGCATTTTTTTGTCTGTAGACTTTCTCCTCCGCGTTCAATTCCACAAACAGATTGCAGAGCAGGGTGGCCGCGCCTGAAGGCGTCTGTGTCATAGCTATTCTTACGCCCCTCCGGGGCTTGCTCATTTCCCACAATGGACCCACGGCTTACGCCGTGGGCTGTATTCTGTCGCCGCTTCGC
>JADGNQ010000120.1 GCA_017883385.1 Candidatus Sulfotelmatobacter sp.
AAGCCCGCAGTCGCGAACGCCGCTTCGATTTCCCTCTTCGACGCGGCCTCGTCATCCTTCATCACGACCCCGTGACCGGGAAGGCGCACCAAGTCGCCGGCCGTCTCGATTTTCTTCTCACGGGCCAGCCCGGCAAGGCCTTCGGCGAACACTTCCGCGGATGCTTTCACCTGCTCGCGAAGTTCCTCCTTGGCAATCCCGCCCACCAGCGAGTTCTTCTTGTGAAAGCTCGCCGTGGTATTCACCATGAGTTGCTGGAGCGCGGAGATGGCGGGCGCGTGCACGAACAGGTCACTGATCCGCAGCACCTGCCCATCTCTCATTGCGGGAGCCAGTTGAGCCTCGACAAAACGCTTTGTCCAACCGGTTTCGGCGATGAGCCGCGATACCGAGATTCCATCGTGACCGCGCCTCGCAATCCGCGCTCGCAGGATCGCTTCGGGATTGCCATCAGCCAGGATCTGCAGGAAGCTCTCGTGGCCCGGCATACGCGGAATCGGCGCTGCGTCCAACACCACGCCTCCACCAATGGTCACAACAGGCGAAAACTGGCGAATGATGAATCGGTCGCCGGGCAACAAGAGCGCTGCCTCGGGAAGCTTCAGTCGCGCGAACGCATCCGAGCCCGGAGCCAGTTGCTTCACGCCATGAAGGCTGATCTCCGCGACGGTCTCCATCGTATTCGAATGGAAATGCACCCGCGTTCGAGATTTCAGCGCGCGCGGCGCAGATGACAAAAGGCGAAGCCGCACATCCAAGCGGCGCGTCGTCGTAAACGTCTCCGGAGGCGCAAGGGTCATACCTCGCGACAAATCTTCCGTGCTTGCACCCGCAAGATTCAGGGCGGTGCGCTGCCCCGCCACCGCTGCGTCGGATGCCTGTCCGTGGACCTGCACCCCACGCACCCGAACCATGCGGCCGACAGGAAAAGCCTCCAGCTCTTCTTCGCGGTGAATCGTTCCGGCCACCAGGGTTCCTGTAACCACCGTGCCGAAACCCTTCATGGTGAACACGCGGTCCACGGGCAGGCGCGCCAGTGCCTGAGCATCCCGTGCCTGCACTTCCGCCCCTGCCGCCACCATCACCCGCTTCAGGTCATCGAGTCCAGCACCAGTTAGCGAACTCACCGCAACGATGGGAGATTTCGAATTTTCGAGAAACGTCCCGCGCAGGAACTCTTCCACCTCCATTCGCACCACGTCAAGCGTTTCCGCATCGACCGCATCCGACTTGGTGAGCACGGTGATGCCGCGCTGCACGCCCAGCAATTGCAGGATGTCGAAGTGCTCTCGTGTCTGTGGCTTGATGGACTCGTCCGCCGCGATGACGAGCAACACCAGGTCGATGCCGCCGACTCCAGCCAGCATGTTGCGCACAAAGCGCTCGTGACCAGGAACATCGACGAACCCAAGCCGTAGCGTCTCGCCATTCGCGCCGGGCAAGTCCATGTGGGCAAAGCCCAAATCAATGGTGATGCCGCGCCGCTTCTCCTCCTCGAGCCGGTCCGCATCAATTCCGGTCAACGCCTTCACCAGCGCCGTCTTGCCGTGGTCAATGTGCCCAGCCGTCCCTACGATGATGGATTTCATTCTGCTGCAAATCATACAGCCCGCCAGCTTGCGCAAGAGTCTCGAGGGTGCCCCATGTCTCGCGTCCTTTGCGAGACGTGGGGCTTTTGACCGCCGCACGCGGAAGCTGAACAAACGTTTCCAGTCTTTTCAATAGCTTGTGGATAATTACAATGACTTCCAGACTTTTTCAATCACTTGCGGGGATCTTGCGTTTAGAGTCGATTTGAGACCTCCCGATCCACCGACGAGCTGAGCGTCGACCTGAGCGATCAAACGCGATCCTTGGGCCGATTCTGTGCGCCCTAGAGGCATCCTGCGTGCGATCCTGCTCGACTGCGAGGGCGCCGCTCTGATAGGCGCACCCCTTGTTTCCAACAACTTAGGATTTCCACAATGAAAACAAAGAACGTTGCTCGGACAAGCGATATAGGGGCGGGGTCAGCCCGACACGTGCTTTCAATAGCTTGCAGATAATGTGCTGAAAACACACGCTCGCGGCTCGAAGTCTTTCCAGTTGCATACACTCCTGTACGTACCTATGCTTCCTGAATGTCCGCACACGCCGCACTTGGATTCAAGTTGCACACCGGTTGGGCAGCGGTCGTTGCGATTGCGGGAGTGAGCGGCAGATTCGAGGTGCTGCTCCGTCGCCGCATCGAACTGCTGCCACCTGGAGATTTCGGCCTCCGCTTCGTCTACCACAAGGCTGCCGAACTGGCCCCACCTCAAGCCGCGGATTTGGTCCGGCGAGTCGAGGCTGCAGCTCAAGAGACGGCCCGCGTCGCGCTCAAGGACGTCCTCGATCATCTTCGGTCTCTCGGGGCCGCAGCCAAGTCTGCGGGAATCCCGTGCGGCTCGAAGGAAATCCCCAACGATCTCGCGGTGGTGCTTCGCTCCCATCCCATGATCCATACTGCCGAGGCCGCATTGTTCCGGCAGGCGATCAATTCTGCCTGCCAAGACTGCGGCCTAGTCCTGCTATCTGTCCGCGAGCGGGAAGTCTGGCTGAAAGCGGCGAACACCTGGGGCTTAAAGGAGGCGGGATTGCGCAAACAAGTCGATGGTCTGCGCAAATCTGTGGGATCCCCATGGGGCTCGGATCAGAAGACAGCCGCGGCGTTTGCGGTACTGGCCCTGCGTTCCCGATGATTAATTCGGACCGAAAGGACGCAGATTTTCAATAATAAATCGCTGGAAAGGTCCTACCCATCCGCGCCGTCAAATGCGACAATAGAAGTTCCCCATGGCCACCTCTTTGACTTCTGCCTTTCCTCCGGAGACGCTCCGGCAGCACGGCCTCAGCCCCAATGAGTACGAGAAAATCAAGCAACTGCTCGGCGGCCGCGAGCCCACGCTCACCGAACTCGGCATCTTCAGCGTGATGTGGAGCGAGCACTGCTCCTACAAATCGTCACGCGTGCATCTGAAGCGCCTGCCTACGCGCAGCAAGCACGTTTTGCAGGGGCCGGGAGAAAACGCCGGCATCATCGACATCGGCGACGGATGGGCCTGCGCCTTCAAAATCGAGTCGCACAACCACCCATCGTTTATCGAGCCATTTCAGGGCGCGACCACCGGTGTGGGCGGAATTCTGCGCGACATCTTCACCATGGGCGCGAGACCGGCTGCGGTGATGGATTCGCTGCGCTTTGGGCCGATCACGCCGTCGAAGAATACTTCTCAGAAAGAACTTCACAAGAATCATTCCGTCCTCGAGGGCGTCGTTAGCGGCGTCGCTTCCTACGGCAACTGCTTTGGCGTGCCCAACTTGGGCGGCGAGACCAAATTCGAATCCTGCTATTCCGGCAACCCGCTGGTGAACGCGTTCGCGCTGGGGCTGGTGCGGAAGAATGAAATCTTCTATGCCAAAGCGGCTGGCGAGGGCAATCCGGTGATCTATGTGGGCGCGAAGACTGGGCGCGACGGCATTCACGGCGCAACCATGGCCAGCGAAGAATTCAGCGAGGCCTCGGAAGCGAAGCGCCCGAATGTGCAAGTCGGCGATCCTTTCCTCGAAAAATTATTGCTCGAAGCCTGCCTGGAAGCCATGCAAACGGGCGCAATCGTCGGCATTCAAGATATGGGCGCGGCGGGACTCACATGCTCGACCTGCGAAATGGGCGGGCGCGGAGGCGTAGGCATCGAGATCGAACTCGACCGCGTGCCTCAGCGTGAAACTGGCATGACTCCTTACGAAATCATGCTCAGCGAATCGCAGGAACGCATGCTGCTGGTGGCGCAGAAGGGACGCGAGGACGAAGTCTTCCGCGTTTTCGAAAAGTGGGGGCTGGACGCAGTCGAAGTCGGCAAGGTCACGACCGACAACAAGTTGCGCGTGCTCGAGCACGGCCAGGTCGTGGCGGAGATTCCGAATCCAGCACTGACCGACGATGCTCCGGTGTACAGGCGTCCGCTGGCGCGCTGGGAGCCTCCGGTGCCACGCGAGATGCCAGAGAACGTCAAGCTCGGCGGAATCAGCGACTTCACTGCGAATCTGAAGCAGCTTCTTGCCAGTCCGAACATTTGCGGCAAGCGCTGGGTGTGGCAGCAGTATGACCACATGGTGCAGACCAACACGGTCGAAGCGCCGGGAGCGGGCGATGCCGGCGTGATCCGCATAAAAGGCTCGCAGCGCGGGCTTTCGATGGCGCTGGATGGCAACGGGCGCTGGTGCTATCTCGATCCGCGACTGGGCGCGATGCACGCGGTCGCCGAGGCGGCGCGCAAGGTAGCGTGTTCCGGCGCGACTCCTGTGGGCGCGACCAATTGCCTCAACTTCGGCAATCCCGAGAAGCCGCACATCATGTGGCAGTTTTCGCAGACCATCGACGGCATCACGAAAGCTTGCGAAGAACTGGAGATCCCCATCACCGGCGGCAATGTCAGCTTCTACAACGAGACGCTCGGCGAAGGAATCTATCCCACGCCCGTGCTTGGCGTCGTAGGGATACTCGACGACGTGCATAAGACTGCGAAAATGCCTTTCGCCGCGGCCGGAAGCACGATCGTGCTATTGCGCGCGGCGGAGGCGGGCGATATCACCGATGCCGAGAGTGAATTCGGGTCGTCGGACTATGCGAAGGAAATTCTAGGTACGCTGTGGGGATATCCGCCGGAGTTGGATTTGGAGAAGGAGGCTGCCCTGCAAAAGGCGGTCATCGAACTGATTCAGCTGGGACTTGCTGAATCGGTGCACGATTGCTCCGAGGGCGGGGTGGCAGTCGCATTGGCGGAGAAGGCGTTTCCGAACGGGGTGGGTGCGCGCGTCAATCTGGCATCGCAAGGGCTTCCCGCGGAGTTTGCGCTGTTTGGAGAAGACGCGAGCCGGATCGTGATCTCTTGCGACCCCGGGAACATGGCGCGAATCCAACAGATAGCCGAGAAGTATGGGATCGCGTCGGATGTGATCGGCGAGACGATCGGGGATCGCCTGGAAATTTCACTGGATGGCAAGGTAGCTGTCTCGGTAGTGGTTTCGGAGTTCAGTGAAGCGTACGAAAAGGCTTTGGAATCGGCGCTGCGGACCGATCCAGAGTTGGTGGCAGCGGATTGACGCACAAAAAAGAACTTGAACCACAGAGGACACCGAGGACTCAGAGGTTCTGCGATCGGTTTTGAGCTAAGAGCTAGAGGCTAAGGGCTAAATGCTAATTTCCGACAAGTTTCATGACGAGTGCGGCGTGGTGGCGATCTTTGCCCATCCGGAGGCGGAGAAGCTGGCTTACCTGGGGCTGCATGCGCTGCAGCATCGCGGGCAGGAATCGGCGGGGATTGTCACCTCCGACGGTCTGGCTTCCCGGGCCCACAAAGCCATGGGCTCGGTGGCGGACATCTTCACCGAAGATGTGCTCTCGAAGATCCGCGGCACTCTCGCGATCGGCCATACCCGCTACTCCACCGCGGGAGATTCGGCACTGCTGAATGCCCAACCGATCCTGGTGCAATCGAATAAAGGGTCGATCGCGGTAGCGCACAACGGGAACCTGACGAACGCCCAGCATGTACGCGCGCGGCTCGAGAGCCAGGGATCGATTTTTCAGACCAATAGCGATACCGAAGTAATCGTCCATCTGATCGCGCTTTCCAAGGAGCACACGTTGCCGGAAGCAATGGCCGACGCGCTCCGGCGGGTGGAAGGGGCGTTTTCGCTGGTGATGATGAGCAATGATCGCATTTTTGCGGTGCGCGACCCGCGCGGCTTCCGGCCGCTGGCCATGGGCCGCATCCCAGCACTGGAGGGTCAGAAGCACGACACGGTCGTCTTTGCCTCGGAGACCTGCGCCTTCGACCTGATTGGCGCCGAGTATGTGCGCGACGTGAAACCCGGCGAGCTGATCGTGGTAGGCCCGGAGGGAGTCAGTTCGCGTTTCTATTCGACGGCAGCGCCGCAGTCGAGCTGCATCTTCGAGCACGTGTATTTCTCCCGCCCCGACAGCGTGGTCTTTGGCCGCGCGGTGCAGACCAGCCGCGAGGAGTTAGGGCGGCAACTGGCGCGGGAAGCCGGTGTGGATGCCGATCTGGTGGTTCCGGTGCCGGATTCGGGCGTGACGGCGGCGGTAGGCTACGCGGCGGAAAGCGGAATTCCGTTCCGCTTTGCCCTGATCCGGAATCACTACGTAGGACGCACGTTCATCGAGCCTAGCCAGAGCGTGCGCGACTTTGGGGTGAAATTGAAACTCAACCCGGTACGCTCACTTCTCCAGGGTAAGCGTGTGGTGCTGATTGACGATTCGATTGTGCGCGGCACAACCAGCCGAAAGATTGTGCGCATGATCCGCAGCGCAGGGGCCAAGGAAGTCCATATGCGCATCTCGTGCCCGCCGACCGTTTCTCCCTGTTACTACGGCGTGGACACGCCCTCCAAGAAACAGCTCATCGCGGCCAATAAGTCGGTGGACGAGATTCGCGACTACATTGGCGCGGATTCGCTTGCGTATCTTTCGCTGGAGGGTCTGAGGAAGGCGTGCGGCGAAGGAGAACAAATCTCGTATTGCTCGGCTTGCTATACAGGAAAATATCCGACCGAGATCATTGATGTCGAAGAGATTCAGCCGGCGGCGGTGCGACGCTAGACGTCAGACGTCAGACCTCGACAAGATTCATTCCTCTCTCTCCGGGCATTTTGGAAGCAATAGAATCGGGGCGGCCTTGCGGCCGCCCCGAAGTCTTGTTGGAAGCAGAGACTACTTCAGCGAGTAGGCTACTGCATCCGGGTTGCCGCGCGAAGTCTGCGATTCGAACGCTCCGATGAAGCCGGAGGTCGTATTCAGGAAGTCGCTGGTCAACTGGTCGTAGTCGCCCATGTAAATGGAGTTGATGAATACGTCATTGCCGTGCGTCGGCGCAAAGGGCGTCAGGCCGATGTCGCCATCGGTGAAGCTGAACGCACCCGCCGCCAATTCGCCGCAGTGACGCCGAATCGAGAAGTTCTCGGGATCAGCGCGGCGATCATACCAGCAAAGGCCGACTGCGCCCGTGTTGTCGACAGCAATTCCAGCCTGGTAGTGATCGTGCCCACTGCCCAGACGGGACTGAATGTCGCTGTTGATCTTGGTGGGAGAAAAGCCCCAGGTGGCCCCGCCGTCGAAAGAAGCGCGGGCGAGAACATCATCGTAGGCATAGGCGCCCTGAATGGCCAGCGGATCAGGAACAACCTTGTCGCGGCCATCGGCCCAAGTAATGTAGAGTGCGCCGTCCGTGGCGGTTCCAGAATGGTCGATCGCCATGGCCATATCCAGGAAGTCACGGAATTCGCCCTGCAGGTAGTAGGAATCGCCACCCGGCTGAATCGCGCCCTCTACGGTAACTGGGGCTGAGAGAGTACCTTTGGCGAAACTGGAAACCTGGATCGCACGCGGGCCGAGCGGGAAATTGCTGCCCAGGTTGACCCAGGAAATGTACAGCGTGCCGGTGGAACTGACTGCCATTTGCGATCCCTGGACCGCGGCGTTGCCGCAGGCCGAGATGGCCACGTTGGGAGTGGAAGACCAGGTCACGCCGCCGTCATCCGACTCGACAAACTCGATGGCCGTCCGTCCCGGGAAGTTGCTCCCGCAGTCGTTGGTCTCCGAGAAGTCGAAATCGGTGTAGGAAACAAAGATGCGCTTGTGGTTCGAGGGATCGATGGTCGACCACGGCTTGTCGAGCAGGTGCGAGAAGCCATCCTTCGCAATCGCCGGAATCGGATCGCCCCAAGTCTTGCCGCCGTCGGTTGACGTGTTGATGGAGATGGCGGCGAAGGGGTTAAAGCTGCTGTCGTAATAATCGAAGATCTGCGTGTAGTAGAAGGTGTTGGCATCGGCGCAGTTCACGCCAGGGTCGCCACCCAGGAAGTTGAAGTCGTTGGTGCCGGGATTGATGGGACCGATATCAGTGAACGACTTTCCACCATTGGTGGAGTAAGACGAGCCACTGAAGCCCTGGCCGCCCGTACCGGTATAGAAAAACGGCGTCTCAAATACGCTGCCCGAGTCGTTATAGCCCACCACAACGGTGTTCCCGCAACGCGCCGTGGAAGTCTCGCTCTGGGTGAATCCGCCGAAGGAAGAGAACGCAACATCACTCGATGGATTGGAAACCGGAACAACGCCGCCCGCTGCAGGCGGCATGGCACCGCTTCTCGCTAATTTGGCGCGCGCAATGAAAGTGGGATCGGTCAACCGCATTCCGTGGGTCTGCCAGATTGTGGCGAGGTGATTGATGTTGGCATAACCGTCGAGCATTTTCTGATGTGAAACCGGAAGCTTGGCGATGCTGGCCTTTACCTGTTGCAGAATCTTGTTGGTGGCGGCAACCTTCGCCGGCGACAGTTGCGCTGCCGCGAACGACGAAGCGAGCACAGCCGCAGCGAAAGCGCCTGCTACAAAGCGTGAGAACCTGGGTGACTTCATCAACTTTGTCTCCTTATCCCGCATTGACTGCAATTTGTGATTTGGTGAACGAGTTGAACAGCGTGAACGCAAATGGCTAGTACTAATCGGGATAGTAGTAAGCCACTGTAGCGGGCCAGCCGTCAAGACAAAACAGCTGCAGGAAACAAAAAAGACACATGTGCGCAGAATCTTGCATACTCTGAAACGACAAGCGGGACAAGGCTTTCCGGGCAGGGACGGATGCTCAGCCCCGCGGCTTGCGGGCCGCGGCGACCCGCGGGATGGATTGCAGATCGGAGATCAGGCGCACGCTCTCCCAGTCGCGTAGAAAATGTTTTGTTTCGTCCGCAATCGCGCCGCTGATTTCGAGCACGAGCCAGCCGCCGGGCTTGAGCGATGCCCGGGCTTGCGGAATCAGGCGGGCGATTACCTCGATTCCCGTGGGTCCGGCGAACACGGCATTGCGGGGCTCAAACTTTCGGACTTCCAGTTGAACCTGATCTTCTTCCGATTCGCCAACATACGGTGGATTGGAAACGATGCAATCGAAATGAGGGCTCAAGCCTTCGAGCAGGTTGGCCTCATGAAAGTGAACGCGATTCTCGAGTTGATGGCGAGCCGCGTTGGCCCGCGCGATCTCGAGCGCGGCCGGGGAAATGTCGGTGGCGTGGATCTCGGCCTCGGGTAACTCCTTGGCCAGAGCCAAAGCAATGCAGCCGGAGCCCGTGCCGACATCGACAATGCGGAGGACAGCGTCGGACCTTGGACTTCGGACCTCGGACGTGGCCGCGTTGAGGTCTGAGGTCTGAGGTCGAAGGTCTGTTTTATGAAGTTCGAGCACAGTCTCAACCACATGTTCAGTCTCCGGGCGGGGGATGAGGACGGCCGGGCTGACGATGAGGTCCATACCCCAGAATTCCTGGTGTCCTGTTATGTATTGCGCGGGGACGCCGCGGGTCCGCTCGGCCAGGGCAGATTCGTAGCGGAATTGTTCGTCGGCAGTTAGCTCGCGCTCAGGATGCGCGAAGAGGTAGGCGCGGTCGCAGTTGAGGGTAAACATGAGGAGGATCTCGGCGTTCAGACGCGGGGATGGGACGTGATCCGCGGTCAGACGGGTAATGGCCGAGGTGAGGGATTTTTTTAGCTGCACGGGCAATTCTAACCACAGAGGACACGGAGGACGCAGAGGAAGCGACCCTAAATCAGCCTTGCGCCCGCCGCTGAGTTTCATAACAGAGGTAGATCATCTGTCCGATGTGGTGCTGCATGTGCGCGGCACACTGCATGACCATGTCAAGGCGAGTCTTGGCGTTCGTACCAGCGCCTGAGTATTCCGCCGACCAAACGTCAGGCGACTGCGCATGAATGGTCTGGCGAACCATGGCGACTGCCGCATCGAAGCGCTGGAAAGCCTCGTCTTTTGACGGAGGATTGGGGTCGTTGAATTCGTGCGCGCGGTCGCGAATGTAGCCGGTGTTCGCGATCTGCGCGCCAATGTAGTAGTTCAGGTTGCCGGTCAGGTGCAGGACGAGGTGGCCGAAACTGTTTCCGTAGGGAAATGGCTTTTGCCAGAACTGGGTATTGGTAAGCGGAGCTGCCAACTCGTGGACTCGGGCCGCATTCTGCGCATAGCGGTCGGCGAGAACCGACGCAAGTGTTTCATCGAGCCTGGACATATTCTTTTTCTCTCGCACCTCGCGGGCGGGAACGCCCACGTTCTTCCCCTAAACCACGCTGACCGATTCCTGCTTCAGCTTCTCCGCCTGGTAGTGAGTGGTCAGGGCCTCAATGAGGGGCTGGAGTTTGCCGTCCATCACCGACTCAAGCTGGTGGATCGTGAAGCCGATGCGATGGTCGGTTAGCCGGTTCTGCGGGAAATTGTAGGTGCGGATTTTCTCGCTGCGGTCGCCGGAACCCACCATGGCCTTGCGCTCTTTAGCCAACGCTGACTGCTGCTTCTCCATTTCGATTTCGTAAAGGCGGGAACGGAGCACGCGCATGCCTTTTTCGCGGTTCTTGATCTGCGACTTTTCGTCCTGGCAACTGACGACGGTGTTGGTTGGAATGTGCGTGATGCGCACGGCAGAATAAGTCGTGTTCACCGACTGGCCGCCGGGCCCCGAAGAACAGAAAGTATCGATGCGCAGGTCTTTGGCTTCGATCTTGACGTCGACGTCTTCGGCCTCGGGCAATACTGCAACTGTGACGGCCGAAGTGTGGACGCGTCCTTGCTGCTCGGTGGCGGGCACGCGTTGCACCCGGTGCACGCCGCTCTCATACTTCAGTTGGGAGAAGACGCGGTTGCCTTCGATGATGGCAATGACTTCTTTCAGCCCGCCGGCCGACGACTCCGAGGACGACAACACCTCGACCTTCCAACGCTGCGTCTCAGCGTAACGGGTGTACATGCGGAAGATTTCGGCAGCGAAAAGGGTAGCTTCGTCTCCTCCGGTGCCGGCGCGGATTTCAAGGATGATGTTTTTCTCGTCGTTGGGGTCTTTGGGCAGGAGCAGAACTTTCAGATCTGCTTCCACGGCGGACACACGCGCTTCCAGTTGGTTGAGTTCGTCCTGGGCGTAAGCGCGCATCTCGGGATCTTTTTCGTCGACGAGAACGGCCTTGCTCTCGGCGATGCCCTTGGTCAGATCCTTATACTCGCGATACTTTTCGACCATGGGTGCGATTTCGGCGTGCGCCTTGGCAGTCTTCTGGAATCTCGCCGAGTCGTTGACGATGTCTGGCGAAGCGAGAGCGTTGGTCAGCTCTTCATAACGGGCTTCGATTTGGTCTAGTCTTTCAAACATCGAGTTCTCGGTTCTCAGTTCTCAGTTCTCAGTTGCGGACTTCTCAATTCTGATCGCAGATCCCGAGCACAGTGAATTCCACCATAAGCGGACGAAATTCATTCTATGCGTCTTTCGCTGAGAACTGAGAACTGGGAACTGAGAACTAGTTTTCGGGGAGGGTTCCCCTAGGCAATGACCATCTCGCCGCCACGCTCTTTTTCCAGCGACATGGCCTTGTCGAGGGCGGTGATGGCGCATTGCGCCATCTCGTCGGACGGCGGCTTGGTGGTGATGCGTTGCAACCACAGGCCAGGAGCGGTCATCAGCGCGAACAGCGATCCGCGATGCTTGGCGGCGAAGCGGATGATTTCGTAGGAGACTCCGGCGATTACCGGCAGCAGCACGATACGCGACGCAAAGCGCGCCCAGAACGTTGTGTAGGGGACCAGCATGTAGAAGCCGATCGAGATCAGCATCACGGTCATCAGAAAGCTGGTGCCGCAGCGCGGATGATAGGTGGAATACTTTTGCACAGTGAAGATGTTGAGCGGGTCACCATTCTCGAACGCAAAAACTGTCTTATGTTCCGCACCGTGATACTCATACACGCGGCGGATATCTTTCCAGAGCGAGACTCCCCAAATGAAGAGCAGGAACAACAGGAGCCGGATGCCGCCATCGATCAGGTTGAAAACAATCCGGCCGCCGAGCGCTGGATCGATCTTCTTTAGCTCCGTCGCCGCCAGCAGCGGAATGTACTTGTACATGAAAATGAAGAAAGCCAGCGAGATGACGATGTTGCCGGCAGCCAGCCAGTTGCTGAGGGTGGCGGCCTTTTCGCGGGTTTCGGTCTTGGAGGATGGGGTCGGTGCAGGTTCCGCTTCGCTTCGCTTTGGCGGGACGGCCGAGGCGGCCGTCGCCACATGAGTTTCCTTGCCATCCTCCTGCATCATGTCTTCGATGGCGACATTCGCCGAGAAGCGCAGGGCGCGATAGCCGAGGTTCATGGCATATCCGAGCGTCATCACACCGCGGATGATGGGCCAAGCCATCCATTTGTGCGTCTCGGACGGGCGCTCGAGCGGTTCGCTCATAGTGACCACCTCGCCAGAAGGCTTGCGGCAGGCGATCGCCCAAGCGTGCGGGGAGCGCATCATTACTCCCTCAAGCACGGCTTGTCCGCCGACCAGGGTTTCCTCCCCACTCTCAAGTGCGGGCAGAAGCTGCACGGCAGCCAGAAATCGCAAGTAATTTCGCAGTGAACGCACAGTTATTAGATGCTCCTAACCCGGGCACGACGCACCTTCTAGGGTAACACAGGCGGCGAGTCATTTAGGATTGCGCTGTGAGGCTGCTATGTAGAAGCAGAGGCGAGAGTTAGGCGGGCCCGGAAGCGGAGCTGACGAACGCCCCCGACAGAATCTGAGGAGATCATGCGCCGTTTGGCGACTGCTTGTGAAGACATTGCGGGAACCACGAAGAAGTTGCTGAAAACCGGCATCGTCGCGGACTACCTGAAGTCGCGTACGCCGGACGAGGCTGCTGTGTCGGCGGTGTTTCTTTCGGGGCGGCCGTTTCCAGTGTGGGAGGAAGCCACACTGCAACTCGGCGGCCGGTCGCTCTGGCAGATTGTGGCGGAACTGGCGGGGAAGGATGAAGCAGAGTTGACCGCCGCATACCGGCGGCATGGCGACCTGGGAGCAGTGGCCGGAGATGTGCTTCCCGAGCGCGCGGGCCAGGGTCTGGGCGTGATGGAAGTGGAAGCAGTCTTCCGTCAGATTTCGGCGGCGCGCGGTCCGGCAGCCAAAGCGGCGCTGGCGCGTGAACTCCTCACGCGTGCGACGCCGCTTGAAGCCAAATACATCGTGAAGATCATGACCGGCGATCTGCGGATCGGTTTGAAGGAGAGCCTTGTCGAGGAGGCGATTGCTCGGGCGTATGGCGGCACGCTCGCGGAGGTGCAACGAGCCAACATGCTCCTGGGCGACATCGGCGAAACGGTGCGACTGGCCTGCGAGGGCAAGCTGGCCCAGGCGCGCATGCGGCTGTTTCATCCCTTGGGATTCATGCTCGCGAGTCCAATCGAGTCGGCGGAGGAGGGACTGAGCTACTTCACCGATGCAGCAGTAGAGGACAAGTACGACGGCATCCGGGCACAGGCGCATGTGGCGGACGGCGAGGTGAAGTTTTTCTCGCGCACGCGGGATGAGATCACAGAGTCGTTTCCGGAATTGCCCGATGCGCTGGCCGGACTGGCTCAGGATGCGATTCTCGACGGAGAAATTGTGGCGTGGGAGTATGACACGGGGCGGGCGCGGCCGTTCAGCGTCCTGCAGCAGCGGCTGGGAAGAAAGAAAGTCAGCGACAAGATGCTGCGTGAGGTTCGAGTCGCGTTTCTTGTCTTCGACGTGTTGTACGCGGGAAGGGAGTTGGTGATCGATCGCCCGCTGCGGGAGCGGGCGCGGATTCTGGATGAGCTGCTGGCGGCGCCGCGGAAGAGCATCAATCACGAAGGGCGCGAAGGTTCACGAAGGAAAGCCGCTGTTCAGGGGTCTCT
>JADGNQ010000295.1 GCA_017883385.1 Candidatus Sulfotelmatobacter sp.
GCGTACGGGCAATTGGGTGAACCCGATGCAGCGCGGAAGGCGTTGAAGGAACTGCTCGAGATCCGGCCCGATTTCGCGGAAGTCGTCCGCGTCGAAATCGGAAAGTGGTTTGATTCAGACCTCGTCGAGCACTTTGTCGAGGGTCTTTCAAAGGCTGGGCTGGCCGTCGGGGGAACCTCGGCGGTGGCAGGCCCGTCGGGTGAGGCGGGAGCAGCAAGAACCTCCGGCGCAGCCCATACTGACGAAGGATTCTGGGTCGCCGTGCTCCCGTTCAAATCCGGCGGCACGAACCCCGAACTCGCTGCCTTTGCCGAAGGACTCTCCGAAGAAATCGTCACCGGGCTTTCGCGCTTCTCCTACCTGCGCGTCATCGCACGCAGCTCGACGTCACGGTACTCACAAGGCGGAGTCGATGTTCGCACCGCCGGCCACGAACTCGGCGCGCGCTACGTGATGGAAGGCAGCCTGCGCCAGGCAGGTTCGAAGCTGCGCCTATCTGTCCAGCTTGTGGATGGCATCACGGGCGCCCATCTTTGGGCCGAGAATTACGAGCGCGCTTTCAGCCCGGATGCTTTCTTCGAGTTGCAGGACGATCTCGTTCCTCGCATCGTTTCCACTGTTGCCGACACACAAGGCATTCTGCCTCGCAGCATGTCGGAGATCCTCCGGACCAGAAATCCATCCGACCTCAGCCCGTACGAGGCGGTGCTGCGCAGCTTCGCGCACTTCCAGCGTGTCAACGCTGAGGAGCATGCCGCGTCGCGTGCCGCCTTGGAACGCGCGGTGGAAGTGCAGCCAGGCTATGCCGATGCCTGGGCCATGCTGTCGCTCATCTGCAAGGAAGAATTCACCCATGAACTCAATCTCCGGCCCGATCCGCTGGGCCGGGCGATGGCAGCTGCGTTGCGCGCGGTTGAAGCCGCGCCTTCCAATCACCTCGCGTTTCACGCTCTTGCGATGGCAAATTATTTCCTTGGGGATCGGCCTGCCTTCCGGAGCGCGGCGGAGCGTGCGCTGGAGCTCAACCCCATGGACGGATTCTCCATCGCTTTCCTGGGTTCCTTTATCGCGTACGACGGCGACTGGGAATATGGTTGCAGGTTGTCGGCCAAGGCTCGCAGTCTCAATCCGCACTACCCGGGATGGTATTGGTTTGTTCCGTGCTTCGACGCCTATCGCAAAGGCGATTACCGCCTCTCTCTTGAGTTTGCCCGCAAAGTGAACATGCCCAGCCTCTGGCGCGCAAGCGCAATCATGGCGGCAGCCCTCGGGCAGCTTGGCGAGATCGAATCGGCACGCATTCTGCTGCAGACTCTGTTGACCCGGCGGCCGAACTTCAAAGCAGAGGCGCGGAAGGACCTCGCGATTTTCTGGGCGCCAGACCTTGTCGAGGGGATGATCGAAGGCCTTCGAAAGGCGGGTCTGGAGATTGCCGACGGGCAGAAGCTGGCACCGTCGAGGCTCCCATCTCAGAGTGGCGCCAACCTTACCGCAGCCACTCCCTCCCTAGCGGTGCTGCCCTTTGCAAACCTCAGCGCGGAGAAAGATCAGGAATACTTCTCCGACGGCCTGGCCGAAGAAATCATCAACCTGCTGGCGCAGATTTCAGGGCTCAAGGTCATTGCGCGTACGTCGGCTTTTGCTTTTCGCGGCAAAGAGGAAGACATCCGCGGGATAGCGGACGCGCTCGGCGTAACAACCATCCTGCAAGGCAGCGTGCGCCGCGCCGGCAACCGCATTCGCGTGACGGTGCAGCTCATCAACGCCTCCGACGGCGCGCATCTCTGGTCGGAACGCTATGACAGCGAGATGACCGATGTGTTCGTGGTGCAGGACGAAATCGCCGCGGCCATTGCCGGGGCGTTGCAGGTGAAGCTTTCCGCGCCCCCACGAGAGTACGTGCCCCAGCTGGCGGCATATGAGGAGTTCCTGAAGGCCCGGCATCATCTGCAACGCTGGACTCCCGAGTCGGCGGCACGCGGTAGGGAATGCCTGGAAAGGGCAGTTGTGTTCGATCCTGGATTCGCACTGGCACATAGCGAGCTGGGATGGTGCTACTACATTCTGGCTATCGAGAATCAGATCCCTCCGGGCGAGGCAGCCGAGTCAATGCGGGCGACGGCACGAAAAGCACTGGGTATCGAATCATCGCTGCCGGATGCTCACGCTGTCCTGGCGATGGCGGGCATCCTGGATTACGACTGGTCCGAGGCGGGCCGGCAGTTCCAACTCGCCATGGCCAGCGAGCGAATTCAACCGTTTATTTGCTACCTCCATAGTGCGTTTTATCTTGTGTCTCTAGGGCGCATGAGGGAGGCCGAGCAGGGGGTTGAGCGCGTGCTTCAGGAAGATCCACTCAACGCTTTGTGCCGCACAGCTTTGGGCAGCTACCGCCTGGCATCCGGCAGATTCGCGGAGGGCGAAGCTATACTTCGCGATGCTTTGCAGCTCGACGAGAATTTCTGGATCGCTCAATCATGGATGGGCTTCTCTTGTCTAAAGCAGAATCGGATGACCGAAGCCATCGCTTACGAAGAGAAGGCACGATCTCTGGCTCCCTGGAATCCGACGGTGATCGGCCGGCTCGCCGGAATGCATGAGCGCGTCGGAGAAAAGAGCCGCGCGCAAGCCTTGCTCGAAGAGCTCGGCAACGGCACGGCGTTTGGAGTTCCGGGTGGCTTTCTTTGTTATCACTCGGTTCTTGCGGATGTCGATTCTGCCGCTGGCTGGTATGAGAAGGCCATCGAGCAGCGTGATCCCCGTGCGCCGTGGCTCTTTCCCATGCAGTTTGGCGACCTCCTTACCTCTAGCCCGCGCTGGCCAGGTTTGATGAGACGGATGAATCTTCCCGCCACTGCGGGCTTGGTCTTGATCGCGGATGAAGGGACTGCGCCTGTATGACCGTCTACTGAGGAATTACTCATCGGTCAACAATCGCGTGACGTACTACTGCGAGGTGTCGGTAACGATGCGTGACACGGCGGGGCTGAAACTGTTAACGTCAGCTTCGTCTTTTCGACTCGCCCACACCGAGCCTACTTCGACGCCAGCTCTAGCACCGTCTCGAGCAGCACGTTGGCGCCGTTGGTGCAATCCTGCCAGTGCGTCAGCTCTTTGGGCGAGTGGCTGATGCCCGCAACGCTTGGCACGAAGATCATGCCCATGGGCATGAGGGTCGCCATCATTTGCGCGTCGTGGCCGGCACCGCTCGGGAGATGCTTTGTTGCGAGGCCCAAGCGGGACGCGGCGGACTCTATGACGAGCTGGACTTCGGGCGCGGCCCCGGCGCTCTCGTTGTGCCCTGCGAGCTTCATCTCTATTTTGGTCCGCGTTTCGGTCGCGATGGCCGCGCCCCGCGCGCGGACTCTTTCGCCGAGGCGCGCGATTTTGGCGGAGGAGAGGTCGCGCAGCTCGACGGTCATGCGAACCTCGCCGGGAATAACGTTGGTCGCGTTGGGCGAGACGTCAATGTGGCCGACGGTGCCGACCTGTGCGCCGGGTTCCGCCGTCACGATCTCGCGCACGGCAAGTGTCAGCATGGATGCTGCGACCAGTGCATCCTGACGCTGCGCCATGGGCGTGGTGCCGGCGTGGTTGGCGAAGCCGGTGACGACGACGTTATAGTCGTCGATCGACACGATGCCGTCGACCACGCCGGCCGCGACGCCGTCGCGCTCCAGCGTGCCGCCTTGTTCGATGTGCAGTTCGACGTAAGCGTGATAGGAATCCTTGGGGATCAGCGCTCGCTCGACGTGGTCCGGGTCGCCACCGATGCGGCGGATGGCTTCGGCCTTGGCCATGCCGCGCGAGACGACCGCGAGTTCGCCGGGTGCGGCTTTTCCCGCGGCTAGACGGCTGCCGTTCAACGCGACTCCAGAAAACGAGGCTTCTTCGCAGGCCCAAACTACGGCTGTGAGGGGCCGGCGCGTTGTGGTGTTGAGATCGTGCAGCAGTTGCAGGATGGCGACCGCCGAGAGCGATCCGAGATCGCCGTCGAAGTTGCCGCCGTTCGGGACCGAGTCGATGTGCGAGCCGAAGAGCACGGGTTTGAGCGACGGGTCGCTGCCGGAGCGCGATGCGAAGATGTTGCCGGCGGCATCGATGCGCACCGAGGCGCCGGCGCGTCGCATCAGGTCCATGACGTACTTGCGTCCTGCGATGTCGGCGTCGGAGTAGCCGACGCGGCTAACGCCGTCCTGAAAGGTTCCGCCGGGCAGACGTCCGAAGACGCTCAGGGCTTCGATCTGAGACCGGATGATGCCGCCATCGATTCGCGGCGCCGCGGCGCGCGAGGATGCAGCCGTGCATACGCCGTACGCAAGCGAGCCGACGAAGCGCCTACGATTTATCATCCCCGTCAGTTTACACTATCGGTCGAGGGTAGTTACGCTTCAGCCACTCGAGATCCGCATGACTCCGTCCAGCCCAAGCACCTTCGGGCCCTGGGTGCAAACATAGAACCGGCACGACGACCTCTCACGCGTTCGGACAAGCCCTGCCCATAGAAGCGAAGGTTTTCGGATAGCGCCCGAGTGGCTATACGGAAGTTGAGCCACTTCTCGAGGATTACGCCCGACGCCGTGGTGGCGTCGAACTTCAGGCTTGCAGGGTGCGCCGGCAAGATCGCGGACGATATACCGCCGTCCCTTCCTTGGGCCAGCGGCCGCGGGTTGGGCCGGTCCATTCTCCGGGAAGCCCACATATCGGGAGCAATCGCCCGGAGGCGCGGCAGGGGCCATGTCCAACTGGGCCATCCAATGCTCTCGTGGATTGTTTCCTGATAGTGGGTGGCAGCAACAGGTCCGCCTCGAAAGAAGATTTATTTAATCGATTAGATATACTAGT
>JADGNQ010000024.1 GCA_017883385.1 Candidatus Sulfotelmatobacter sp.
GTTTGCCCGAATTGTCCCTGTTTCTTCCAGCTCTCCATACAATTGGCTTAGGCAGTTTCTCTCCGGGCGCCCCACGATGTTCTCCCGCGTGAGATGTGGTTCCCCGATCAGGAGAACCTGGCCTGAGACTTCATGCTGCGCCTTCCAGGAATTCGACAGACTCTTGTGCTGCCCGTGCTGCTAGCGGTTCTGCTGCCCGTGTTGGTCGTCGCGCAGGGCGTTGCGCAAGACGATCCGAACGATACACCCCTGGGAGACGTTGCCCGCAGCCTGAGGAAGAAGAATCCTCCATCGAGCGAAGTCGTCGACGACGACAATCTGTCGCAGGTGATGGAACAGGCGGAGGGCCGCCACGCACCGGGTTCAACTCTGAAGTTCCGGATGGCGGGAGAGAGTAAGGGTTTTCAGATCTCGGCGCCAGACGTATCCTGCAGTCTCTCGTTCAGCGCGAATACGAAGTCGTTACTTTCCGGCCAATACGCACAGATGGACCTTCCGCCCGCCGACGTGCTCAAGCTGGAAGGACCAGCCACGATTGAAGGAGATGCGCTGACGGTCTCCGTGTTTAACGGCACGGATTGGCACGTGAGTGAAGTAGACGTCGCTCTGACCGTCGTCAAGAAGAACGAACCGAAGGCGTTCCTGTACGGCGGTACGTCGAATCTGGCCCCGGCAGTGGAATTGCCTCAGGAATCTGAAGTCCGGCCGGAGAAGAAACCCGATGTGATTTTGATTTACCGGATGCGAGCGGCCGCAGGTCCTTTTGCAACCACAGTTTTCAGCGCCCCTTTAGACCTGCAGCTCTCTCCAGGGGACGAATGGCACTGGGCCATCGTGCAGGCGAAGGGGTATCCTCCGCAGACTTATACAGGTGGCACACCGCAGACAACCGCACAAACGAACCAGCCTGCGCCCCTCCAGGCCACGGTGCCTTCGTCGCTCCTGGTACCGCAGGACTCACCCGAAGCGGCGCTCCCGCAAAATCCCCAATGACCCAAAGGCGCGTCCCTACTTCGCTCCCGTTTTCAGCACCACCGTGTTGCGCTCATCCCCGGCGATGATGCGGTAGAACTTCTTCAACTCATCAGCCCGGGTTACCGGCACACTGAGTTCTTTCACTTCGAACGTCCGGCTGTAATGGATCACGTTGCCTTTCACTTCAGTCTTCGCGTGATAGCTGGCGAAGCTGTAGTCGGCATCGACGGCAGGGGGCACGTCGTCCACCTCGTAGCCCGCGGGGATTGTGATGTCGAAGCTGTCGGTGTCACGCGAGGGGCCTGCGAATTCAATAGCGAACTTGCGCGGCTCCTTCGTCTCCAAAAGCCCGCTTGTTTTCACTCCCAGCACGCGCGGGCGAACCAGCAGCAGGCCGCCGGCATTCTTGGCATAGTTCTGGGCTTCAAAAGAGTATTTGAAGCCGAAGGGCTGATCCGTCTGATTGAGATTTAAAACGGTGGCACGCGTAAGCTGAAAAAGCGACAGGGACCCGGCCAGCACATCTTCAATAGACTTCTTCCGGTCGGTATCTTTGGTTACGGTACGTTGGCGCCAGCGTTCCGACGAGGCACGATCTCCCAAGCGCGTTTCGTTGACATCGCCTTTCAATGTGCCCGTGGGATCGAGTGTCAGCGTACCCGTACGCTGGATGCTGTTCATTGCGGAAGGCTGCCTGGGCAACTCGACCAGATCACCGCCTTCCGGCGTGACCAGCAGCCCGTAGTTCCCCTGAAGGTATCCACCGATTTCGCCAAAAGGTGTGAGTTCATTGGTGGGGTCGAAATAGAGCACGCGGCCGAGGCGAGGATGCTGCACGGTGGCTACGAGCGACGGATCAGAGACATTGGCAGGCAACTTGACTGCCAGGATTACGTGGTCGAAGGCGCCGATGTTAGCGGCAGTTTCCGCCGTTACTGCACCACGTTCTGAATTGATCACCACGTAGTACGACTCCACTCCAATCTGGCTCAACATCGAACTGAGCAATGTCGCTTTGTCTTTGCAGTCGCCGTAGCGATGCGTGAAGACATCCGGAGCGGCATGGGGTTGGAAGCCTCCAATCCCCAAGCTGATGGCGACGTACCGGATGTCGTGTTGCACGAACAGGGCCAGAGCTTTCATCTTGTCTAGCGGAGTGCTGGCTGAAGCCGTAAGAGTCGCGACCTGCTGCTTGATTTCAGGCGAGGCGTCGCGGCGGCCATTGGTCAGATTCAGATACCAGTTGCCCATCTCAGGCCAGTTGCTGAATCCGCGGACGGAAGGGCTGCCCTGGGGGAAGAACGAGACCACCATTTGTCCGGAGACTCCGGCTAGAGGTGGCATCTCCGGTTCCTCGCGGATGCTCTTTACGTCGCTAAGGGTCCATTGCAACTGTGTTCCGCTCTCGGCGGGCTTGGATTCGGGATAGTTGATCCACAAGGCCTTGTAGGCCCAGCCGGGAGGGAGTTGCAGGGAATAGTGGGATTCGCGCACCGGAATCTCGCGCTGAAAATCCCAGACTTCTTGCAGCACCATCGGCTGAACTTCCTTTTCGTATTCGTAGCCCACAATATTGCCGGGATCGGGCGCGGGAATCTGAAGCAATTTGTCTTTGACGTCAGAGATAAGTTCGCCGCCTGCGACGCTTGGAAGCGACACCTCCAACGCTTCCTTATCTTTCACCTCGTAGTCCTTGCCTTGTGCGGGAATGCACCAGCCGCGAAGGCCGTTGATTTTGGTGTGGGCGTTAAAGGAAACAGCTGCAACTCCGTAGTCGCGGCCGCTGGGCCGCAAAATCTTGTACGCCCTCCGAACCTGGATTTTGATTTTGTCCGCCGATTGGACGTTGACATTGACCTCCTCATACAGCAGCACCGCGTCCGTCTTCTCGTCGTGGGCGGGCAAGGGCGCTGAGGCGACGGCGCGCATCCACTGCGGTGCGTCGGCCGCCTGGGCGCGGCCGGTGGCGGCGAGCACAGAAAGGCCCGCGTACAGCAGGATGCGGAGAAGGCGCCAATCAGTTGGCCGCGCTGGCTGCAGCTGGTTGCAATATGACCTGTTGTTCATCACCGGTCCTCACGACTTGGAAGAAATTGCGCAATGCTGGATAGTACTTCTGCTCCAGCAGCAGGATATCGACATTGAGGGCGCGGCTCAAGTGCAACGTCCCCTTGTTGTTTTCCGCTGTCATCGTGTAGATGACAATGTGTCCATCCTGCTTCTGGGGCGCGGGCAAGGTGGAGATCTGCCAGCCCAAAGGCAGGTCAATGTTTATGTCATCGAGACGCTGAAAGGGATACTCGAAATAAATGGGTTGCACGCGGTCGGAGTGATCGAACAAATGCTTCTCCGGAGCGCCGAAGAGTCCGACCGGCAGCAGGGCGCGGCGTCCGGCCCCCGACACCCAACCTGGCACCTTTAAGGTGAATTCAGCGACCAAAGGAGGAGTAGAGCTCTTCCAGTCGGGCTTGTTGGTCAACTCCACCTCGCAAGCCGCGGGAATGGACTGCTTGACTTCATCCTCCAGGGATTTCTTGCGTTCAGCGTCGTCGGTCAGGCGCTCTTCCACGCGGCGATGCGATGCTTCCAGTCCGGTGAAGGTAACTGTGAGTTTGCCTTCGAGGTCGCCGGTGTCGCTGAGCTTCAGGTCGGCCTTGCGTTGGACGCCAGACTCGGCACTGGCGGGAAGCATGGTCTGCAGCCATGAGCCGCCATCTTTATCGAGACGGAGACCATTCACTCCGGTCTCGACCCAGGGCAGCATCCCAAATGGTGTGAATGCTGCTCCGGGATCGAAAAAGACGTCTTTGCCGCTCACCTTGACGACTACGACGTTGGCGTCGAGCCGGCGGCCCTCCATGGTCTGTGGAGTAAAGAAATAGTTTTCGCGGTCGGAAACCCACATCCCGTGAGCTTCGAATCCGGCAGCCCGCGCCAGGGCGAGAAAGAGCCAGGTCAGCTCCCCACCATTGGCGTATTGCTTCTTCCACACCGTCTCGACGTTGCCGGGGTCCTTCTCTTTCTCGCGTTTTTGCTCCTGCTCGGACTTCTCCACTTCGTAGGAAGTGTTGCGGAGTTGCTGCACGCGAGCGTAGATCTTCTGCAGTTTCACTTCCGGTGAATCGCCCGGGGAAACGATCTCAGCTACCGCCTGCTCCATCGCTTTGCGTTTTCCGACGAAACTTTCCAACAGGTCGTTGCGCTTCTTGCCCAGTTTCTTCCAATACTTGTCGGGATCCTTCTCAAGAAAGTCCTCGCTGTAGATGAAGTCCACGCGCGCCTTCAACTCGTTCTCCGGGGGCATGTAGTCTTCGGTGTGGAAGGCAGGAACATCACGCACTTCCAGGTTGATGACATGGTTGGGCGCTTCCGCTGGCTGTGCGGTGCCGGGGGGCAGGTTCTTCCAGGTCCAGCGCACGTTCCACTGCGCATAGTCGCTGGTGTATGGTTTCAGAGAGAATTTCGCATTCTTGGTGAACAGTTCGTTGCTAAGGATCCAATGCGAGTCGAAGACGAACTTCTCGCTGAAGTCGGTCGTGTAGTAGTACTCGATGATGCCGCCCACCTGGACGTCGGGCAGCGTGAACGTCTTGGCCATGTACTTCACGCCACGAGCCTTGACGATCTCCTTGTCGAAAGCCTTCCCGGCGAAGCTTACGATGGATCCGTCGGGCTTGATCGTCCGGGCGTGAATATTGACGACATCGCCCTGTTCCTTCCAGAAAGGAATCTCGATGTCGGCATACTTGCGACCCTCTTCCGTGAGGATCTTGACGCGGAAATACACATCCTCGTGAGCGGTCTGGCCGCGGTCGTCGCGGTCAACCTGGCGGAACAGAATGATGGCGGGCGCACCCGGAGCCTTGGGCTCGCTGGTCAGCTTTAACTCTTCCGGAGAAACGGGCTGAAAGCCTACCGCCCAGACGGATGCCGGGAGGCCAGCGAACGCGGCGAGTACAAGGATGAATGCAGTAAGACGCAGGAGACGAAGAATCGACATGACGCAGTTCACCTGTGGGAATCCCGTTCGTCGCAGAATCCGCGGGCCTAAGGGGGAAAGCAAAGGCCGCAACGATTCCTGCGGGTACCAAGTTACGGTTTGTGCAGCACGTACCTTAGTGGCTGGCGAGAATACCGCCGCCCCCTTCGCGTGTCAAGAAGATCTCCGAGGGCATAAGACCACAAGCGCAGGACAGTGTCGGTGATTGTAATCACGGTCTCCTCCCTTGGTCGGAGGGGTAAACAGAGAATCCGATTCCCGATCGGAAACGCTGGATCCGGCACACAGAGGGATTGGACACCGAAACCCTCTTTCTGGTTCGGCCGGCACTATGCTGCCACACGCCACTGCGTCAGTGCCACGTTCGCGTTGCCAAGTTGGGGACCATCCGCGCCGAGCAAACGGGTCGGCATGCTAGACTAGCCACAAATCCCAACAACTGAGGACACCAATGAAATTCGGCGTCATCATTTTTCCCGGTTCGAACTGCGATCACGATGCTCACTGGACGATTCAGCAAGTCGCCAAGCAGCCGGTTACGTTCCTGTGGCACGAATCGCACGACCTGGAAAGCTGTGATGCTGTGATTGTTCCGGGAGGTTTTGCTTTTGGGGATTACTTGCGGACCGGCGCGATTGCAAAGTTCTCGCCGGTCATGGAGTCGGTCCGAAAGTTCGCCGCCGGTGGAGGCATGGTGCTCGGCATCTGCAATGGCTTTCAGATTCTCTGTGAATCGGGCTTGCTACCTGGCGCGTTGATGCGGAACGTCGGCCTCAAGTACGTTTGCAAGCCGGTGCAAGTGCGAGTGGAGAACGTTGAGACTCCCTTCACCAACACATGTGCAAAGGGCGAGGTGTTGACCATCCCGATTGGCCACATGGAGGGCAACTACTACTGCGATGAAGCGACTCTGGAGGAGTTGCGCCGAGACAATCGTGTAGTGTTGCGTTATTCGACGCCCCGTGGCGAAATTGTTGCATCGGCCAACCCCAACGGTTCTTTGGACAACATTGCCGGAATCTGTAGCCCCGGGGGCAACGTAGTGGGGATGATGCCTCATCCTGAGCGCTCTGCTGAGCCTGAATTAGGCTGTACTGACGGGCTGAAAGTATTTCAATCGATGGTCGGCGCCATGGCTGCCCGATAGCCCGATTTAACTTCTGCGCATAAGATTTTCCTAGGTTATTAACAGCCTCTAGGTATATGGTCGTTTTTCTTCCCCTGCAGTGCGGGCCCCAAACCTCAATGTGTTCGCAAGCACACGCGGGGAGGCGTGTCTCTCATGACACCGAAGCAGATTCTAGATTCCTTTTCAGAAACGTTGATGCAGGACGAACGGATCCTCAGCGCGCAAGAACGAGCGCTAGTGGCCAATCTCCTGCAGCATGCCAAGGCTGCGCCAGGCGAGAACCACGAGATACAGGAAGCAGCTCGGGCCATAATTGCATCGGCAGTGGGCGAGACTGTCGCTCAGCGTGCCTTCGCAGTTCTGGGCGGCAGCATTGTCGAGCGCATCCTGCAGAGCAGTTCGCTCTCGGCGAACAACTCAGCGGGCGTCATGAAGGCTCCGGGGCAACCGCAGCCCCCGCGCTCACCGATGGGCACGCCGGCTGTGCCGGGAGCGCCCGACCAGCCGCAGCCGCCGCGCGCGCCCATGCCCCCCGCGCCCCACAAAGCGCCTCACCATAAGCAGCCGGAACCCCCGCACGCACCGTTGCGCGATACTCCTACAACGCAGCCGCAGCCGCCGCGGGGCTCAATCGACCAAGAAGTGGTTGCCCAAAAAACGGTGGCGATTCTGGAGCAGCCACCCCATTTGGCGGCGCGCTGTGTCATTCTCGACGAATTCCTTGCGCCTCATGAACTCGATGAACTCACGCGCTTCGCGCTCGAACACGAGGCCGACTTCAGCGCAAGCGAAGTCGTTGCGCCCGCCGCTGACGGGGGCGTGGTCAACTATGAACACCGCCGCTCCCGCGTTCTTATGGATCTGGCTCAATACCAGGATCTGTTGGTCGATCGCGTCAAAGCGGTGCTGCCGCAGGTGTTGCAGAAACTCGGCATGGAGGAATTTGCCATCGCTGGGGTCGAGGCCCAGATCACGGCCAGCAACGACGGCGACTTCTTCCGCTTCCACAGCGACAATGGCAGCGATCGGGTCGCTTCGCGCTACCTGACGTTTGTTTACTTCTTTCAACGCGAGCCGCTGCAATTCGAAGGTGGAGACCTCCGGATTCACGACGCGCGCCTGGAGGAAGGCACCTACGTCAGCGAGGGAAGCTACCAGACGATTGTTCCCCAGCAGAACCAGATCGTCTTTTTTTCGTGCGAATCGCTGCACGAGATCACTCCGGTGAAGTGTCCCTCAGGGCTCTTCGCTGACAGCCGCTTCACACTAAACGGATGGCTTCGTCGGTAGACAATTCGGCGTGGCTCAAGTGGGTAACAACCCTGATGGGAGGAGTGTCGCGGCAGGCCTACGCCGCGACCCTCCCTCCCGATCGGTTCTATTGCCTGCTGGATGAATTGCCGCTGCACTTGATCCCGCAGCGGGTCATTAGCTCATTGCATTTACAAGAAGGTCGGCATCGACCTCTTTATCTGAATCCCGAGTGCATCTTGTGTCCTGCCGGACAATTACCGGAGGAGTTCGCATCCCAGAGGGAACTGCTCTCTGGATTCGCTGTCCAGGGGACCGTAGCTTGGGTCCGAGACTCGGCTTCGGGATCTCTGCTGCCTTTCTGGCTGGGGCCGGGACTCGACTCCGTGTTGCAAGGTCTGCGTCCGAATGAAGCCGTGCCTTCGTCTGTACCGGACGGCGCGCGGGGTCTGTTGGCGGCTGCGGAGATTCTGCTTCCCGTAGACGCAACGACGCAGCGCAATCGTGCGCACGAAGAGATGGTTCGGAACGCGGTCCCCCTCTTCCGCGCGAAAGGCTACGCGCCCCTGGGCGACCTCATTCACCCATTCCACATCGCCGCGCTGCGCCGCTACTACCGCTACCTGATCCGCACCGGCGCAATCCGGCTTGGGGACGGTCAGAGCCCGCGGCGTTACGTGGCCTACAACGAGCCGGTCGCACGATTCTTCCATCGGCAGATTGTCGCCACGCTCAGTGCCGTGGCCGGTGAGCCGCTCAAGCCTTCGTACGTCTACCTTGCTTCGTACCTGAGTGGAGCAGAACTGAAGAAACACACCGACCGGGAACAATGCGAGTTTAGCGTCACTCTCTGCCTTGATTTTTCACCCGAGCCTGCGCTTGAGACTCCATGGCCAATTCGACTCGACACGCCAACGAGTACAGTGACCGTCTACCAATCGCTGGGAGATGGACTCGCATACCGCGGCACTCAATTGCCTCACTACCGCGACATCCTTGGCGAAGGACAAACCTCGACGTCGATCTTCTTCCACTATGTTGGCGCGGATTTCGCGGGGTCTCTGAATTAAAGGGGAGCAGGATTTTCGGCGGGCGCTAGTGCAATCCGGAAATTAGGTAAAGAACAGACAAGGTCTCATTGAAGCTGTAAGCAAAGCGTGTGCCGTCGCGGCTTACGACGACCGGAGCTATCCTGACAACCCCAGCCGGCACTCCCGGCCGCAGCTCCTGAACCATGGTCTCTTTCCCGGTAGCGATCTCAATCTTGTATATCCTGCTGGGAAGCTCGCCTTCATGGTAACCGTACAGAAACGATCCGTCTTCCGACCATCGTACAGGGTTAAATCCCGCTTCCAGGCCAGTGACGAGTCGTGGCGAACCATTGTCTACGGGGTAGATTGCCACGGCGGAATTCGCTCCAACGCCGACGACGAAATGGCTGTCGGGCGACGACGGCCCGCACGAAACTCCTTCCGGCGTCACGGCCTGGGGTTTCCCGCCACCCAAGTCCAGGAGATAGCATCGCGGAGCATGACCGGACTCGTTGCCATTCACACTGATTTTCTTTCCGTCGGGAAGGAAGCGGGCCCACCCGTTGTGAACATGTTCCAAACCGGTTACCTCGACGGAGCGAGGTTGACCTGCGCCAATCGGCAGCAAGGTCACTTGTCCCGGAAGACCGTTGGAGACTGAGACCGCCCACTTCCCATCGGGCGAGAACCCGCCCGCACTGCCTTCTCCCAGACGGATCGGCAGAGTGCCATCCAACTTGCGGAGGGCCACCGCATAGCCCGGCCCCGCCGCTTCGCTGGCATCCTCGAAGAGCACGGACTGTCCGTCGCGGGAAATGTCCTTGGCGACATTCCAATCGTGCCAGGACAGTTCCAGGTCTTCCTTGCTACCGAGGGTGCTAAATCCCATCGCCAGGCGTTTGGAATTCAAAGCGACCAGCACCTGGCCGTCAGAGGCTATGTCCTGCAGGATGACTCCTACTGGCAGATCCAGCAACGTGCGGGTTTTGCCGGAGAGGGTGACTGCCTTCAGATTGAGGTTGTTGCCCTTCTCAATGGCGGAGAACCAGATTTCCTTCCCGTCCGGCCGCCACGCAAGGCCTTGCTCGGATTCCCATTCTCCCGTCAGTGTCCGGAAATGTCCCGATAGATCAACGACGCAGACGGCGCCGAGATTGTCCCACAGCGACGGGTGATCCATGAACGCGATCTGGTCGCCGAGAGGGGAGAAACGAATATTGCTGATCCATCCGCCGGTCTGGTAGAGCACAGTGCCGATTGGGTACTCCAGACGACTGTGTCCATCCACATCGTGAACGACCGCCAACTGTCCGTTTCTGTTCCAGTCTGCCCACCGAACGTCTGCCAGCAATTCCTTAGGAGATCCTCCCGCGAGAGGTGCGCGGGCAAGCACTCCGCCGACAGTTTCAAGCTGCCCGTCATGTGTGCCGTGCAGCACGACCGCCAGTTCATTGCTCGCCGAAATGGCCAACAGGTTAGCGTCGGTCAGGTTAAGCGGCTGGGCCAGATGCGAGTTCCCAACCTCGGAGAAGATCTGTACTGGCTTGCCGTTCCAGGCGGCGCTATAGACGATGGACTGCCCGACGGGCGCGAACCGGGCCGAATATCGCGTCCCAGCTGCGAACGTCAGGCGCACGTAGACCGGAGGAGGCGTGGGAGCGTGCAGTATGAGGATCAAGGCCAGAACCAGCGTTGCCCCTGCCAGAGATGCTGCGAGCGCCCAAGGCACTAACCGCGCCGTTCGAGTTTTCGGCGGGGGTGGGACAGGTTTCACCGGCGACGATCCGGAGAGAGTCTGTAACGCGAAAGCCAGGTCTTTGGCCGACTGGAACCGGTTCTCCGGTTCTTTTTCCAGACAGTGCTTGACGACGTCCCGATATCCCAGCGGGATCGCCGCACGTTCCAGGTTAACTTCTGCGGGTTCTTCCTTCAGAACCGCGGTCATCGTGTCTACTTGAGTTTCGCCATGGAATGCGCGCTGCCCGGCCAGCATCTCGTAGAGAATCGCGCCGAAGCTGAATACGTCGCTGCGGTGATCCACAGGCTTGCCGCGCAGTTGTTCCGGAGACATGTAGGCGACCGTGCCGATTACAGCCCCGTTCTTGGTCACCGTCGTCAAGCTTTCGATCGAGCGCTTGTCTTCCGCCGGAGTTTGCAGCTTGGCCACTCCGAAATCGAGAATCTTGACCCGCCCGTCATTCGTGAGGAACAGATTCTCGGGCTTCAAGTCGCGATGCACAATGAGCCGTTCATGAGCGGCAATTAGGCCATGCGCAATTTGGATGGCGAAATCCGTGGCCTCCCGCACGGGAATCGGGCCTTCCAACAGTCGCTGGCGCAGGGTCTTGCCCTCCAGCAGTTCGGAGACGATGTACGGAGTAGTCCCTTCGAATCCGACGTCAAAGATGGCCAGGATGTTCGGATGGTTCAGCGCCGCGGCTGCCCGCGCTTCCTGTTCAAAGCGGCGCAAATGGTCGGGATTGTCGCTGGAGGCCGGCCGGATCAGTTTCAGTGCGACATCGCGCCCCAGTCTCTCGTCGCGCGCGCGAAAGACGTCGCCCATTCCTCCAGCGCCAATTTGTTCGAGGACCCGGTAGTGCCCCACGAGTCGGCCAGTCATAATGTGATTACACGAGCGCGCGCTTTGCTTGGCATGTTAGGTGTGCAAACCGAGACAGTCAAGGGCGCAGAGGGTACCATGGCTGTGGCAGAGCCGCGGCTTGCTCATGGGGACCAGTATCCGGTACTGTTTGTCGGCTTCACCGTGCTATAATCCGTGTTCGCCTGCATCCATACCGAGGCAATCCAGTGATCTCCTCTGAAGGCGAATCCTGCGCCATCCATAGCTCTTTAAACAGGGATCTTAGATACGAGGTCTAACTATGTCCGGCCATTCAAAATGGGCCACAATCAAGCACAAGAAGGGCGCGCTGGATGCCAAGCGCGGCAAGATTTTTACCCGACTCATTAAGGAAATCAGCATTGCCGCGAAGAACGGCGGCGGCGATCCTGACACCAACCCGCGCTTGCGCGGCGCGATCGTCGCCGCCAAAGCGGAGAACATGCCGGCCGACAACATCAAGCGGGCCATCCAGCGGGGTACGGGCGAACTGCCCGGCGCCAACTACGAGGAATTCTCCCTGGAGGGCTACGGGCCCGGCGGGGTGGCGGTGTTGCTGGACATCAACACCGATAATCGGAACCGCACCGTGAGCGAGATCCGTCACGTCTTCGGCAAAAACGGCGGCAACATGGCCGATGCCGGCGCCGTTTCCTGGATGTTTCACAAGAAAGGCGACATCATCATTCCCAAGAGCGCGGCCAAAGAGGACGATCTGATGAACATCGTTCTCGAATCCGGCGGGGAAGATTTGAATGACGATGGCGACAACTGGGAAATCCTGACAGCGACGTCGGCCTACGAAGCGGTGCTGGAAGCGGTGAAGAAAGCTGGCATTGAGCCCGCATCGGCCAGTGTCGCCATGATTCCGCAGAACTACATCAAACTGGAAGGCGCCGCCGCCAACACCATGATCCGCCTGATGGAAGCGCTCGAAGACCAGGACGATGTGCAGAACGTGCACTCGAACTTTGACATCGATCAGAAGCTGTTGGAGGAAGTGGCCGGGTAGTCTACCGCAAACTGAGAATCAAAGAGCCGCCTCCGACACAGGGCGGCTTTTGTTGTTGGTTGACCGTTCTTGTCTCACAGCGCACTCCGCGCACCAAAGTTTTCAACATGTTTCGTGGATAATCTTGTGGAAAAGCGGCACTGTATCTTTGTAAGTGATTCACCGAGAGATGCTTCAACACTTTGCACTGGTGCGGGTGCTGGTACTTTCGTGGTAAGACCTGTAGCTTGGAATCGCGTTTGAAACTTAGACTCGACAAACTTCTCGTGGATCGTGGCCTGGCCGCCTCGCGTGAGCGTGCTCAGGCTCTCATTCTCGCGGGCAAGGTGCTGGTTGATGATCAGAAACTTGAGAAGGCCGGGGCACAGGTCGCAGCGGAGTGCGTGATTCGACTGCTCGGCGAAGATCTCAAGTTCGTCAGCCGTGGTGGACTGAAGCTGGAGCGTGCGCTCGAACACTGGAGTATCGCAGTCACGGGCAAGGTCTGTCTCGATGTTGGCGCGTCCACCGGAGGATTCACCGATTGCCTGCTTCAGCGTGGTGCCGCGCGGGTCATCGCGGTGGACACTGGCTACGGCCAGATGGACTTCAAACTCCGCCAGGATGCGCGCGTGCGTTTGCTGGAGAAGACGAATGCTCGCTATCTGAAGCGCGAAGCGATTGGCGAGACGGTGGATTTCATCGCCATGGATGTCTCGTTCATCTCTGCAACTCTGGTCCTTCCGGCTGTGGTCGGAGCAGTTCTTCCTGAATCGCCGGACGAACGCCGAGGACGGCAAATCGTTGTATTGGTAAAGCCCCAGTTCGAAGCGGGAAGGGAATATGTGGGAAAGGGAGGCATCGTGCGCGACGAAACCGCGCAGATCGCATCGGTGGATAAGGTCCGAACAGCGTTGATCAGTCTGGGTGTGGCGCAAACCGACACGATTGAGTCGCCGATCCTCGGCGCGGAGGGTAATCGTGAATTCCTTCTCTACGGCGTGTTCTAGTGCCTCAAGGTGCTCTGTGTCCTCTGTGGTTAAAGCCTTGAGTTTCTGTACAATCTCTCTTTCGTCATCACTATGACAAGTCCGCAAGCATCTTCGCAGAAAATCGCAGCCATCATCTCGCGACCGGATCGTCCTGAAGTTGCGGAGATCGTTCCGCGGCTTCTCGCCTGGCTCGCTGAGCACGGGTACAAAGTCGTCGTAGATGTGGAAACAGCGAAGTACGCCGCGGGGCAGGAGGTCGTGCCGCGGGCGCAGATGGCGTCGAAGACACTCACCCTTGTGGTCGTTCTTGGTGGAGATGGTACGTTGCTGTCCGCGGCGAGAGTAACAGCGGCGATCGACGTTCCGTTGCTGGGCGTTAACCTGGGATCACTCGGCTTTCTGACGGAGGTGCCGGTCGAGTCGCTCTATACGATGCTGGACGCGATCGCACAGGGACGCGCTGTGGTCGAGCATCGCTCGCTCATGCAGTGCGAGTTGCTGCGCGGAGACACGGTTCGCGGCAGTTATCTCGTCTTCAATGACGCAGTCGTGAACAAGACGGCCCTCGCGCGTCTCAATACCTACGACCTTCATATTGATAAGGTTTTCGTCTCCAGTTACCGGGCGGACGGCATGATCGTGGCTACTCCAACTGGGTCGACCGCCTATTCTCTGTCCGCGGGTGGACCGGTCCTCATGCCAACGGTGAACGCCTTCGTGATTACGCCGGTTGCCCCGCACTCTCTGACGCATCGCCCGCTGGTGGTGCCGGATTCGGTCGAAATTGAGATCCTGCTGCGTAGCGAGGAGGAGGTCGCATACCTGAGCCTCGACGGCCAACCCGGCCTCGACTTGCGCGACGGCGATCGCGTGCGTTGTCGCCTCTCCGAGAATCAAGTGAATCTATTTCGCACCGGGACGGACTTCTTCCAACTGCTCCGCACTAAGCTGAAATGGGGAGAGAGATAGGGGTAAGGAGCTTACAGCTCCGCTCGCAGCAGATCCTGCAACTTCTCACGCCGCCGAATTACTTTGGCCGACTTGCCTGTGATCAGCACTTCTGCCGCACGCGGGCGCGTGTTGTAGTTCGACGCCAGCACCATCCCGTAGGCGCCCGCATCCAGAATCGCCAGCAGATCTCCTTCGCTTACCGCAGGCAGTTCGCGGTCGCGCGCAAAGAAATCTCCGGTTTCGCACACCGGACCTACTATGTCGGAGACCTCAGACTTCGTAGCAGCGTCTGTGCCGTAGGTTACTGAAACAATCTCGTGATAGGCGCCGTAGAGCGCGGGGCGGATCAAGTCGTTCATGGCAGCGTCGACCACCAGGAATCGTTTGCCGTCATTCTCCTTGCGGTATATGACGGAGGTAAGCAGAACACCGGCGGGTCCTACGATCGAGCGGCCAGGCTCAAGCAGCAACTGCACGTCCAAGCCTCGCAGGGGTGCCGCGAGGGCTCGTGCGTAAGTGGCGACATAGCCGGAAAACTCCAGGGGGTTCGGCTTTTCATACGCGATGCCCAAGCCACCTCCCGCATCGATGTAATCGATGTTGTGGCCGTCCGCGCGCAATTCGCGGACCAAGTCAGCCACGCGGGCCATGGCCTCGCCGAAAGGCGCGACATCCGTGATCTGTGACCCGATATGGACGCTTGCCCCGCGCACCTTGAGATATCGCGCGCCCGACGCTTTCGCGTAGAGCGCCCGCGCTTCGCTGATCGGCACGCCGAACTTGTGCTTGTGCAAGCCGGTAGAAATGTAGGGATGAGTCTTAGCTGCGACATCGGGATTGACTCGCAGGGCAACCGGCGCCGTGGAGCGCAACCGCCCTGCGCACTCTGCCAGAGCCCACAATTCCGACTCGCTCTCGACATTGAAAAGCATGATCCCCGCTTTTAACGCCGAACTCAATTCCTCGCGAGTCTTGCCCACACCGGAGAACACGACCTTCTTTGCCGCCTTGCGGTCGGCGGTAAGCACGCGTTCCAGTTCACCCCCGGAAACCACGTCGAAGCCGCATCCCTTCCTGGCCAGCAGTCGCAGGATACTCAGGTTCGAATTGGCTTTGACGGAATAGCAGATGGCATGGGGCACGTCGCGGAATGCGGCGTCAAACGCGTCATAACGCTCGCGAATCATCGCGGCCGAGTAGACGTAAAGCGGCGTGCCGTATTTCGCAGCCAGCTTGGGCAGGGAGACGTCTTCGCAGTGCAGGATAGACTGCCCACCCCAGCGCAAGATCCCGCGCTTCGTCTCGCGATAGACGAATCCGGGAGGCCGGCCTGCTGGGTTCTGACTGCGGGAGGTCATTTTTTCTTGGGGGAGGCGTGCGTGCCGCTGCGTACTCGGATGGCGACCACAGTCTGGTCGTCAAAGGTTTCCACGCCTGCCGAGTGTTCGGCCGCCGCCTTGAAAAGAGAGTCCACAACGCAGTTCGCCGACTTGTCAGTACACTCGGCGATGATTTTCTCGACTCGTCCGCGCCCGAAGAGTTCACCTTTGCGGTTGCGGGCGTCGAGAATGCCGTCGCTGAAAAAAACGAACATGTCTCCAGGCTTCATGCGGAACTTGAACTCATCGTAGTCGGCTTCGTCGAACAGTCCCAGGGGCAATCCCGTGGCTTCGATGACTTCATTCTTGCCGCCGTGCACATAAATGGGGCGGGGCAGACCGGAGTTCGCGACCGTGAGGGTACGATGCTCATCGTCCCAGACGGCATAAATGATGGAGACAAACTGGGCTTCGATGCGGCGTTCGGCCAGCGACAGATTCACCGCAGACAACATCTCGGCAGATCCCGGTTCAATCGGGGCATGCGAGCGAATGATCCCACTCACCAGTGCGGCATAGATGGCCGCCGGCGCGCCTTTGCCGCTGACGTCGCCAATGACGATGCCGAGCCGCGACATGGAATAAGGGATGAAGTCATAGAGGTCGCCGCCAATGGCGCGCGCCGGAACGAACTTTGCCGCAACGTCGAGGTGAGCGAGTTTCGGCGGCGTTTGCGGCAGCAGTCGTCCTTGCAATTCGCGCGCCAGGGCCAAGTCGCGCTCCAGTCGCCGCTCTTGCCGCTCGATTTCTTCGTACAGGCGCGCGTTCTCGACGGCGATGGCGATTTGTGCCGCCAGAGTGCTCATGGTCCGCTGGTGCTCTTCGGTGAAGAATCCGCGGCGCGTGTGCTCCAGATCAAGCACTCCGATCACCTTGCCTTTGTAAATCAAAGGCACTGCCAGTTCCGATCGGGTTTCGGGATTGGCTTCGATGTAGCGGGGATCCTTGCTGACGTCTGGCACTAGTACAGCTTGCTTGCTCTCGGCCGCCGCGCCCACCAGGCCGCGGCCCAGCGTAATTTCGTGTTTCAGGTGAATGTTCTCATTAAAGCGCAGGGAGAAACGGTGTTGCAGTTTCTCGCCGGAAGAATCCAGCAGCAGGATGCTGAACATCTGGTAGTCGATCAACCGCCGCACCAGTTCTGCAATCCGGCCCAGCAATTCGTCCAGGTTCAGGATCGAAGTCAGCTCGCGTGCGATCTCGTTCAGGAGCAGAAGAATGCGCGCCTGCTTTGTCGTCCGGGTATAGAGTTGGGCATTCTCAATGCCTGCCGCCATGCGTGACGCCACCAGCGTCAGCACGTTTCGGTGCTCATCGGTGAAGTAGCCCGGCTCGCGGGCTTCAATGTCGATCACGCCGATCACGCGGTTCTTGGTGATCAGCGGCACCGCCAGTTCGGACCGCACGTTGGGAACCGCTTCGATATAGCGCGGGTCCTTGGTAACGTCATCAATGAGAACCGCTTGTCTTAATTGGGCAGCCTGCCCGGTGACCCCCTCGCCGACTTTGATCCGGCTGCGCTCGGCAAATTCGGGCGGATAACCAACCTGAAACCGGAAACGCAATTCCTGTGTTTTTTCGTTGAGCAGCAGAATGGCAAAGATCTCATAATCGATGACCTTGCGCACGACCTCGGCGACCCGGCGCACGGTCGTATCCAGGTCCAGCGACGTGGCCAGCACGTCGGCAACGTCGAGCAGCAGAGACTCGACCGGCAAGCGATCCGGTTTGGAAAGGACAGAACTCATCGTTGGTTATGACAGCAACGGTTATGATAGCAGCCGCGTTCCCAGTTCTGGTTTGATCGGGTGCTGAGCGACCCGAAAAGGCTTGTTGGGGCGGGCACGCGCCCCTGTCCTTGCTTTGCACTACTCTCTGGGCACGATGCAAATGTCGGCAAGGTTGCGGTATTTCTCCGCATAGTCCAGTCCATATCCGACGACAAACTCGTCAGGAATCTTGAATCCGACATAATCTCCTTCGAGCGGAAGCTTGCGCCGCGAAGGCTTGTCGAGCAGTGCCGCAATCTTCAGCGTGCGTGGCTGGTGAGCCATCAGAAGCTTCTTCAGGACCGTGAGCGTCAATCCTGTGTCGAGGATGTCTTCTACCACGATCACATTCTTGTCTTTCATAGACTGGTCTACATCCTTGGTCAACTTCACTTCGCCCGTGGAGTCCCATCCACTCTGGAGTTCCTGGGTCGGGCTGGGTCGGTTGCCGTAGCTGGAGACTCCAATGAAATCAAAGGTGGAGTCGAGGTCTATTTGTCTCGCCAGATCGGACAGGAAGATGGCCGCGCCCTTGAGAACGCCAACCAGGATCACGGCCTGCCCCGCGAAGTCTTTCGTGATCTGCGCGCCCATTTCGCCCACTCGTTTTGCGATCTCTTGCCGGGTAATCAGCACCTTGAGTTCTGTCATGGCGTTTCATATTAAACTAGGAAATCAAATCGCGGGAATCTAGATCAGCATTCGCAATCGTTCGACCTAGGAGCTAGAAGCGTAGGAGCTTATCATTCACATGAATCTGAAAGGCATCAAACTCACGTGGCTGGGCCACTCTACCTTCCGGATTGAGACTCCGGGCGGTAAGACTGTATACATCGATCCCTGGATCATGGGGAATCCCATGTGTCCGGAGGCTGACAAGCAGGTAAAGAAGGCCGATGTCCTTCTCTGCACGCACGGCCACGGCGACCACATCGGCGACGCGGTCGAAATCGTCAAGCACCACGATCCGGTGGTGGTAGGCATTTATGAGCTCTGTCTTTGGCTGGGGAGAAAGGGGGCAAAGAAGATTTCTCCCATGAATAAGGGTGGAACGCAAACGGTCGGCGATATCAAAGTGACCATGGTCCACGCCGATCACTCGTGTGGCATCCAGGATGGCGACGAGATCGTCTACGGCGGCGAGGCCTGCGGCTACGTTGTCGAGTTTGCGAATGGCGTGAAGATCTATCACGCCGGCGATACGAATGTGTTCGGCGACATGGCGATCATCCGCGACCTTTATGCGCCCGAGATCGCCATGCTGCCCATGGGCGATCTCTTCACCATGGGACCGCGCGAGGCTGCGTACGCGGTCAATCTGCTGAAGCCGAAAACCGTCATCCCCATGCACTTTGGAACCTTCCCGGTCCTGACCGGAACTCCGGGAGCGTTGCAGAAACTGGTTCCGGGTGTTGCCGTACTCGAGCTAACGCCGGGCGTCACCATCGGCTGAATCCAACACAATCCAATTCAGAAGGGAAGGCACGTGACTCAGAGCAAGACGAAAGAAACGCCAGCCAGTTGGCGGCACTATAACTTCACCACCGCAGGACCAGTCGACGACTACCTCTACTCCATGCTGCCGAAGCGCGACGAAGTGCTGGCGGAGATGGAAGACTATGCCACCGAGCACAAAATACCGATCGTGGGCCCGGCCGTGGCGTACGTGCTGCAGCAGCTGGCCATGATGATCAACGCCCGCGCGGTCTTCGAACTGGGCTCGGCGATCGGATATTCGACCATCTGGTGGGCTCGGGCGGTGGGCGAAAAGGGCCGCGTCATCTACACCGACGGCGACTCCAAAAACGCCGAGCGCGCCCGTAGCTATTTCGCTCGCGCCGGAGTTTCGAATCGTATCTCGCTGCACACGGGGGACGCGCTGGAGATTCTATCTGAGCAAAAGCAGGAGTTCGACATCATCTTCAACGATGTCGACAAGGAAGACTACCCCCGCGTTCTGCGGCTCGTCGCTCCGCGACTGCGCAAGGGCGGACTGTTTATTACGGACAACGTTCTGTGGAGCGGCCGCGTCGCCGAGAAGAGTCCGACCGACGCGCGGACCAAAGCCATCCTTGAATTCAATCGCAAACTCTACGACTCGAAGGAGTTCTATACCACTCTACTGCCCATCCGGGACGGGTTGGCGGTGGCCCTGAAGAAGTAATCGGTGCGCTCAATTCGGAAGGAATCCGTAAACATCGATCTCCGTCCGCGTGCTCACATACACCTTGCCGTTCGCCACGGTGGGCGGGACGAACTTTACGGCGGCCCCCGCCTGGTCACGGTTGTTCGCTGCCTGAGAGCTATTCCAGTATTCCTGTCCAAGATTGGCAGCATTGTAGGCATGGAGTACGGCGGGGCCAGAGGTGCTGGGCGGACCATACTGGTTGCAGTCAATGGCCCAAACAATCCCGTTGGAGCCCGCTTGCGAAGAAATCGAGGGAGTCGCTCCAGGGAAGTTGAAAACATAGCTCGACTGTGAAGAAGGGGTGGTGTTGAACTGCCCGGAAGAGGAATCGAAAGTAAACGCTTCGAGTGCGCTCCCCGGCCCGGCGAAGTACAGGACGTTTTGCCAGAATGCCGGAGTGCCAAACAGTCCTGCCTTGCCAGAGAAGCTCTGGACAATCTGATTGTTGCTGCCGCTCTGAAAGCTGCCCATGTTGTCGCGGTTGATGAGATAGAGGACGCCTTCTTTTCCTCCAGCAACGAGGAGATGAGGAAAAGGACCGGACGACTGATCAGGGAGAAGCACAACTCCGCCGGAGCCAAGATCTGAGTCGTTCTGCGCGAGCGTGTCCTGATCATAAGGCGTGAACCAATCCACCAAACCGAGCCCTGTCGATGTATCCAGCTTCAAGACGCTGTCACCGAAATCGCCGTCTCCAACGTTGTCCATGTCGGCATCGAACAGGCCGTTGCCGGTAGACACGTAAAGATTGCCATCCGCGTCGGCGGCCGGCCCGCCGGCACTCATCCAGATGCCTCCCAGGCCGCCGTTGGGCGTGGTGTTGTAGACCGCCGACTGTTGCTGCAAGTTGGTGGCGTTATAGCCGAGAATCCATCCGTGGTAGGGAGATACATCTTCGTGCGATGCCCACGATACGTACACCGTTCCATTCGCCAGCGCTAAAGCCGGTCTCTGGGCCTGCATTTTCGGATCGAAATCAACCATGCCACCCGACGAACCGTCCCCGGTGCCAACTACCGACGCCGCGATGTTGGCCACCACGTCCGTTTCGGTGCCATCCTTGGAACTGAGCGCGTGCAGCCGCTGGTAGAACGCCGGGATGGAGGTGTTCTCGGATTTGCTCACCACGTACAGCTTGGAACTCGATCTGTCGATGACCGGCGTTCCTGTAATTCCGACTTCAGGCTGAATGTCTCCGTTTCCCGATCCAACCGGGTAGCTGTTTCCAATCTTCCAAGGAACCGGCGATTCTCCGGCCGTGGCCCCGTGCTCTGCATCCAGCAGCGAGACCTTCCAGAGTTGGGCACAGGGACTAGCGTCTGCATCGAAGGCATAAACGCTGGCATGCTGCGTGGCCACGTAAATCACGTTGTGCAAGACACCGTTGACGCTGACTCCGGGAACCCAGAGCGGCTGCGTGTAGACTGCGCCGTCCACGGGACAGGAGAAAAGCTTGCCAAACATAGCTTGAGTGACTGTGGCGCCGTTGAGCAGATATTCCTGCGTGTTCGTGCCGTCTCGCGCGAGATTGTTGTGAAAGGTGAGTACTCCGGCCAGGTCGGTTACGGCGACCGTCGCGGTATCACTCACAGAGGAGTCGCCTGCGCTCGTCGCCGTGATCGTGTGCGTGCCCGGCAACGCGGACGCTACGTAAGTTCCAGAGTCGCTGATCACGCCAGCCGCAGATGTGCCGCCCGCGATTCCGTCGACGCTCCAGATTACGCCTTCGCCAATACTCCGCCGCTGAGTGTCGCCGTATAGGTCTGACTCTGAACCCCGGCTGCCAACTCCGCCAGCTTGGGGCTTATGGTCATCGCGGCGGCCCCTTTGTCACTTGCAGTGCCACCGCTACCGCAGCCAGCGAGTGAAGCCAACGCCAGAATACACAGCCACAGCACACCTGCTTTGCGTGTCATGTGTTTTGACTCCTAAGACGACGAATCTTTGGACAACAACTCCAACCGACAGCGACGGCTTGGGGGTCAGTCTGGTTCAACTCTTCCAGAACTGTTGCGCTGCAAAAATCAGCCCCACACTACTTTGGCGGCGGCTGAATCAACTCTGCATCGATGGTTATTGTGATCTCATCTCCCACGACGCCCGAAGCGCCATTCACGCCGAAATCCTTGCGGTTGATCTTGGTTGCGGCGGATGCGCCAATGCGCTGGTTGCCCCACGGATCTTTCATGGGCGCAGATGGTCCATCGACATCGAGCACAACTTCCTTGGTCACACCGTGAATGGTCAGGTCGCCGGTGATCTGCAGCTTTCCGGCGCCCGCCCCTTTCACCTGCTTCGAATGAAAAGTGATGGTTGGGTACTTCTGCACTTCGAGGAAATTCGGACTGCGCAAGTCGTTGTCGCGCATCTCTACCCGCGTATCGACCGACGTCGCTTCGATTGTGGCGTCGAGAGAAGTTTTTGCTGGGTCGGTGGGATCAAACTTTGCCGAACCGCTGACCTTCGTGAATGCGCCCCGTACGGTAGACACGCCAAGGTGCCGCACGGAAAACTGCGCCGCTGAGTGCATGGGATCGATCTGCCAGGTTCCTGTTTGTGCCGCGGCGGTCGCCGCCATTGCCAGAGCGGTAATGAGGGTGAAAACGATACGAGACATATGGGGGACTTCTCCTCTGATGAGACTGATTGGGTCCAGTTATGCTAAATGGACTTGACGGGAATGGCCAACAAATCTTCAACCAGCCCGACTTCTTTCTGGATGAAGGGTTCCGCGTAGGTTACCCCCCCGAGCATGCCGTAAAAGCGCGCCATGGCCTCTACGCGGGCATGAATCTCGTCGTGGGCAGGGAACAGGTCTTTGCCCGCTTCCTGATCGCTGAATTGCGACTTGTAAGCAAGGATGGACGCGAACTTGGTTTCGAACTGCTCGCCGATGTCGACGACAAACGAAGGCCGTATGTCGTAGTAAAGCGTAGCGTAGATGATCTTGAATGGCCGATGAGGAGGAAGAAACTCGCTCGCGTCAGCGCGAGTCGCGCCTTGGCTGACAGTTGACAACTGAGAGCGGAGAGCTAGCTTTCCCAATCCCGCCAGAAAGCAAGCTTCGTATCCCAGCACCGAAGCCGTGTAATGATCCGGATGCCGACCTTTCCAGTAGGGCAGAATGACCACGTGCGGCCGCGTCTCGCGAATCACATTGGCGACCTTCAACCGGTTCTCGTAAGTGTTCTCCACGCGCCCATCGGGAATGTCGAGCGCGTGTCGCCAGTTCGTGCCGAGAATCCTGGCCGCGTCGGCCGCTTCGCGCGCGCGATCTTCCGCCGTACCGCGTGTGCCCATCTCGCCCTGCGTCAAGTCGAGAATGCCGGTACGCTGCCCGCGCTGGGAAGCTTTCAGCAGCGTTCCGCCGCAGGTCTGCTCAACGTCGTCGCGGTGCGCGGCGATGGCCAGAATGTCCAGAGATTGACTGGAGGGAAGGGAAGACATGTCAGTCGAGAGTGCCTTGCTCCAGCACCACGTGCTCACGCACGATCAGCCGGTGGGCCGCCATTTCCTTCAGCGTGGGAAGCACGCGGCTCACGTGCTCGTCGGTATCGACGAAGATGATGATCACCGGCAGCTTTCCGCCGACTTCGATCAGGTGCGCGTTCTCCACGCGATGCCGCCCGAGGAATCCGGCGACGGCATGGATTGCAATGGCCGCATACGCGTTCTCCTTGCGCAGATAGTTAAGAATCTCCATGTGCAGCGGCCGGTGATGCCACTGGTCGGCTTCGTTCAGGTAGATGGTGACCTGCACTGCCATCGCGTCCGCCATTCTACAGCACCCGAGCCACTGCCATGCCGGCGAGCGAGCTGCCGAGGCAGAGAACATTGTTGCTGAGAATGTTGGCCACCATCAAGGCCCACTGGCCCCGCTCAAAGTACGACATGGTCTCAAATGCGTAGGTGGAGAAAGTCGTGAACGACGCGCAGAAACCCACCACCACAATCAGCCGCCACCGCGGGTCCACCAGCACACGCTCGGTGGTCCAGATAATGAAGAACCCCACGATGAAGCTGCCCATGACGTTGATGGCCAGGGTGCCATAAGGAAAGACGGTGCCAAACAGCCTGGCCCCAAGACGTCCCAGCGCATAGCGCAGGTTGGCTCCGGCAATTGCGGCTAGGGATACAGCGAGGAAATCTTTCACGCGAGTCTCCTACAAAACAATTTCGATTCTGTAGGAGTTATCAGCCAGTTTAGGCGGTTATGGCGAACTCCATCGCCGTTAACTATTTTTCTATCACGGAATACGGAAAACAGCTATCAGCAGTTGGTCATGAGCCATTAGTAATCGGTCCCCACGCGGCAAGGACCAAATGCTAACTGTCTGGTCCTGATTCACTTCTTTCTCTCCACCAGAAACCGCGCCAGCTCCCTCAGTGTCTCCGCCCGTTCGCCGAAGCTCTCCAGTTCGGAGAACGCTTCGTTCACCAGCGCACCTGCCTTGCGCACCGATGCGTCAATCCCAAACAGCGCTGGATAGGTTGCCTTCTCTGAGGCTGTATCTTTGCCGGCAGTCTTGCCCAGTTGCTCGGACGTCTGCGTCACGTCGAGCACATCATCCACAATCTGAAACGCAAGACCGATCGCCAGCCCGAACGCCCGCAGCTTCGCAACCTGGCTGTCTTTCGTTCCAGCGTACAACCCACCGCTCACCAGGCTCGCCGTGATCAGCGCGGCGGTCTTCGAACGGTGAATGTACTCCAGCATCTCCGCCGTGGGCCGAGTGTGTTCAGCCTCGAGATCCACCACCTGCCCGCCGATCATGCCGTCGACGGTACCGGTGCCGCGGGCAATCTCCTCGACAATGCGCACTCGCGCCTCCGCCGGACACTTCAACCGCGCCAGAACTTCGTAAGCCTGCGTCTGCAGGGCGTCACCGGCTAGGATCGCAATGGCCTCGCCAAATGCCTTGTGACAAGTCGGCCGCCCACGGCGCAGGTCGTCGTTGTCGAGCGCGGGCAGGTCGTCGTGGATCAGCGAGTAGGTGTGCAGCATCTCCAGCGCCGCGCCGAGTTCTTCGATGCCCGCCGGCAACGATCCCGCCACCATGCGTCCTGCCTCCATGCAAAGGACGGGCCGCAGGCGCTTGCCGCCGGCAAATACGCTGTGGCGCATGGCCTTGTGTATCGAGGCCGGATGCTGCGTCTCCAGCGGAATGAGCCGGTCGAGCGCGGCGTCGGTCAGCTGCCGTCCCTGTTCGAGAGTCTCCTTGAGCATGAAGCAGTGAGTATAACAAGGCGGCGGCAGTGCCCTCATCCGCGGAATTATCGGGAATGAGTGAAGGCGTCACCGGATTGCCGTTGCGGGGGCCCTGTCCCGCCGACGTCGACCAGTCCCTATGCAGCTGTTCCTTTCGGCGTTACTATATGCCGACCGACCGACTTCCCCCAGAAGCGGAGTGGGTCATGCTTCAGCGCAGCGGCCCGAGGCCGATTTTTGTGTGCGCGGGATGCGTGTCTGTATTGGCAATCGCACTGCTTGCCTACGCGGGCGTATTTGACGGAATCATTCAGGCCATCGCTCCCGCGGTGTACGATTTCCTGCGCGCCCTGAATCACGAATAAAGATCCGCGAATGAAAAAGGACGCCCAAGGGCGTCCTTTTAGCAGAAGGATCTGTCTACGCGGCAGCGCTCCGCGAAAGCGCCGTGCTTCGCAGAACCGAAGTCAGCACCTTCGCCACATCATCCGCGGGACACACATCGCTGGCGCCGGCGGAGAGCGCGGCCATCCACATTTCTTCGTCAGGAATGCGGTGCGTGCAAACGATGGGCAGCGCGGGAAAGTCGCGGTGCAGACTCTCGACATCGGTCAACCGCCAGTACTCGATGTTGAGCACCACCGCTTCCGGATGATTCCGGGCCACGTTTTCCCGCAATTCCTCGCGGGTCCGCGTTACATGCACTGAGAAGTGCGGGCGGAGCCCACCGGCCAGAGACCGCGCCACTCTGGGATCTTTTTCTAGAACCACCACATTTTGAGGCATACTTCCCCCGATCTTCAACCTTCGTCAACGGCGGACGTCAACTTCGGACTAGGGCTGCAGGGTGGCTGGGAAAACCACAACTCCACAGACATCTAAAGCTCTCAAGTCGCGGTCGGAAACACGACACTTACCGGTGGGCAGGCGCCTTTTCCGTGAGCGGCTCGAATGGTTCAGCTTGAAGCTTCCCGTTCTTTTTCAGCAGGATCTCCACTTTTCCTTCCGCCTGTTCCAGTTCCTTGCGGCAGGATGAAGACAGCTGCATGCCTTCTTCAAAGAGTGTCAGAGATTTCTCCAAAGGGACTTCTCCCTTTTCCAGCTCCTGAACAATTTTCTCCAGTCGCTGGAGGCACTCTTCAAACTTGGCCAACGGGGTTTCGCTCCGTTCCTTATTGTAATGCAACTATTCCGAAGAAGTGTCCAGTCTTTTTAATAGGAAGGATCGATAAAAATGGACCATGCTGTTCCAGTGCGGGAAAGTTGTCTTGAATCGAACCCTCGGGGCATCGTAGAGTTGCGAAACTTGGACTTTGCCAAACCGCCGCGGAAGGTTGACTCACCTTGAGAAAGAGGCTTGCCCGTGACTAGAACACGTTTCTTCGAAACTATCCGGCAGGACTTGCTCTTTGCATTTCGAACGATGCGCAAGAATCCGGCCTTCTCGGTCGCGGTGGTTCTGACGATCGCGCTGGGGATTGGCGCGAACACAGCGATGTTCTCAGTGATCCGTGCGGTGCTTCTCAAACCACTCGACTACCGAGAGCCGGAGCGAGTGGTGTGGCTGACTGAAGGCGCTACGCCGGTAAGATTCGAGGAACTGAGGGCAGGGAGCCGATCCTATTCCGCAATCGGAGACTTCGCCGGAGGGTTCGAGAACATGGCGCTTTCCGGTGCCGGCGAACCGGAGGTTTTGAAGTGTGCGCGCGTATCAGCCAATTTCCTCGCCATTCTGGGCGTACGCCCCTTGCAGGGACGCAGTTTCTTCGCAGACGAAGACAAACCCGGCGCCCCGCCGGTTGCAATGATCAGCGCAGAACTATGGCGAGGACGGTTCGGGAGAAATCCGGCGATTGTCGGCCAGACAATGACTCTCGGCGGCATGCCGACCCCGATTGTCGGTGTGCTGCCGCCGGGATTTCAATTCCCACTGGCCGGTACAGAGGTCTGGCTGACCCGACCGCAGGAATGGTCCGTGATTTCTCCGCCAGGAAGGGCTATCAGTCCTACGTTGGCGGTGTTTGGCCGGCTGAAGCCGGAAGTGGATATGCAGCAGGCAAATGCTGAACTGCAGGTATTGAATCAGCAATATGCTGCCGCCCACTCCGAGATGCTGGATGCCAAGAAGGAATCTCCCGACGTGGTGCGGTCGTTGAAGGAGGAACTCGTCTCGGATATCCGCCCCAAACTGTGGATGCTGTTCGGCGCGGTTGGGCTCGTGTTGCTGATCGTGTGCGCCAACATTGCAGGCTTGCTGTTGGCGCGGGCAACCGGCCGTGCGCGGGAATTCGCTGTGCGAGCGGCAATCGGGGCCGGACGCGCCCGAATCATCGGCCAACTCATGGCCGAGAGCGTCCTACTGGCACTTCTCGGCGGTGTCATCGGTATGGGGCTCGCCGCAGGCGGCGTGAGTGCGATTCGCACGATGACTTTCGTGGACCTGCCACGCGCCGGAGAAATCCGGATGGATATGATGGTTCTCGGCTTCGGCGCAGCGCTTGCGCTATTTACCGGCGTCGCCTTCGGGCTGGCGCCTGCTCTGGTCGCGTCCCGACCCGACCTTGCAGTCGTCTTGCGAGGAAGCGGCGAGGGCACGATCTCCGGGCGTACACAGCCTTTTGCGCGTTTTGGTTCGCGGGGTCTGTTAGTGGTGGGACAGGTGGCGCTGTCGATGATCTTGCTCATCGGTGCGACGCTCCTGATCGAGAGCTTGGGACACATCTACCGGGTCGATCCTGGATTTCAACCCTCGGGCCTCCTGACCATGAAGATTGCTTTGTCGCCGACGCGCTATGACAACGACCAGAAGAAGGCGGCGCTTTACGACCAAGTTGCACAGCGTATAGGGTCGCTACCGGGAGTCCAGGGCGCGGCGTTTACCCTGACGCTGCCCATGGCGGATCAGTGGCTGGGAACTACCTTAGCGGTAACCGGCAGACCGCTGGTCAAGCTCAATGAGCGTCCGACCGCTCTCTTCCAGAACATCACTCCGGGATATTTTCGCACGCTGGAAATTGGGCCAAAGCGCGGACGCGAATTCACTGCGCACGACAATGCAGGAGCAGTACCGGTTGCCATCATCAATGAGAGCCTGGCCCGCGTATTTTGGCCACAATACCCGAACAGTCAGGATCCCATCGGCCAGCACATTCTCATCGCGGATGATAACCAGCCGAAGGAGATCGTCGGCATAGCGACCGACGTGCATCAGACGGGCAAGGATACCGATCCGATGCCGGAAATATATCTGCCCTGCGCCCAAAAGCCTCCAGCTTCGGCGATGTTGGTGGTGCGGACCAAGGGCGATCCACTCTCCTTCGCCAATGCGGTTCGAAGCCAGGTGTTGGCCATCGACCCCGACCAGCCAGTTTCCGAGATTTCAACCATGGACGATGTAGTGGAAGCGTCGCAGGGGCAGCTTCGATTGGTGATGAGGCTGCTCGGGACGTTTGCCGGCGCCGCCACACTCCTCACGATGATTGGACTATACGGGGTCATCTCCTATTCCGTGGTGCAGCGGACCAAGGAGATCGGAATTCGGCGGGCCTTGGGCGCCCCACGAGGAAACATTCTCTCGCTGGTGGCCAGACAGGTCGTCACCCTGGCGTTGGCGGGCGTCGTACTCGGCGTCGGCGGCGCGTTCGCCCTGACCCGATTGCTACAGGACTTGTTGTTTCAAGTCAGCGCCACGGACCCGGCTACATTTGTAGGGATTTCAATTCTCTTCGTGTTCGTCGCCCTGGCCGCAAGCTACATTCCAGCCCGTCGCGCTGCTGGCGTTGACCCTTTGGCTGCGCTCCGCATCGGATAGAGCGTAACGCTCAGGCACACCTCAGGAGGAAGTCGCTGGCGCGTTGGTTCCCAGCGCTTCCAGCACGTCCACGGCTGAGCTGTAGCGTCCTTGCGGCGCGCTGATCTGCGCTCCCTGCACGATCTGGCGTGCGGCAATCAGCATCTCTCGCGCAATGGCGACGCCCTCCGCCCGCGCCAACTCCGGAGTCTGGGCCCGTGCCATGCGCTCGAGAATCGAGTCCGGCACAGAAACTCGCAACTCGTTCTTCATGAATTCTGCGTTGCGCACGCTGACTAGCGGCCAAATCCCCGCCACCACCGGGATCCGGCAATGCTCAATGCGCCGGAGAAAATTCTCCAGCAGACTCAGGTCGAACACCGGCTGGGTGACGGCATACTCCGCCCCCGCTTCCACTTTGTATTCGAAACGCCGAACCTCTTCGTCCAAGTCAGTGAGCCCCGGATTCGCTCCAACTCCAATCACAAAGCCGGTCCCGGCGCCGATCGGGTTTGCCCCGAGATCGAGCCCGCAGTTTAGACTATGCACAATGTTCACCAATCCAATCGCGTCCACGTCAAACACCGCGGTCGCATCTGGATAGTTGCCCATCTTCGGAGGATCGCCGGTGATGCAAATCAAGTTCCGGATGCCGACTGCGGCCGCTCCCAGCAGATCGCTCTGAATGCACAGCACGTTGCGATCGCGGCAGGTGTAGTGCAGGATCGCGTCAATTCCCACGTCACGCTGTATCAGCAGCGACAGAGCCTGGTTGCTCATGCGCGCCGACGCGCGCGGGCTGTCCGGAATATTGACCGCATCCACTCCCACCGACTTCAAGAAGCGCGCGCCCTCGACCTCCTTGCCAATGTCGATGCCTTTCGGCGGCACAATCTCGACCATGGTCACGAACTCGCCCCGAGCCAGCTTGCCGCCCAACAGCGAACGGCTTTCGAGGGGCACCGCAGGAATGGCCAACGGAGCGGACTGGCCGCTGGCCACTTGAACCGAAGCAGCTTTGCCTCTAGCTTCCCCCGCGCGCAGCGCCGACTTCATCACCCTGATATGTTCCGGCGTCGTTCCACAGCAGCCACCCACCAGCCGTACTCCGGCCGCCACGAACTTTCGCGCGTAGCTGGCCATGTACTCGGGCGAGCACAGGTAGATATTTCTGCCTTCGACGGAGCGGGGAATGCCGGCGTTGGGCTGAGCCGCAATCGGCAGGGAAGTCGCCGCGCGCACGCGCTCCATCGCGTCCAGCATGGCAACGGGACCCACACTGCAATTGCAGCCAATCACATCCGCTCCCCATTCTTCAAGTTTGGCCACAAACGTCGCCGGATCGGAGCCGTCCAGGCAGTTGCCGTCTTCGTCGATGGTGACCTGCGCCACGATCGGAAGCCTGCCGCCCACATCCTTGGCCGCCAGCATTGCCTGGTGAATTTCCTCGAGATATCCGAAGGTTTCCAGAATCAGCAAATCGGCTCCACTTTCCGCCAACACCTGAATCTGCTGGCGAAACGCGTCGCGCGCTTCCTGGAACGAAGTCTTTCCCAGCGGCTCGATTCTGGTTCCCAGCGGGCCAACCGATCCCGCCACCCATACATCGAAGCTTTTGGCGGCCTCACGCGCCAGGCGTACGCCTGCCCGATTGATGTCGTCTACTTTGTCGGCCAAGCTGTGCCGGGCCAACCGGAAAGAGTTGCCACCGAAAGTATTGGTTTCAATAATCTCAGCCCCGGCCTGGAGGTATTCGTGGTGAATCCCGCGAATCAGGTCCGGCTGGGAAAGGTTCAGTTCGTCGTAGGATCGGTTAATGAATATGCCCTTGGCATACAGCAACGTCCCCATGGCACCGTCACACAGCACCGGGGACTGCTTGATCCGGGCAAGAAAGTCAGAAGCCATATATTTCCTGAGAATACAGGATGAACCGCGAATCGTGCATCTCCGCGAAGTTGAGGAGGATACACTTGGAACGGTTGTGGCATTGAGTTCAATCCGGCAAGCGCCGGATCAAGGGTGGTTCGGGGTCTGTTATAATCCACCATTTCGCATTTAAATCTCCCTTTTTCATGTCGTTAGGAGCCTTTCGTTTGAAGAGACGCATCTTCGTTGCTGTCGCCGGGCTGTGCGCCCTACTGAGTCTGATTTCCTGTGGCGGATACGGGACCAAGGGATACCTTCCACCCAGCCGCCTGTTGACTCGCGTCCTGGCTTCGCAGGGCGTCACCTCTACCTTTTCTTTCGGCAGTCTCAGGATCATCAACGGTCAAAACGACACGCTGCCCGCGGCTGCTCCGCTGGGTGCCGGAAGTTCCCCGAGCCTGATGGTTATTTCGCCGACCCGCAACGTTCTGGCGGCCTTCGATCCGAGCAGCGATGGTGTCTTCGCCGTGAACACCGTTACCGAGCAGAGTCTGGGAAGCGTACGTCTTCCAGGGCTGACCTCGAGCATCGTGCTTCCGACGGCCAGCCCAATCGGTTATGCTGCCGTGCCGACGGCTACCGTTAACGGCTTCGCTTTCTTGGGAGCGGTAGAGGTGCTGAATCTCTCCGCCGGAGCGATCACGACCACCATCGGCGTCACCAATGCGCAAACCGTGATCGCGAATGCGACTGGCACTCAGCTCCTCGTTTTCAGCAACGACTCGGATTCTATAACCGTGCTCACCCCCGGCAACGCGGTGCCACCGGTCGACACCAGCTGTTTCAGCAACCCGCCGAACGCGGTGTGCTCCATTGTCCCCGGCTTCGACCGTCCCGTGACTGCCATCATCAACGGGACCACGGCGTACATCTTGAACTGCGGCGCGGAGTGTGGCGGCATTCAAGCCAGCGTGCAGACTCTCGACCTAACCACGCTCGCGGCGGGAACGCCCATCCCCGTAAACGGCGCCACAGTCGGCCTTCTAAGCGGATCGAAGCTCTACGTCGCGGGAAAGGGCACGGGTAACGGACCTCTCTGCTCTTCCATTCCGAGCGCCGGAACGACCGCCGCGACCTTCTGCGGAACCCTCGATATCGTCGACCTCGGCACGATGACCGACCCGTACTTCAACAATCCGAGCACTGAGATCGCCATCCCCGATGGCTACCACCACCGTATCGACATGAGCGTCAACGGCCAGCTCTTCATTGGATCCCGCACCTGCACGAACGTCGGCGATGTCAACAATCCGAGCGGGGAAGTCCGCGGCTGTCTCGCGATCTACGACACCACCACCGGCGCGGTGGTCATTCCTCCCGACAACGGCGACGTGACCGGCCTGCAGAGCTTCACCCAGCGCAACGTCGAATACGTGGCGGAGGGCGGCGTCCTGCGCGTCTACGACACCACCAAAAATATCCTGCTGATCAACAAATTCGTCCCTAAGGGGACGATCAACGTCGTCGGCTACGTCGGCGACGTGAAGGCCATCGACTTCTTCTAGCGTGGCGCCCCGCAAGTTCGCGACGCAAAAACGACGCTGTCATCCTGAGCGAAGCGAAGGACCTACGTAGTTGCCCGCGCGAGTCCATAGGTCTTTCGCTTCGCTCAAGGTGACAGTTCAGACTAATGTTGCGAATTTGCGGGTTTGCTGGGGCCATTTACTTGTTCGGGAATTAGTCGGAGCAGTTGCAGACACATCGTAACTTTGCGCGGCTAGTAACCTGAGCTTCTACTTCCCCGGCTCCAGTACCAACCGGTGCGCCTTCGCCGCCTCCACCGCCTTCGCGCTAAACGGCAGCGCAAACGTCGTCCCTTCGTACCACGCCTTCCATTGATCCATGTAGTAAGGGCTCAGGAAATTCCCGCCCTGTCCAGTGACGATATTCAGCGTCGACTGGTCCAAGTCCGCCAGATTCGCGGTGAATCGCTCCGACGGTCCATGATGCCGGGTCACCGCCTTCACCGTGTATCCGCTGCCGGACTGCTCCTGCACGCCCGGCGCCGACCAGAGTTTGATCAGCGGAATCTTTCCCAGGACGGGGTGCTCGATGTCCACCGCGTTGAACGCACCCCAACGCCACGACGCCAGATCTTGCGGAACCGCCGGACTATTTACCGCGGCATCTACGGCCGCAGCCAGCAGTTCGTCGTAGTTCGGATATTTCTCCGGCAGCCAGCGCTTGGGGCGGTGCAGCAGAATGTTCTCCAGCCACACCGACCGCATCTCCCACGAGTAAGTCTTCCAGCTTAGGCCTTCGTCTTCTTTCGCAGCATCGGCGGGCGCGCTTCCTAGCTTCGGTTCGAGCAGCAACCGCCTCAACTCACGAATCGAATTCTCGGCAATGGTCGGAGCCGCCGACGAAGCCACCATTCGCCCATCCCAACCCCGCATCAGTTCCGCCGCCTGTTTCGCCCGCGCCGAAGGCTTAGAGGCATGATCGACGGCATACACAAAGCGCTCGGCGGCGAACAGGTCGGCTTCCGAGTGAACGTCAGTCTCGAGCGCGAGCATGTCGGCCGCAGAAAATTGCCGCCCCGACTCCAGCACGTGATAAATGCGCGCCGTGCGCCACGGCGCTTCCCACTCCATGCTGATCGAATTGGGATATCCATCCGGCGTGATCCTGCCGTTCGCCGTTCCGATAATTCCCGACGGCGGGTTGTAGACGCTGGGCAGCTTTTCAAACGGGATGTAGGAAGTCCACTCATGCGCGTTGTCGGCGCCGCTGACCGGCAGGCTGCCGTCGCCTGCAGCGCGGATCGGAACCTTGCCCGTGGTCTGATATCCGATGTTCCCGTCCACGTCGGCATAGACCACGTTTTGCCCCGGCATGTCCAACTGCGAAAAGGCGTGCCGGAATTCTTCCCAGTTCTGTGCCGTATTCACGTCAAAAAACGGCATGCGGAATCCGTCGTAGAGCGTCCAACGCAGCGCCAGCGGCCTGGTTTCACCGGGAACTAATTCGGTGATAAGGGGCCCGTGCCGCGTGATCTTCACATCGACCGTGACATCCGGCTTGCCCTTGACGTGAATCACCTCCACGCGATGTTCCGGCTGCACCCATCCACTCGGAGTCTGATACGCACCCTGCGGGTTGAAGTTCTCTATGTAAACGTCAGTTACAGTGGGTCCGACGTTGGTGAATCCCCATCCGATTCGCTCATTGTGGCCCACGACGACGTAGGGCATCCCCGGCAGCGTCACGCCCGCCACATCCAGACTGCCGGAGTGCAGGTGAGCCTCGTACCACAGGTTCGGCATCTGGTGGCCAAGGTGCATGTCATTCGAGAGCAGCGGCTTGCCCGTGACCGTGTGCGCCCCGGAAACTACCCAGTCGTTCGATCCGTTGACCGGCAAGCCTTCTGGAGCGGACGAAGGAAACTTCTGCGTCACCGAGTTGTCGGGAGAATCGTCGTCGCTGTCATCCTGATCATCGGAATCGCCGGCGGTCGCTTGCGGTTCGTTCAGATCCTCGCGCATCACCGTCGGCGGACGATCGTGCCACGAACGGTTCACATACAGGTCTGCGGTCAACTCCGGACCCAGCTTGGCCAGAATCTTCTCGCGGTCGAGCGCGTCGTAGAAATAGTGATAGTTGAGGTCCTTTACCATAGAGTTAGCGATGACCACCGAGTCCTCCGCCAGCCACGGCTTCGGCCCGTAGTGCAGGATCCGAAACTCAATGGGTAAGCGATTGCGGTGCGTACCGATGAAGGCGTTCACCCCGCGCGCATAGGCCTCAAAGAACTCGCGATCGCGCGGGCTGGCCATTTCTATCGACTTCTTCGCCGCGGCACGCAGGCCTAGAATTCGCTGTTCGCGGTCCAGTTTCAACGTGTCCCCGCCCAGGATCTCCGACAGTTCTCCGCTGCCGAAGCGACGCATCACGTCCATCTGCCACAGTCGGTCCTGCGCCGTGACGTAACCCTGCGCAAAGAAAAGATCGTCCAGACTAGTGGTTTCGATTGTGGGCACACCCTGGCCGTCCCTCGTCACCGTGACCGAAGCAGAGAGCCCGTTGATCTGCAATCGTCCGTCGAGCTGGGGTAGGGCAGAGTGAGCCACGAACCAGAGATAGAAGACGGTTCCCGCCAGAAGCAGCACGACGGCGAGCAACAGCCAGAGCAGAATGCGGACAACCGGAGAACGACGTGATGCGGGCGTGCTGATCTCTGCAAATGTACTCATGGGGAATCTCTAATTGTAGTCCACGGATTGTATTTCAGACGGAGCCGTGCTGCAGTTTGAGAATAGATTCGTAGCAGGTCATCTCTTCAGAGTCTGCGGAAAAAGTCCGGAATCGTGCACGACCGGGAAGGTCACGAGTTTTAGAGGCTGCGGAAAAACGCACGATTCGTATCAGGCTATGCCTTCCTTCAGGCGTAGCGTAAATGCTGTCGAATCAATCACGCCTTCAGGCGCTGCCCACGCGGAATGCGGCTTCTTCCGCAGCCTGTGTTACTCGTGCCGTAAGTTGCGCAAAATCACTCTGGCTTCAGCCACTGAGGGTCGTTGGCCACCAGCACTGGGAGTCTTCCGCACCCTCTTCAGGCGCGCCGCACCCGCCCCAGGCTTGCGCCGGCCCACGGCCCTGCTGAAAATGAATTTCATTTTCAAGATGCCCGGATGGTATCCTGACCTCGTTCCACCTTGACTCCTCCACCCGCCATGCTCCAGAAGCGCATCGATGATCAGCCCACCATCTCCCGCCAGATGGTCCGCGAAGCCCAAGACATTCTTCACCGGCACTTGAAGAAGGTCGGACTGAAGCAGACCGGCCAGCGCGACGCCATCCTGCGCGCTTTCCTCGAGACCCGCGACCATCTTTCCACCGACGAATTGCACCGCCTGGTGCAGAAGAAAGATGCTCGCATCGGTTACACCACGGTCTACCGCACGCTGAAGCTTCTGTCCGAATGCGGCCTGGCCAGCGAGGTCGCCTTCCACGACGGCATTGCCCGCTACGAACATCAGTACAACCGGCGCAGTCATCACCACATGGTGTGCACCGCTTGCGGCAGTTCGGTCGAATTCTTTTCCCAGGAAGTGGGCGAACTAGAACAGGAAATCGGCCGCAAGTATCACTACCTCACCACTCGCCACACCTTCCAAATCTATGGCGTGTGCGAAGACTGCCGTAAAAAGAACCATCATTCCAACCCAGTCTGAGAGCCGAGGCAGAACGAACTCATCCACTTTCCCCTTCCGTAAGAATCCTTGCTAGGGACGCAGCATCGCCCCCGGCGCCAGCAAATCAAACGGATGCAGCGGAAGGTTTCTGGCAATCCCAAACAGAATGATGGCGGCGCATAGTGCGTGGATCCAAACCGCAGGCAGGAAAAATCGCGGCAAACCCGGGCAGCGCAATCCGGTCGCCCGAATTTCTTCCAGCGCATGCGAGGCCAAGCCGTACGTCAGAAACGGCAGCAAGACAACGGTCAACGGATTCATGGCCCAGGCCGCCCGCAGGTTTCCATGAAGAAGCTGGTGGATCGCCCGCAACGATCCGCATCCTGGGCAGTACCAGTCGGTCAAATACCGCACCGGACAAGGAGGAAAGACTCCAGACGTTGCCGGATCGAAAACACGCAGCATGACCACAGCCAGAGCAGTTGCTGCTAACATCGCGACCAGCAGCCAATGACTGCGCCAATGATGATTTCGAATGTCCGGCATAAAAACACTTCACCGTCCTAGTTCGAATGGCCGATGCCGCTCAAGATCCCGGCCATGATCAGTACCCCGTAGACCAGGGCGAACGCGAGTCCGAGACCGAACGAGATCCAGCACCACATTTTCGCGTTTTTCGAGTCGGCTTGCGCTCCCGCCAGGTTGCCGGCCTGCAATTTGCCGTTGACCTGCGCCGCAAACACGATGGCCGGGATGCCCGTCGGAAGGCAGCAGAAAACGGTGGCTAAGATGGCAAACACCAGATAGTTCGGCACGGTGCCCGCCGGCAAAACGACTCCTGTGACGAGCGCAGTCGCGCTCGGCGCCACGGCTTGCAAGTTCCTGCCGCACTGCACGCATATCGCCGCGGTGTCCGCATTATTCGTGCCGCATTGGGTACAGAACATTCTCATCCTCCTGAGAAAGGATCATGAAGCGGTTCACTACAGGACCGTGCCGTTCTCCAGGCACCCCTGCACCGACCCGCCGGAGTCAACTTTGATGACTGCGGATTCGTCCGAGCAGAAGGCGCGCACTCCGGTTGTGTTCGGCGTGATTGGGTGCGCCACGACCTGGAATTTCAAATTTATCCCGCCGGAACTCTCGGGCCGACAGTTCAGCAACTCAAACGCATATCCGCTCTTCTGACCTCTCGCAAGCTCACCGGAGATCAGTCGATCGTTGACCAAATCAGATAGAGAACACGTATAGCCCCCGTCGTGATGGTTTTCGCTATATGTATTCTCCGCCACAATGAGTAACCGCACTCCCGCCACCGCGGACGATTCATCGGCCGCCATGCGCGCGCGCAGCAGGTTCGGAATCGCAATCGCCGCAATGATCAGGACGATTGGAATGCCCGCAATCCAAACGTACCCGAGCACAAGCCCCGCCATCGCGATGCCCTCGCCTTTCAGCCGTCCCGCACTTTTGCGAATCTCCGACAAGGCAAGGTGCCCAAATACAATCGCTCCGACAAAAACGAATGGGATGAAAAACAGCAGCCCGCAAACCAGGCTGACGATCGCTTTCCCGCTCGTCTCCGCGGGCGCGCCGCGGACTGGTGGAGCGGCCGGAATCGCCATCGAAGCTACGGAAGAATCCCTCCCGCAGACCCGGCAGAACCTGTCTCCCGCCGCCAGGCTGTTCCCGCAAGCTGCGCAAAACGAACTCATCTGGTCTCCGATGGCTGACCCTGCCTCTTACGAATTTTGCCGAAACACTACGCTTCGCCGTTCTCCGCGTCAATGCTAGATTGGTTACGCTGCTCTTTTGCCGCTGTCTCCAATCTCGCGCGACAATGGATCGAGCTACTCTCATGCCAATCGCGTGCCCTGATTGCGCCGCCCAGATGCCCGAGATCGCCGCCTTCTGCCCCGGCTGCGGCCGTCCCATGATTCCTGCGACAAGCACGGCGACCAGGGCAGAGGGAAAGGTCGGCTTCTTCCACGAAAATATTGCAGGCGCGCTCGCCTACCTCACTTTCATCCCGGCGGTCGCCTTCTTGATCCTCGAACCCTACAACGAGAACCGATTCGTGCGTTTTCACTCTATTCAATCTCTACTCCTATGGGTCGCCGGACTGGCCGCCGCGGCCGCGCTCAAGCTCGTTGGAATCATCTTGTTTATCATTCCAGTTGTCGGACCGCTCTTCGTCGTGTTGGTCTCCATGGTGATCGGGCTCGCCGCAGTCGTGATCTGGCTGGTGCTGGTGGTGAAAGCCCTGCAAGGGGACATGTTCAAACTCCCGCTCCTCGGCGATTTTGCGGACCAACACGCCGCCTCGTTCTAGAACTCACCTTCCGCGCTCCCAAATTGTTGATTGCTTTGATAAGAGTTTTTTGGTACGTTGCCCCGACGCCGCCTGGGCCCGAACTTGCGCTGCTTATCGAGTCGGATGGTCTGGCGACCGAGGAGGACTTCCCTATGGCTTTTTGCAGTACGTGCGGTGCACAGATTGCCGACGGCACGACGACTTGCGCGGCGTGTGCGGGCCGGGCTGTTGCCGCCCCCGCTCCGCCGCCCGCCGCCACTGCTGGAGGCATGGCAGACAACGTAGCCGGCATGCTGGCTTATATCACCATTATTCCAGCGATCATTTTCCTGGTGATGGAGCCTTACAACAAGAACCGGTTCATCCGCTTTCATGCGTGGCAGAACATTTTCTTCCACGGGGCTTGGATCGTGCTCTGGATTGGCCTGATGATCGTTTCGGCTGTGCTGGCGTTTATCCCGATTCTCGGACATCTCGTCGCGTTCCTCCTTTGGATGGCCCTTGCGCTGGGCGGTCTCATCATCTGGATCATCCTCTTGATGAAGGCCAACGGTGGCCAGATGTACAAGCTACCTTTCATCGGCGATTTGGCGGAAAAACAAGCCAACGCGATGTAAGTTCTACCGGCTCGCAAACGGTTTCGGCCGTGCGCTCTATCAGCCTCGCGAGTTCATCCGCATCCGCGGGTGAACTCGCTAGGCGCTCTCTGATTTCAAGCCAGAACACGCTGCCCCTTGACTTTCTTCCGATAAGCTGTCAATCCTATTAGCTTTCCCCGCACCGGAAATCCACGCTTCTAGTGTCGGTTTCACCCGGTCGGGAATCTTGGGACGATTGGGGAATTCATTGCGAGTCCGGGTGTTCTATCACGACAAGTGCTTTGACGGAGCTTCCTCCGCCGCTCTGTTTTCGCGCTTTTACCGCGAGCGCATTCGCAGCGATGCCGAGTTTGTGTTTACCGGACTCGTTCACCGTGCCGGATCTCTGTTTGACGAAAAGGAGTTCGACGGCGACGAGAACGCCATCGTCGACTTCAAGTACTCCAGTTCGCCCAGAATCACTTGGTGGTTCGACCATCACGAAAGCGCTTTTCTGTCGCCTGCCGACGCCGAACACTTCGAGCAGAATGAGAGCAACCGCAAGTTCTACGATCCCGCCTACAAGTCCTGCACCAGTTTCATCGCCATGATCGCCCAGCAGCACTTCGGCTTCGACCCGGCCCCCGTGGCCGATCTCATCCATTGGACCGACATCATCGACGGCGCGATGTACTCTGACGCCAAAACCGCTGTCGAGATGAAAGCGCCCGCTATGAAGCTGACCATGGTGATCGAATCGGCGCCCGACCACGTCTTCGTCCCTAACTTGATTCCGCTTCTGGCCACGAAGTCCTTGGCGGAGATTCTCGAAGAACCTTTTGTCGCGCCCTTACTGGCGCCGCTGCTCAAGCGCCATGAGCTGTCGATCGGCATCCTGCAGGAGCGCACCGAGTGCAAGGACGGCACGATCTTCTTCGACGTCACCGACCACGACCTCGAGGGCTACAACAAATTCGTTCCCTACTACCTGCATCCAGAATCGGTCTACAGCGTCGGTCTGAGTAAAAGCAGTTTTCGCGTGAAGGTCTCGGTAGGATCGAACCCCTGGGCGCCGCAGGAGCCAGAAGTCAATCTAGCCCGGATTTGCGAGCGCTACGGCGGCGGCGGCCACGCCCGCGTCGGCGCGATCTCATTCGACGTGGACCAGCACGCCGCCGCCATCAAGGCCTCGCAGGAAATCGTCGCCGAACTGCGCGCCGCCATTCGCCAAAAGAAAAGCTGACAAGGTAAGCGGGTGCCCCACCCTTGTCCCTGCGGGTTTTGCAGGGACAGGGTGGGGATTTTGATTTTCCTAAATCGACTTACGGCTGGGTGCCCCATTTCTCGCGTCCTTTGCGAGAAGTGGGGATTTTTGATCGTGAAGTAGAACTCCACCGCCAACTACTGCACCACCGCCCCGCCAGCCAGACACGTCGCCGCATTCCCGTCGCTGGAAGATCGAATCACTCCCGACTGATCCGCGCAGAATGCCTTTCGCCCAAAACTGTTTCCATTCGGCACAGCCGTAAGACGAAACCCAGTAGCCGGTGTCCCGGCACATTCGGAAAGCGCAAACACGAACCCGTACTTCTTCCCGCTGGCCAGCCCGCTATTGATGAGCATCGCCTGGTGCTCGTTCGGTGCGCCACCGCCGAAACCGTCCAAACTCGACAAGGAGCAGCTGTAGCCCACGGTCGAGTACGTGCTCGCGTAAGTGACCTCGGCTGTCAGAATCGTCCGCATCGCAGCCACGACCATGGTGTCGCTGCTTGCCGGCTGCACCGAAACCTGAGGGCGCGGAGTGAACGTGCCGGTCGTTCCAGCGGATTGGGGTGCCGGCGTCATTTTCTCTGTGATGGCCTTCAGGAAATCCGGATCCGCCAAAGGAAGGTGGATAGTCACGGAAATCTCATTCAGCTTCCACACCTGAGCCTCTTGTTTCATCGAGAACGTCATCTGCGGCATGAACGGGGTCCGCTCCTCCTGGCCGTTCTTGTAGATGTGGAATGTCAGCTCGATGTCGTCCTGATCGCCGCGCAGCGCGTCGTTCTCCACCGTGATCTCAACCTTCTGGCTGGTCTTCGGATCGTCTCCAGACAGCAGGACCGACCCAGTCTCAAACGTCTGCACATTCTGGCCTTGCGCTTCGAGTTGGCTCAACATCACGGAATATTGCTGCAGGTTCGCCAGGGCTCCCGACTTCTCCAATGCCGTGCGCGTGGCCATGGGCAGATGCTTTACGAAGGTTCCAGCCGTCTTGCTGAAAAACATTTCCAGCAGCGCTTGCCGCGCGGTTTGCGGAGCCGTTTGTGCAGCGGTCGCAGTCCGAGCCCACGAACCGGCAACGCACAAGATCGCAACCGCCAGAGAAACGACGACTCTTCGCATGGTTAATCTCCCTCGTTGATCGTGACATTCTTCCCGCGTCCTCTCCAGTTACCGAGGTAAGGGCAAGCGTCAGGAAGACAGGAAGAGCTGGGAAGAGTATCGGAAGAGTAGTGGTGCAGTTTGACAGTAGGGTCGTACAGGGCTCGCTTTGAAGAACGATTCGTATCAGGGCTTCGCTTCAGCGATGCCGCAAAAGGCACAATGCGCTGACGGCTTTGCAGGCTGGGGAAAAACGCACGATTCGTATCAGGCTATGCCTTCAGGCATAGCGTAAATGCTGGCGCATCAATCACGCCTTCAGGCGCTGGTCACGCGGAATGCGACTTTTTCCGCAGCCTCTGAAGCCGCCGTGATTCGCTCGGTTGCGGTGGCTAAACAGCCAACTCTGCCGTGAATGCTGGTGTGGCATGCTCGAAGGAGTCTGGGTCATAGCTCAATCGCATCCGAAAGAGTGGAAGACTAAGGACGCGCTCCCAGCCGCGAAGCGGCGAAAGAATGCAGCCCACGGCGTAAGCCGTGAGTAAAAAGTGGAAACAGTCGAGCCCCGGAGGGGCGAAAGAAAGGCTATGAAACAGACTCCTGATAGGAATCTACTCTCAAGGTGCACCACTACCCAGGCAGGTCCCGCGTTACGCAATCCCCTCGTCCGTGATACTCTGCCTTTGGTAATCGCCTGCATTCATGCGCCCGTCCGGACCCAAGTCTGATCCACACCGCCGCCAGCGGCGCGTGCTCCGGGCCGTCGCGATGTTCGAGTTCTTCAAAGGCATCTTTGTCGTGGTGATGGGAGTGTGCGCCCTTGCCCTCGTGCACAAAGATGTCTGGCTGTACGCCGAAAGCCTCCTTGCCCTCTTCCACATCAGCACCGATCGCCGTTCTGCTCAACTGTTTCTCGACTTCGCCGACAACGTGACCGACGCGCGCCTCTGGGCGGCGGCCCGTATCGCCTTTGCTTACGCCGCGCTGCGCTTCACCGAAGCCTATGGCCTGTGGAAGGCACGCACCTGGGCCGAGTGGGTCGCGTTTGTTTCCGGAGCCGTACTGCTCCCGCTCGAAGTCCGCGAACTCCTTCGCGGATTGACCTGGTTGCGATGCACTCTGTTTGTCGTCAACCTCGCCGTCGTCTCATATATGCTCTACGTCATCCTCTCCAACCGCCGCGAACGCCGCAACGCTGCTGCCATGGCCGCAGGAATGAGTTAGCCCCGAAAGGGGCGGTATTCATTAGCCCCGGACGTAAGTCCGGGGTGCTGGCGGGAAGTTCGAGCGAGTCCCCTAGGACGGCACTGGCCCCCACGCGCACTCTTAAGATGGGGGTCGAGTTTTTTCCACAACTCCGCCCTGTGACATCCAACCTTGACCCTGAAGTTCAAACAGCAGATCATGGTCAAGGCGGAGGCGGTGTAGGAGGCAGCCAGCAAGACGGTCGTAAGTCCTTTGAGATCAAGATTTTGCCCCTAAGTTGTTGCAGCTCTTAGATTACTTTGCGATTTCCCGCTAAGTCGATGATTCCAATAGACCGAGGGGGGAGGGGGGTACTCCCAAATCCAGCCGAATTTCCCAAAACAGACTTTCCGCGCAAGCCACCTCGGCCGGCTAGTGTCCAGCGTTATTTTCGCGACATTTCCACAGACCGGGTTTCAACCACCTTCCTCCTGACTACTCCCCGCATCCTCACAGCCCCGCGTGGTAGCCTGAATGAATCTCACGTCGCACGGGGAATTCATGCTAGACGCCAATCCTTCTCATCTCGACTTGCAGGCCATAGCTAAACAGATCATGCAGAAGTATGGATTCGAGCCGGATTTTCCTCCCGAGATTCCGCAGCAACTCGCCAGCCTCAAGGATCATCCGCCACAAATTGCACCCGGAGTCGCCGTGCGCGACCTGCGCAACCTGCTCTGGTCGTCCATCGACAACGACACCTCGCGTGACTTGGATCAGATTGAGGTCGCCGAGCGCGCCTCGAATGGTGACGTGAAAGTTATGATCGGCATCGCCGACGTGGATGCCTTCGTCCCCAAGCAGACTCCCATCGATCAGCACGCCGCCCGCGAGACCACGACTGTTTATGCCGGAGTCCGCAACTTCCCCATGTTGCCCGAGGAGCTTTCCACTGGCGCAAGCTCGCTGCTCGAGAATCAGGATCGTCTGAGCGTCGTGATTGAATTTGTGGTCGATTCCGCGGGCAGCCTCAAGTCGCCCGCTGTCTATCGCGCCATCGTCCGCAATAAGGCGCAGCTGCAATACAACTCTGTAGGCGCGTGGCTGGAAGGAAAGTCGCCTGCCCCTCCGAAGGTAGCTTCTTCCAGCGATTTGCAGGCGCAACTCAAACTACAAGATGAAGTCGCGCAGAAGCTGAAAGAGCAGCGCTTTCAGCACGGCGCATTGAACCTGCAAACCGACGAAGTTCAACCTCTGATGCTCAACGAGCAGGTCATCGACGTGGTGAAGCAGCAGAAAACCCGCGCCACCGAGTTGATTGAAGATTTCATGGTAGCTGCCAATGGCGTTGTGGCTCGCCTGCTCGAAAAGGTCTCATCCCTGCGCCGCATCGTGCGCACGCCGGAGCGCTGGGACCGCATCGTGCAACTGGCAGCGACCAAGAACGAGAAGCTTCCCGCACAGCCGGACTCCAAGGCGCTGAACGATTTTCTTCTCCGACGCAAGGCCGCCGATCCCGACCACTTCGCCGATCTTTCCTTGTCCGTGATCAAGCTCATCGGTCCCGGTGAATATGTTCTGGAGCGTGCGGGTGATGTCGCTCCCGGCCATTTCGGTCTCGCGGTTCAGGATTACACTCACTCCACCGCGCCCAACCGGCGCTTCGCCGACGTCGTCACCCAGCGACTGATTAAAGCAATGCTCGCTGGTCAGGGCAATCCATACTCCGACGATGAGTTAACTGCCATCGCGGCCAACTGCACTCAGAAGGAAGACGCAGCCAAGAAAGTCGAACGGGAAATGTCCAAACGGCTGGCTGCAGTAGCCATGCAACACCGAATCGGAGAGGTGTTCGATGCCATCGTCACCGGTGTGACCGAGCACGGCACGTTCGTCCGCGTTCTTCAGCCCCACATCGAAGGGCTCCTTTCCCAGGGTCAGCAGGGACTCGATGTTGGCGACAAGTTGCGCGCCAAGCTCATCCGAACGGATGTGCAAAAGGGATACATCGACTTCGCCCGCGCCTAGGCTGGTCCAACCGTGTTCCGGGTCACCACAGGAGCCAATAGCCCCCTCTGGAAGCGCGGTCTAAGCTTGTAACAATGAGTAGTGTGCGGACAACTGTGGGCTGTAGTTCGCTCCGATGGCGCAGTCTCGTCTGCCTGCCCCTGATTGTGATTCTGCCCGTGTCGCTGCTCGCGGAGGACACAACAGCAGCGATGCTGCGCAGCAGCGGTGGTGCGCTTGTGAACAAGACCCTCGCGCCGCCATCCAGGGCACTCTTTCTCCACGACCTGATCGAGATTCAGAAGAATGCTGTGGCCCGGATCGAAGCCCCCGGCTCCACGGCGGATATCAATGCCGAGACGGTGGTCCAGTTCGAAGGCGACGAGTTGGTACTCGATCACGGCAGCGTCTCGGTAAACACCGCTCGCGTGTTGAGAGTGCGAGTGGGTTGTGTAACGGTCACGCCCGTGAATGCCGATTGGACTCACTACGACGTTACCGATATGGACGGCAAGGTTACGGTCTCGGCGCTCAAGAACGATGTGTATATCGACTCGCGCTCCAAGAAACCTGAGCAAGCCAAGCAACCCACGCACTCCGACCGGGTCATCGTCCGGGAAGGCGAGCAGAAGTCTCGCGAAGAGAAATGCGGTGCGGCCCTCATGAAAGAGTCTGGCAGATTCGCGGGAAGAGGCGCGATCATGAATTCGCCATGGGCGATAGGAGCGGGCATCGTCGTAGTCGGTGTACTGGCGTGCCTGGGTCTCTGCCACGGCGACGACCCGATCAGCCCTTCCAAGCCTTAACGTTCGGTGGGACAGCCGATGGCGACTGTCCCACGCGAGCGGCAGTACTCTATGCGGTCTTCTGCATTTTCTCCATGGCTTCGTCCATATTGTGCTTCATCTCATCCATCGTCATGTCTTTGATGTGAGTGGCGATGGACCATTTGTGGCCGAAGGGATCCTTCAGCTTGCCGTAGCGGTCGCCCCAGAACTGGTCGGTGACCGGCATTTCAACCTGGGCACCAGCTTTCACGGCGCGATCAAAGGCGGCGTCGACGCCATCGATGTAGATGTGCAGGCCCATGCCTGCGCCGCCGGTGGACTGCGGGGACAGCGCGCCAAACTCGGGGTACTCGTCGCTCAGCATGATAATGGAGTCGCCGATCTTCAGTTCGGCATGCATGACTTTGCCGTCCGGGCCTTTCGCGATGCCTCTTTCCACCGCGCCGAACGCTTGTTTATAAAACTCAATGGCACGGACCGCATCGCGGACTGTGAGAAATGGCGTGAGGCTGTGGTAACCGTCGGGAATGGGTTTAACGGACATAGGGTCTCCTCTTGGCGGAAATTCGCGGAGGAAAGTCTAACACCAAAAATGCGAAATGGATTGTCAAAGGAGTGTTACAGGAGAGCTGGTATTGCAGGGCAGCAAACCACGGACACTGAGTTCGCACGGAGGGAAACCCAAGGCCGCTAAAAGAATCTGGTCACGCCCTCTTCCATAACTACAACGCGGTCTTTGATTCCAGCGGAGCGGGCTTCCTGATCGAGCAATTGCAGGGGTTCGTCGACGGGTTCGTGCGACAGGCGGAAGGTGCCGTAGTGCATGGGGACCATCCAGCGGGACTTGAGGTCGAGGAATGCGCGCGTGGCGTCGGCGGGATTGGTGTGCACATTGCGGAACTGCGGCGGGTTGTAGGCGCCGATGGGGAGCAGCGCGAGCTCGGGAGCAAGACGTCGTCCAATCTCGCTGAAGCCCGCGAAGTAAGCGGTATCGCCGGCGTGATACACCGAGTGTTTGCCAGCCTTCAGCACGTAGCCGCCGTAGCCGCGGTGCGAGTCTTTCAGAATGCGCGCGCCCCAGTGCCGCGAGGGCACATGAGTCACCGACAAGTTGCCTTGGCGTGAACTCTTCCACCAATCGAGTTCAATGATTTCGGAAAAGCCGAGATCAGAAACCAGATCGGAGACATGGGTCGGGACGATAATGACCGGCGCTTTTCCGCGGGCGCGCAGATTGTTTTGCACAATGGCGCGCAGCGACGGGCGATGAAGATGATCGAAGTGGGCGTGCGAAACCAGAACCAGATCGATGGCTGGCAGGTCAGCGATACGCAGGCCGGGCCGGCGCAGGCGTTTCAGCACGAACAGCCAGCGCGCGAAGTTGGGATCGATCATCACGTTCTGGCCGCCGATTTGCACGAAAAAGCTGGCATGGCCGATGAAGGTCACGCCGAGTTCGCCGTTGGTGACAAGGCGCGGTTTGTGAGTCTCACCGCAACGAGGAGTCACTGCAGAGCGCCGCACCAGACGTCCGAACTGGGTGGCGCGCTTGCGAAGGGCCGGATTGCGAAGCGTTTGCTTGATCATCCCGCTACAAAGCCCGGAGTTCGACTGGACTTCAGCCTCAACTCTAATACTAGTCCTGATCGCCGCGGCGTGCTGAGTAACAAAGCGATGCGGCGACGGTTATTAAACTATGCGTTAATCTTAAGATGAACAAAAGGCTGGTGCGGCTGCTTTTTAGTTCTGTCCCGGTACGTCGGTAACTTTCCGTTTTAGCGGCCGATCCATCCACATCCGGACCCGCACAAAACTCCATCCTTGCTTGACCTTGATCGCACCCGTCATATCTAATCCGAAAAACGTTCTTTTCTTGTTGGGTTCTTGAGGACGAAGGAGAAGTCACGAATGCGAGTTGCGTTTCTGGGGTTGGGAATTATGGGCCACGCTATGGCGACGAACCTGGTCAAGGCGGGCCATGAAGTTACGGTGTGGAACCGCACGCCGGGCAAACTGGTGGAAGGTGCGGGGGTTGCTCCCACACCAGTCGCAGCAGCGCAGGGTGCGGAAGTGGTGTGGTTGTGTGTCTCCGACACGGAGGCCGTGCAAGAGGTTGTCTTCGGCAAGGATGGTGCTGAGGCATCGCTGGCGGAAGGCATGATCATCGCCGACTCGAGCACGATTTCTCCTTCGGCCACGGTGAAGTTTGCCGAACGCGCCGGCGCAAAGGGCGTAGCCTGGGTGGATGCGCCCATGACGGGATCGAAGATCGGTGCGCGGGATGGGACGCTGGTGTTTATCGTGGGGGGAGACGAAGGCCCGGTCGAACGGCTTAAGCCGCTATTTGCGGCGATGGGCAAGAAGATTTTCCGCATGGGCGAGACCAGCAAAGGGCAGGCAACGAAGCTCGCGATGAATCTGCAGATCGCGCTGATTTTCGAGGGCTTTGCCGAGGCGCTCACCTTGGCCACCAAGCTCGGAGTGGATACGCAGCAACTGCTGTCGCTGATCGAGGCCACAATGGTGCGGTCGGGCGTGGTCGACTATAAGGGCCCGTTTATTCTGAATCGCGACTTCACGCCGAATTTTCCGCTACGGCTAATGCATAAAGACATCAAGCTGACTCTCGAAGCCGCGAAAGAAGCGCGCGTGAAGCTTCCGGCACTTGAAACCGTGGAAGAAATCTATCAGATGGCGACCGAAGATGGACATCAGGACCTCGATTACGCTGCCACACTGACGCTGCTGGAGAAATGGGCTGGCGTGCAGGTGAAGGGCAAAGCTGCGTAGGGCTGCCTTATGCCGAAGAAGAGCACTGCGAAGAAGCGCATGCAGGGCAAGTCGTGCTTCAACTTCCGTGCGCCGGATGATGGACTGTTCGCGAAGCTCGGCGAACTGACCAAGGCCGGACTCGAGAAGTACAGGGCCAAGAACTGGCTGTAAACAGGACCTGAGAATACTCACTCGTTACCGCGGTAATCCCCAAAGAATCGCTATTACACAAGTATTACAGTCAGCCAACCCTCCCCCTTGGTAGGTTAGCTATGGGGCTGATTGAACTCAAACGACCACGAAATGGGGACCTTCCTTGGATATGGAACTGCAAGATCTGGAAAGACCACAAGCAGCAAAAGATGAAGTGAACTGGGTAACGGCGGCGTTCATGGCGGCGTTTCATGTCGGAGCTGTAGCCGCGCTCTTCTTCTTCACGTGGAAGGCTTTGTTTGTCGCAGTGTTCCTGTGGTGGGTTTCGGGCAGCCTCGGCATCGGGATGAGCTATCACCGACTGCTGACGCACCGGGGCTATAAGACTCCGAAGTGGGTGGAATATTTCCTGACCCTCTGTGCCACGCTCACCCTCGAAGGTGGGCCTATTTTCTGGGTGGCGACGCACCGCATTCACCATCAGTATTCCGATCAGGACGGGGATCCGCATTCGCCGATCGACGGCAAGTGGTGGGCGCACATGGGATGGATTCTGATGGGCAAGTCGATGCACCATGACACGACGACGCTAGCCCGCTACGTTCCCGACCTTGCCAAAGACAAGTTCCACGTCTGGATCACAAAGTATCATTACGTTCCCATGATTGTGCTGGCAGCGATTCTGTTCGCCATCGGTGGAATGCCGTTCCTGATGTGGGGCATTTTCGTGCGCACAGTGGTTGGATTGCACGCGACCTGGCTGGTGAATTCGGCGACGCACTCCTGGGGTACACGGCGCTTCGCGACACGCGATCTCTCGACCAATAGCTGGTGGGTGGCACTGCTGACGTTTGGCGAGGGCTGGCACAATAATCATCATGCGCATCCCACGGCAGCGCAGCACGGGTTCAAGTGGTATGAAGTCGACATGAACTGGTACGGCATTTGGGCGCTGAAGACGCTGGGCTTGGCCTGGGACATCAAGCGAGTGAATCTCGACGAAGTCGAGCAAGGTCTGGTGCCTACGCCGAATGGTCGCTTGATCGCTGTAGCGATTCCTGAAGTCTCGGTTGCAGGAGACTAAGCAAGTCGTCCGTTGTGGAATTCACCCCTGTTGAGATTGAAAGACCCGCCGGGAAACTCCTGGCGGGTTTTTTGTTTGTGTGAACGGGTGTTGCCTCGGCATACGACTCCGGGACTAGACCGCATGTGCAAACGCTTTGATCTATACCCGGATGATCATGACTTCGGTGGCCTTGATCAGGGCCGCTGCGGTTTGCCCTTTCTTCAATTGCATTTCACGCACTGCCCCTGACGTGATCAAAGATGTGATCAGCTGGCCTCCCACCGGGAGGATTGCAACTTCGCTGGTTGCATTCGAGCATTCGCAGGATGTGCGGGCATCGTTTGCAACGCGGTAGAATCAAACCGAAAGATTCCCATGCGCATCACGAGCCGCCGCGGAACTATCGTTTTCTTTCTCTGCCTGGGGATTGGGCTGGTGGCGCTGGCTGTTGCCCTCAATGTTGGGTGGATCATCCTCAACTGGCGCGAAGGGGTGCTGCTGTTTTTCGGCATCGTGTTTTTTGCGCTGATCATTGCGGGAATGGTGGTGAATACGATCTTTCTGGTGCGCGAGTTGCGGCGCAGCGAGCAGCACGACAGCTTTATTAACGCCGTTACCCACGAACTGAAAACGCCGGTGGCATCGATCCGGCTGCACCTGGAAACCCTGCAGCGCCGGGAATTACCTGAAACGCAGAAGCAGGATTTCTACCGGCTGATGCTCAGCGATACCGATCGCCTGACCGAGACAGTGGAGCAGGTTCTCCGCGCCGGCCGGGCGGGCGACAAGAAGACAGGGCGGGAAAAGGTTGAAGTGGATTTCGGCCAACTGGTCCGCGAGTGCATGGACGCTACTCGAACCCGTCATCACCTGCAACCTGAGGCGCTCCGGTATGTGGAGGCGTCGGGGAGCGGGTTGCTGGTGCGGGGAAGCGCGGAGGATCTGCGCACCGCGGTTTTCAATGTGCTGGACAACGCCATCAAGTACTCCGGCGACAGTGTCGACGTGCGAGTGCTGCTGGAGGCGCCAGACGAAGACCGCATCGTGCTGCGCGTGCAGGATCAGGGTGTGGGGATTCCTCCCGATGACTTGAAGGCCATCTTCAAGCGCTTTTACCGGGTTACGCACCGTTCGCTGACGCACGTGAAGGGGACAGGGCTAGGCCTTTTTATCGTAAAGGCGATCGCGCAAAAGCACGGCGGCAAGGTGTTTGCCGAGAGCGAGGGGGAAGGGCAGGGAACTACGATCGTTCTGGAACTGCCGAGGTGGGCTGCATGAGCCGGGTGCTGGTGGTCGAAGACGAAGCTCACCTGGCGCAGGGGTTGCGCTTCAACCTCGAAGCCGAAGGGTATGCGGCGGAAGTGGTTGGCGACGGTGAGGCGGCTACTGATCGTCTGCTCGAGAAGAAAGAGAATTTTGATGTAGTGGTGCTCGACATTATGCTGCCGGGGAAAGACGGGTTCAGCGTGGTGTCGGAGCTGCGCGCTGCGCGAAATTATGTGCCGGTGCTGATGCTGACGGCGCGTGGCCGTCCCGAGGATGTGCTGAAGGGGTTTGCCTCGGGGGCGGACGACTATCTGGCGAAGCCGTTCGATCTTTCGATCCTGCTGGCGCGCTTGCAGGGGTTGCTGCGCCGCAGCCAGTGGGTACAGGGAGGGAAAAGACCCGTGCCGAGCGAGACGCGAGCCGATGCGCGGGGTATCGAAGACTTCGGCACATTTTCATTTGACGGGAAGACGATCGACTTCGGTGCGCTCGAACTTCGGTCCGGAGACACTACGATTCATTTGACGTTAATGGAATCGGAACTCTTGAGGCATTTGGTGCGAAACGATGGACACATCGTTTCGCGCAAGCAGATTCTGGAGGAAGTGTGGGGACTGCGCGAGGATACCGACACGCGCGCCATCGACAATTTCGTGGTGCGGTTGCGGCGGTACATTGAAGACGATCCGGCCAATCCTCAGCATCTGCTTACGGTGCGCGGCGTGGGGTACCGGTTCCTGGCGCGAGCAGAAAAGAAATAGGGCCCTCAGGCGCGACACAACTCCGCGACCAACGTTTCCCGTCGCTGCAGGGCGATGCTGTCGATGCGGCGGAGAACCATCAGATACATCGGAATGGAGATGGCAGCGAGCGCGAGGAACACGAATGCAGCGATCCACAAGTCGTGATAGAGCCGGGCTATCACAAAGGCGGCGACGCCAATGCCTATGATCACGATCTGCACGCCCAAGCTGGCGAGGACAGTGGTTTGCGAGACGTTCTGACGGCCAAAAGTCGCGAAGTCGCGCTTTCTGGGCGCGTAGATCGATAGCAGATTTCCCACGGTGAAATTCAAGGGCGCGGCGAACAACAGTCCAGCCACAGTCGCAAACGAGACTGCGGGCCGGGGCGCGCCGTAGAAGTAGGCGACGGCGATCCATGCCAGTGCCGTGTTTGCCACCAGAATGCTGGCGTGAGTGAGGTTCTTTCCCACCACAATCTGACGAAAGTGCGCGGGCGATGCGTAGAAGAACTGGATGCCGCCAGAGTCGCCGCCGAAACTGTTGTAAACCAGGTTGGTGAGCACGAGCAGGGCATAGGCGGCTGCCCCAGGGAATGCCATGTCGGGCGCACGGTTGAAAAAGCTTCCCTGCGGCCGCATCGGATTCATCGGTCCCAGGCGAAACACGAGCAGCATGAAGATCGGCATGATCAAAGTGAGCAGCATGGGTCCGCTGCGGGCGAGATAGCGCACTTCTTTTTCAAACACCGCGGCGACGGCCTGGGAAAATCCCGGGAGGTTCCACCCGACTTGCAGGCCTTGTACGTGTTCAACGGCAGGGCGCGCTGCCGCTTCGCTGAGATTCTCACCGCGGAATTGAGCGCGCAGACGCAAGTGCAGCAGGCAGCCCACGGCCATCGTCAAGGTGGCGAGAAAAAGCAGGGACGTGAAGCCGACCACGTACTCGGAGTGCGAGGCTCGCGCAATGGCGTCGGCAGCGAGACCAGGCGGGAGCACGGCCTGGACTTGGGTGACGATGTGCGCCGCTCGGCTGAATTCGGGGCGCGGCTTTTTCTCGAAACGCTGCATCATCGGTCCGATCAACTGAAAGCTGAGCATGAACAGGATGAAGACAACGCCCAGAATCTCACGCGTACGCCGCTGGGCCAGCCAACGCTCCAGCCATGCGAAGACGGTTTGCATCACGACGAGGTTGAAAAGCGCGAAGGTTAGCAGTACCAGCAGGGCCCAGGGGAAGAGAAGAGGCCGGGCGACGCTGACGCCGAGCAGAATTCCAAAGATGCTGAGACTGCCGAGCGCGCTGGCCGGATCGCAGAAGCCGTACGCCAGACGGATCAGAAAATACGACCGGTAGGTGAGGGGAAAGCGCAGCAAGTCGGACGAGTCGGGATTGTTGGTGAAGGCGGTCGACATTACTGGAAAGACTTGCCAGAAGAAAAAAATCGGCCATAACAAGATCGCGAGGAACTCAGCCTTGCCTTGCGAAACAAAATACCAGGAAGACCCGGTCGCGATCGCGAAGCCCCCCAGGCCGCCGAGCGTGAAGGCCGCAGTCACCACGATGCGCGAGACCAGTTCCATCTTGCCGCGCTTGCTGCGCAGGCCATTGACGAACATGCGCCAGCGCAGGTTGGCGATGGCAGTGAGTTGGCTTCGGCGGTGGAGGGTGGAACTCATCTGGCTTTATGCTGCCCTAAGTTCATCCCAGCCATGACAACTCCTGTTCAGTGCGGCGGGCTCCGCCGACGATGCGGAGGAAAATCTGCTCCAGCGTCAGCTTTTCGCCTGACGCTTGGGCGCCATCATCCGATCCGGCGGGGGTTTGGGCTTCGACTCCGGCGCGCAGTTCTTCGAGCGAGCCTTGGGCCACGAGCCGTCCCTGATGAATGATGGCGACGTGGCTGCACAGGCGTTCCACGATTTCGAGCACGTGCGACGTGAGGAAGATCGTGGCGCCACGGGCGATCATGCCTTGCAGCATGGACTTCAGCGTGCCCGCGGCGATGGCGTCCACACCCTCGAAGGGCTCGTCGAGGAACAGAACTTTTGGTCCATGGATCACGGCCGCCGCCATGGCGAGTTTCTTCTGCATGCCATGGGAATAGTCGGTTACGAGTTTTTTCGGCTGGTCGGCGAGTTGCATGAATTCCAGCAACTCGGCGGCGCGTTTCGCCGCGGTATCGCGGTCGAGGCCGTACATCCTTCCAACAAAGCTAAGGAACTCAGCGCCGGTGAGGCGCCCGAACAGGGCCATGCCTTCGGGCACGACGCCGATCTGACGCTTGACTTCGACGGGATGCGAGTTGAGATCGAGGCCGAGGATCTCGATGCTCCCCGAACTGGACGCGAGCAGCCCGGTCAGCATTTTGATGGTGGTGGACTTACCCGCACCGTTAGGGCCGAGGAAGCCGAAGAACTGTCCGGGTGCGACGCGCAGGTCGACGCCGTCGACGGCGACAAGGTCTCCGAAGCGGCGGGTCAGGCCCTGAGTTGAGATGGTGGGTGCGGAGTCCATGAAACTTCTGAATCTAGCACACCCACGGGTTACTGTTTGTCTTTCGCGGGAGCTTCTTTCTTCTCGGGCGGTTTCTTCATGTCCTCGGTCCACGGCGGAACGATGCCGGCAAAACGCGCGTAGGCGATGGATTGCCCAAGATGCTCGGCGGCGTGGCGGACGATGAAGAGGAGGATGCCGCGTTCGGTGTTCTTGCCGCCGAACCAGTCCAGGCTCTTTTCGAGGTCAGCGTCGGGCATGGCTTTGAGGGCGGCCTTGGCGTGCGCGAAGGAATCTTTGAGAGTAGCGAGGACCTTCGCTTTGTCGGTGGTTGATTTTTCGAGTCCCCTCACATCGAGCCCGGTGGGAGGAGGTGTGCCAACGAGTTTGTACAAGTTGTAATTGGCGGCGCTGACGTGGAGAAAAACTTCCGCGAAGGAGCGAACATCGGCTGAGGGACGCCTGGTGTATTTGTCGGCGGGGATCGCTTCAGCGAGGCGCGTGAACTTGTCTTCCTGCACCATGACTTCCGCCATCACTTCTGAGCGATACCCGGTAACACCGGGCGTGCCGTCTTTGTAGGGGTTTGCCTGTGCCACGACCCGGACTGCACCAGACGTGAGAACGAATAGGCAGAAAGCCGAGAGAATGCGTTTCATAGGAGAGTCTCCTTTGCGTCCGATCAGTTTAAACATTGGGGGAATTCTGTCTAGAACGAAAGCAACTTTTGCCGGCGGTGGATGTTCGATGGAAGTGAATCGCATCCCACTCACCGGAACCGGGTCGTGCGCCAGAGCGCGATTCCACAGGTGGCGAGCAGAACGAGCATCGCGACCGTGAGGGCAGCGGCCCAACCCAGACCGATGTCCATGTGGGGGAGTTTTGCTACGAAGGCGAGGGCGACGAATAGGGCGGTGGTGCCGAGAATGAGCAGCCAATCCAGGAGTGTTCTGGCATTAGCGCGGAGTGCTGTGCCGTTCGTCTTATTGCCCGCCATCTCTCTGCCTTCCATGCCGGCGCGGACGTATTCGCCCTCCACGTTGTAACGCTGGCCTTCGCGCTCGGCGGCGTCCTGCCAGGACGAGTGCTCGCGTTCCGTTGCCGACGAAAGCGCGATCGCCACCGCGCCCAGCGCCATGAGGATCGATCCTCCCGCGACTTGCGCGTAGACGGTCTGGCTTCCGCCGCGCAGTTCATGAAAAACGAGGATGCCCCACAGCAGTCCCCAAAGCTGATTCGTATTGGAGAGCGGAATGCCGCGGCTGATGCCTACGTACTTGGTGGCGTATTGCTGGAACAAATCTCCGAGCACCCAGACGAAGCCGCCCAGCATCAGCCAGAACAGCACCGCGCGGGCGCTCACGAGTTCGTGCCAGAGGGGAGTCGCGCCGCGATAGCCAATGGCGAGCAACGTCATGGTGGCGAGCTCTCCGACGGTGAAGAAGGTGATGAAAGAGAGAGGATTCATGCCGGTCAGGTAGGCTTTGCGGTAGGGGATGTACATCGTTCCCCAGAGAACGCCCGCGCCCAGTGCGGCGAGAACTCCCAGCGTGGCTTTGCCCGGGGCGGCCTGATGGCTGGATGCAATCGCCAGCAGTGTGGCTCCTCCAAACATGCAGACTGCGCCGCCTAGAACGCCGAGCCAGCGTTTCCATCCGGCGTAGTGCAATTCGTTGAAGAGCAGGAATCCCCAGAAGATGCCGAGCAGGCTGTTCGTGTTCCACAGAGGAAATGCGATGCTAAGGCCGACGTTGCGGATGGCGTAGATGGTCAGGGTGTTGGCGACGGCCCACATGCATCCGGCGAGCACGGCCCACACGACCAAGTGTGGAGCTTGGCGCACGTCGTTACGAACGTGGGAGGTGCCGCGGATGAATGCGGGCACGCTCCAGCGTGCGAGGAAGACTCCAAGCACCATGATGAGAGAAACGGTGATGGGGGAGATGTCTGGGTTGACGAGCTTGATGGGGGCTTCGGCGCCGCCCAGCCAGGCGCCGGCGGCGAATCCGCAGAAGATGCCCAACGCCTGCAGGCTGCGCAGGCGAGTCGCTCGGATTGGAGTGGGAACAGCGAGTGCCGCGGTCTGAAGGCTTGCTGGAGGGGCGGTCACCGGAGTTTATCCAAGAGGACAAGACCTCCGATCAACACGCTTAGTGGAATCCAGAAGTGGAGGTCGGTGGCTATGGTGCGAAACAGCCTGCGGGGAACCGGGTTAGTTGAGTTCGGCAATGTTGCTACCTCGCAACGGGTTTCGGAATCTGGAGAAGCTGGAGTGTCATCTTAGGGATGCACGAGGCTGGAGTCAACGCGTGGAAAGGCCGCTACTCGGGATTGGCTGAGGCTAGGGCCCAGGTCCACCGCCGTTTTCAGAATTCCTCACTAACTGCAAGTCTTTCTGAGTTGTGATGAGCAGAATTGGGAGGCATCCAGGGTGTGATGACAATCACAGTGTACCGGGCCCGTTCCGCCTAGCATGGGATGTGGGGCTTTTGCGGCCAAAAGAGGCTGCGGAAGAAATCGCATGCCGCGTGCGCAGCGCCTGAAGGCGTGATTGATTCGCCAGCATTTACGCTATGCCTGAAGGCATAGCCTGATACGAATCGTGCGTTTTTCCGC
>JADGNQ010000121.1 GCA_017883385.1 Candidatus Sulfotelmatobacter sp.
AGGTCCCTCGCTTGGCTCGGGATGACGAGTTGGTCTTGAGACGCATCGCGCCACTGACGCCCGGTCCCCAGCGCTGAGACCAGGGCCCGCCCGCACCAACTCCGCCATCCCAAATCTCAAGCCCAACGCACTTTTCCTTTGGCCAGATTCACGCACAGCGTTTATTCTGTTCCGTCGTTGGTAGCTGCAGTCTGCTTTTCTCCTATGTCAGCGAAAAGTGCGCATGAAGTTTCTGAAGCGTTCGAAAACCCGGATACTGTTGTTCCTTGCCGTAGTCGGGCCGGGGTTCATTACCGCGAACGTCGACAATGATGCCGGCGGCATCCTGACCTATTCCCAGGCCGGGGCACAGTTTGGACACCTTCTTCTCTGGACCATGATCCCGATCACGCTCGCCCTGATCGTGATCCAGGAAATGTGCGCCCGCATGGGTGCCGTAACCGGCAAGGGCCTGAGCGACCTGATCCGCGAGGAATTCGGCTTCCGCATTACGTTCCTGATGATGATCGGAATCTTGGTCATCAACTTCGGCAACGTGGTAACCGAGTTCATCGGCATCGCCACCAGTCTCGAATTATTCGGACTGACGCGGTTCATCACCGTCCCGGTCTGCGCCGTCATTGTCTGGTTTATCGTGGTGAAGGGGCAGTATAAGACCGTAGAAAAAGTTTTCCTCGCCGCTTCGTTCTTTTATGTGACCTATATTTTCGCCGGCGTGCTGGCGCATCCCTTGTGGAAAGACGCGACTATCGCAACTTTCAAGCCGCCTGCCCTGCGCGCTTTTCGCGACCAGGCCTACTTGTTCATGATCATCGGAGTCGTCGGGACCACGATTGCTCCCTGGATGCAGTTTTATCTGCAGTCCTCGGTCGTAGAAAAAGGCGTCACCAAGCGCGGATTAAAAGCTTCGCGCCTCGATGTGATCACGGGCTGCGTTTTCACCGACATCGTGGCCTGGTTCATCATCGTAGCCTGCGCCGCTACGCTTTTTACTCATGGCTTTCGCGACATCAAGTACGCCTCCGACGCTGCCCAGGCCCTCAAGCCTCTCGCGGGCGACTACGCCTACATTCTTTTTGCCGTGGGACTGTTTAACGCATCCCTCTTCGCCGCTTCGATCCTGCCGCTTTCTACTGCTTACACGGTGTGTGAGGGACTCGGCTTCGAGTCCGGCATCGGGATGAAATTCGGAGAAGCCCCGGTCTTCTACTGGCTGTACACACTGCTGATCGTCGCGGGAGGAGCCCTGGTACTGGTGATCCCCGGAGAGCGCTTGGTGAGAATCGTACTGTGGTCTCAGGTATTAAACGGCGTGGTGTTGCCCTTTGTCCTGATTTTCATGCTGCTGCTCATCAACAAGAAAGAATTGATGGGCGAGTATGTGAACTCGCGCCTGTTCAACATAGTGGCCTGGACAACTACAGTCGTGATCGTCGGACTATCCGTTGCCTGGGCACTGTCATCCTTGAAGGGATAACAGGGATCGAGAGAGATTAACGGATAGAAGAAAGAAATCGGGTGCCCCCTTTTCTCGCGTCTTTTGCCGGAAGTGGGGCTCTTGCCTAGAGCAATTTCCCTGCGGCAAGCTCCTTGATCAGCGTCAGGTCAGCCTCCAGGAAGTCGAACTTCGAAAGATCCTTGGGATCAGCCCACTGGATATCTTTGAAGATCCGATTCTCGATTTCTTTCTGGTACTCCCGCACGACGAAGAAGCGCAGCTCCACCATCCCCCCGTTTGGGTACTCGTGCTGAATGCGTGCAACCTCGTCTCCGACGGTCGCGAGGATTCCAAGCTCTTCTTCGAGCTCCCGGCGCATAGCATCGCGCGGCTGCTCTCTTTCCTCGATCTTTCCGCCGGGAAATTCCCACTTCAGAGGCATGGTCTGGTGGCGTGTCCGCTGGCACACCAGCAGCTTGCCTTCCTTCACGATGAGAGCCGCAACGACGCGTTTCATGGTTCGGGTATGGTGGCTGTCTGCAGCGCGCTGGCTACGGGATCAACGCAACTGGTGAAGGTGAAGGCGAACGCGGCCACGCCAGGAGAGCAGTGAAGTTCCAGTTCGTGCTCGCCGAATTCATGGTTGTCCGCCAGAAAATACATGCGGGCCAAGTCGACCACGACATAGCTTTCGTCCGCGGTGCTCGGCGCGCTGGGGCGGAAGCGCGTGTCCCGGGTCGCCTGCGCCCGGGTCAGAGGCTTGCCGTCCAGAAGCACGACAACCTCGGCAGCGGCGGCGTGGGGGCAAGCCATCACCAAGTTTACGGCGGACGCTTCGTATTTCAACTTCAAAGTGTGGTCCCCGGTTTCTACGGCTTCGAAGTACTCGGCGGTCGAGGCCCAGCGTCCTCGGGCATAAAAGAAATTCTCTTCAGGGACGCCCTCGAAATCATAGTCGGCAATCTGGTCTTCCTTGAATCCCCCTTCATTGCCAATTCGCCCGCGGCGGTTGCCGAGATAGAGTTCACCTGAAGCACGGTAACAGACCGCACCCGCGTGGTCTTCCTCGCGGAGAGGATCCATTAACACTGGCAGGGCTATGTCGGGGTCGATCTCCCGCAGCAGTTCTTGAATCACCTGCTCACACTCTCCGTAACCCCCTTCTCCGAAGTGGCCGTAGCGTAGGTATCCGTCTTTATCGAGCAGGTATTTCGTCGGCCAGTAGCGGTTGGCGAATGCCTTCCAGATCTCGCGATCACTGTCGATAACGACAGGGTAAGTCAGCCCGAATTCGCGAATGCCGCGCTCCACGTTCGATTCGTACTGCGCGAAGGTGAACTCCGGAGTGTGTACGCCAATCACCGTTAGGCCCTTGTCGTGGTAATGCTCATGCCAGGCCTGCACATAGGGCAGAGTACGAATGCAGTTGACGCAGGTGTAATCCCAGAAATCGACGAGCACAACCCGCCCCCGCAGTTGACGGAAGCTGAGCGGAGTGGAATTCAGCCAGACACGCCCGATCTCCGGCGCGCGTACTTTACCCTTTTCAACCCTCATGTTCGATCTTCAATGTCCGGAGGTTTCCAGCTTCTTCCCCACCAGCAGGGCGCAGTACTGCACCAGATCCTGGTGTTCGCGAGTGAAAGCCGCAGGGAAGTGGCTGTCAATGTCCAACTCGCCGACCACTTTGCCATGAACAAATACAGGCACGACAATCTCAGATTTCGTCTCGAGTGAGCACGCCAAATAACGTGGATCCTTGCCGACGTCGTCGACCACGACGGTCTGCCCGCTCGAAGCGGCCGCACCGCAAATGCCCTGATTGAGCGGGATGCGGGTGTGTGGAGTCGTGGCTCCTTCGAACGCGCCAAGAACAAGCATAGGCGGCTGCGCGCCAGGTTCGAGCATGTAGAAGCCTACCCAGTTGTATTTCAGCACGCGCTCGTGGAGCAGTCGCACCAACTTCTGCATGAGTTCGTGAGCAGTAACGGCAGCCTGGGCCAACTCGCCGGCCTCGTTGCGCACTTCCTCCATTTTGCTGGCAACGCGCATGGGAGAAATCTTAACTCAGGGCGCGGAATTCGACACTGTGGCAGCCGGAACGTCAGTAATCCGTCGGATTCCCTTCGTTTCTGGAAACAGGTCGGGATGGATGGCGAAGGCCAGCGCGTCAAGACCTTGAACTAGCGTGGGTGCGGGCGTATTCAGGAATTCGTCGCGAATGCAGAAGACTTGGCCATTGATTGCGGCTGTAGTCGACTGCCAGCCACGGTCGCTGATGATTGTTTCCAAGGGGACACGCTCCCGCGCTCCGCACCATGCAGCAATAATGATTTCCGGATCGAGTCGAGCGATATCCTCCGGCGCAGCCTGACGCGCGGGAGCACCCACGAAGTCGCCCCCTGCGGCTTCGACAAGTTCCGCCACCCATCCCTGCGAAGCGATGACCGGTCTACCCCATTCCTCGCAGAAGACTCTAGGCCGCGCCAACCCGGTGGTGCGCGCCTGTACTTGCTCAATGTGCCGCTGCATTTTGGCGATGACTTCTTCTCCGCGATCAATCCCTCCAACCGCCCCCGCAATCGTTGCTATGTCAGTGTAGACGTCCGCCAAGGTCTTGGGAGCCAGCCCCAAAAACCGGGCGCCCGCCTTCAGGATTTCACTGACCGCCTTTTCCTGATACGGCACCGCGGCGATCACCAAGTCAGGTCGCGCCGCGACGATCTGCGCAGTGTCCGCCGTCCACGAGTCGGCCAGGATCGCGCGCGACCCGTCCGCAACCTCGGGCACGACGTCGGCGCAATACCGCGTGCACGCGACTACACGGCCCAACTCCCCAATAGCGTCGAGAATGACGGTAGCGCTCGGCTGCAGGCACGCAATGCGGCGGGGAGTGTGAGAGATGGGCATCGTCCGATTTACAGCTTAAGTTTCTTCAGCGCCACCGACAGCGTGTCCAAAGCCAACTGTGCAGCATGCGCCGAGGCTTGCGGCAAACCGCCGACCGCCGCGATCAATCCGTCTCGGTTTAAGGTCGCGACTCGCGCTTCGTCGACTGTCCTTCCCGCAACCATTTCGGTGAGTGCCGAAGCGCAAGCCATGGAAGGAACGCACCCTTTGGCCTTGAATCGAATTTCCGCAATGCACCCGGCGCGGATCTTCAAAGTCAGGCGCAACACGTCTCCGCAGGCGGGATTCTCAACCTCCGCGGTGGCGTCCGCACCCGAGACGTCGCCCGCATTGCGCGGATTCTGAAAGTGGTCGAGCAATTGGGCGGAGTACATGCGCTTCAAATTGTAACTGGGGGACACGCGATCCCAGCTCGTCGCTCGGGGGCAATTTCGTCCCAAAAGACATGAAACCATTCCCGATATCAGCCAGTAAGCGTATATAGGGAAGGAAAATGGGATTGTCAGAACAGCCGGTGGAGGTGTTGCAGCAGTTCGCTGCGGGCGAGATCGAGGCCTTCGAAACCCTGTTCCGCCAATTCCAGGGAGAGGTCTATCGCTGGATCATACGAATTGTCCGCGATCCCTCCGCGGCCGAGGATTTGACCGTCGACGCCTTTTGGCGCATTTACCGTGCTCATGCGCGTTTCGACCCGAGTCGCAGTTTTGGAGCCTGGGCGCGCAAAGCCGCCACCAATGTGGCGATCGACTATCTGAAGACCGCTCGGGTGCCGGGAGTTTCCCTCGACGAGAACCTGCTGGCCGAATCTGCGCCAGATCCCCGCGCCGGTAATCCGGCGATCCTACGCGAGGTGCGCGAACGCACCCAACATGCTTTCCAGCAGTTGCCGGCGAAACTGCGCGTGGTAGCGACGCTGGCGCTGATCGAAGAGGTGCCGCAAGCCGAGATTGCCGAAGCTCTGAGTATTTCGACGGCGGCGGTAAAGTCGCGGCTCTTTCGAGCGGTTCGCCTGTTGCGAAGAAAATTAGGAAGCCTGGACATAAACCATGAATGAACAAGAACAAAAGAAACTTGCCGATCTACTGAAGCACTCGATGCCGCCCGTGAAGCGTGAGCTCGATCGCGACCTGTGGCCGCGGGTGCTGCGACGTTTGGATGAGCGCTCAGCCCAGCGCAACTGGTTCGCGGCGATGTTTTCCGGGGCGGCGTTGTCTGCGGTGCCGTGGTTCGATTGGGCGCTGTTGGCCGTGCTGATCGTCGGCGTCTGTGCTTTTCCGAGCTCGATCCCGATCTGGCTCTATCACTTCTAAGGAGGACGTATGAATGCACATCCTTATCTGCGGGCCTACATGGCTGGAATTGCCGTGCCCACCATGCTTCTGCTCGTGGTGCTCAGTGGCTTCCTGATCGCGCGTTACACGTTCCAAATCCCGATTCCCATCGAGCGCGTCATTGTCTTCCCCATGGCCTTGGTGCCCAATTTGTTTGGCCTTTGGAACATGTTCTATTTGTGGCTGCGCCCAAGGCATCATCTGCCCATCGGGTTTCACGGGGCGATCCTGCCGTTCGTCCTCGCACCGGCGGGATTCGCTCTGGCGACGTGCTCGGGATTTCTGGCGGTAACCTCAGGCGGGCTGGTGTGGTTCCACGAAATCGTGGTTCCGTACGCGTTTCTAGCCGGGGCGTTTTCCTTCGCCCTGATCGCGTATTACCTGGTGTGGAAATATCTAGTAGGTTTCTTCAACGAAGTATTAGGGATTGCCTGACCGAAGACTAGAGGTCATCACCAGCTGACAGATCGTTTTGGGAAGGACATGGCTTCGGCCGTGCCGCCCACACCCAATAAAGACACAGGTTTCAGAGTGCGCGCGAGAACTAGTTTTTCGCGTGATCGGTGGAACAGATCTGCCGCAATTAAGCCGCGAAGCGGCGGTATGTGAAAGCCCGGCACGGCAGTGCCGGGTGAGGTGAAAAAGTGCGCGAGTCCCGCAGGAGTCTGTGTCATAGCTAACAGCATCTTCTCAATGGCAGTCGGATTCGGGGATTAGTTCCGCGAAGCGAGGTGCGCGATGCGAGTCAGGTTGTAGGCGATGGCGGCCAGCATCCACTCCGTGCTCACCGCCGCTAACCCGCGCCGGCGGAACTTGCGCATTCCGCGTTGTTCTTTCAGGATCCCAAACACCGGTTCCACCACGGCCTGTCGACGCTGATAGATTTTCCGTCCCGTCCGGGTACGCAACTTGGCTCGCATGCGCCGGTGTTCGGGATCACGAATCCGGCGGTGCTTGCCGATACCCCGCGCCCGCTCTCCGGTCTGCATCTCGTGCTTCAGGTTGTTGTCCGGCACATACAAGTCCACGCCCTGCTGCCTCATCGCCTGCAACGCTCGTCCGCTGAAGAAACCCGAATCTCCCGTCACCTTCTCCGGTCGTGCGCCACACTGTCGTTCCACTTCCTCCACCATCGGCACCAGCGAACCGTTGTCGGTAGCATTTTGCGTCACCCGCGTGGCCACGATCAGATGATCGTCACTCACCGCCACATCTGCCGTGTAGCCCAACTGCCAGCCTGCTCCGGTGCGTAGAAAACGACTCTCCGGATCGGTCAGCGAAACCTGCTGCCGTCCTTTGCGAGGAAGTGCGGGCACGGTTTGCTCCGCCAGCGCATGTTGCTGTTCCGGGCTCAGGCTCACTCCGCCGTCTTCTTCCGGATCCTGTGCGCTCGCCTTCTGCTGAAACCCCCGCACCAGCCGCCGGTCCTGGGCCCACTGCTGCCGCGCCCGCTCCAGGTCCACTACCTTCCAGCGCGACGCATTCGCTCCCACCCGTGTCGAATCGATGGCCACGTGTCCCAACTTCCCCATCCCCGCACGCCGCGCCATCTGCACCACCTGCGTGAACACATCGTTTATCGCACGCCGGTGTCGCCGCAAAAACTCGCTCAGCGTTTTGTGATCCGGCCGCAATCCCCCAGCCAGATAGCGGAATGCCAGGTCTTCCTGGATCCTCCGCTCCAACCGCCGCGTCGAGTTCACTCCCAAGCAAAAAGCATAGAGCCACACCTTCAGCATCATGCTCGGCGGATACGCCAAACGCCCTTCCGCCCCATAAGCCTGTTCGAACTGGCTCAGATCGAACCGCTCCACCATGGCCTGCAGCCGGAAGCATAAGTGCTCGCCCCCCAATACATCTTTCACATTCGGCGGCAACAGATATGCCTGATTCGGATCGTAAGCAAAAAATCGCGACATGCTCTCTTGTCGCTCATCTTGTCGTGAAAAACAAGCCCCAGCTATGACACAGACTCCGCAGGGACGGCACAAGTTCTCACGCTCACTCTTCAACCCCCGAGTGATGCGGTGCCGTCGGGGAAGTAGATAGTCCAGCCGCGCTGCCGGGCTGCGGTCTCGAGTTCGGGAGTCGGATTTACAGCATAAGCATGCTTGGCCATGGCCAGCATATCCGCGTCCCAGCGAGAATTGCCAAACGCCGCGTCGATGTTCTTTCCAACCACTTCCTGCAACGCCTGCGGTTTGCCCGGTCCTGAGGGAACACGCACCAGGCGGTCGGTCACAAGACCGTTGTCGACATCCACTTTCGCGGCCAGGATGCGGTCTTCTGCTATGCCAAACGATTGCATGCCAGCGCGGATGACCCATTCGTTCGACGAGGAGACCGCCCAAACCTCGCAGCCGTTCTCGTGCAGGCGTCGCACCAGTTCTTGCATCTCGGGGAAGATGTGGCCGTGAAACGAGTGGGTCATGAACTCGGTGGCGGCCTGCATCATGACGACTTCAGAAATTCCCCTGTGCATCGTGACCATCTCACCGCACATCTCGTCTTCGCTTACTTTGCCCGCCCTGTACTCGGCGTGACGCGCTAGCATGGCTTGGCCGACTTCGGCGGGTACGACACCCTCCCTTATTTCCCAGTTGAAGAATGTTTCTCCTGCGTCACCGGACCAGAGTGTGCCATCGCAATCGAACGCCGCAACCCGCGGTTCGAGCCGGAGAACCGATTCAAGAAAACTGTGCTCAGCCGGAGGTAGTTGTTGTGCTCCAAGAATTGTCATTCCCTTCGACGATACCTTGCGGAAGCAGAAATGTGCAATCGCGCTAGCGGACCAGTGTTAGCGGACCAGAACGGCTAGGAGGGCTGCGTCAGCAGTCGAGCATAATCGTCGGGAGTATTAATGTTCAGGGCCACAAATGGATCGCTTACGGCGACATATTGGACGTGGGCCTGATATTCGTGCTCAAGCTCGCGGGCGCTCGCGGTCGCGGGGGCGTGCAGAAAGACTTCCATCAATTCCCGCCCCGCCAGGAAAGGATGGCCGTGCTTGCCCGAAAACTCGGGCACAACCGCCCAAATATTTTGCGGAGCGGATTCGAAGGCGTCCCGCAGCAGTTGCACTGTAGCGGCGCTGACCGGCGGGCGGTCGACCAGTGTGATCATCGCAGCGTCGCGGCCACGGTTGAGCACTTCGTGCAGCCCCACTTGCAGGGAACTGAACTGGCCGCGGCTCGGGTCCGGATTGACAACGATCGATGCTCCGTTGGCGTACGCCACGGGCGCTAGCGCCGCCTCGTTCTGGCCGGCTACGACGGCCACGAAGTCGGTCGAAAGCAACGACCGGATCGCTGCGGAGAGGAAGGTATCCTTCGAAGGCGGTTGCCCGGCAACTTGCGGCGGCCAGGGCAGCAGTGCTTTGTCCGTACCCATCCGCGAAGACTCACCGGCAGCGAGAATCACTCCAGCGAAGCTCCGAGAACGGGACATCATGCGGACGATAGCAGAAACCCAGGAGAATGTCAGTGAGCGGAATCAGAGGGTGTGGTCGCCTTCGTCCAGCGCCGCCGCCGAGGCATCCTCGGTTTCTTCCCGCTGCGTCTTGAACCAGCTCATATGCGGCAGGGCAGCGGTCGCGTGCCGACGGATCGCAATCAGTTCCGCGGTGATGGCGACCGCAATCTCCTCAGGCGTCACGGCTCCGATATCGAGCCCGACCGGCGCGTGCACCCGTTCAAAGAGATGGGCTGGCAGGCCCTCTTTCTGCAGCGTTTTGAAGATCTCGATCACCTTGCGCTTCGAGCCAATCATGCCCACGTAGCGCGCGCGTGTCTGCACGGCCCAGCGCAGGATGCGCATGTCGTCCCGGTGTCCCCGCGTGACAATCACGACATAAGACGACTCATTCGGCTCGAGCTTGTGCGTTGCCTCGTCGAAGTCGAGCGCATGCACTTCGCGAGCAGCAGGGAAGCGTTCTTTGGTGGCATACGACGAGCGATCGTCCGTCACAATTAAGTCAAACCCTGCATTCGCCGCCGTCTGGCAAAGGTTGAACGCCACGTGGCCAGCGCCGAAAACATAGAGTAACGCTGGAGGCAAAACGGGTTCGATGAAAACCTCCAGCGTCCCGCCGCAAACCAGGCCCGTGTCGTACTTCGGGTCTTGATTCAAGTCGAACTTTAAGGTGCGGGGTTTCTCCGATTCCATCACATCGCGCGCTGCCTGCCAGACGTCGGCCTCAACGCATCCGCCGCCGATCGTGCCCACAATGGACCCATCATCGCGCACCAGCATCTTCGCCGTCTTGAACGACGGAATCGACCCGCGGACGTTGACGATGGTGGCGACAGCCCCCCGGCGTCCTTCGTGGCGAAGCTGGACGATTTGTTCGTAAATGTCCATGAGCCCAGTACGAATATACGCGAAGGGCGGGCGCGTCAATCGAGCGCGTCTCACTTCTCAGCCTCTCCTGCTGTCTTCCAGTATGCCTGGTGGCCAATATAGTCGTCGTCGGCAAGGTTGGCGATAATGAGCCGCTTCAGTTGCAGAGCATCGACATTCGTTCTCTGGGCTTTATAGGCGATCGTGCCATCCGGACGAATGAGCAACGTGTAAGGCACCGCCGCATCCCAGTCGGGATCGAAAGCAGCAAGCTGCGGATACAGGTCCGTCGAGCCGAGGATCAGGTTTGTACTCGTCGCATGTTCCGCCTTCAGGACCTTTTCCACTCCCGGCCTCTCGTCCGGATAGTTGATGCTGACCGTAACCAGGTCAAAGGCCCGATGCCCGTACATCCGGTACATGGTTTCAAATGCCGGCAACTCTTTGCGGCAAGGGCCGCACCAGGTTGCCCAGACATCGACCAGAAGAAGCTTTCCGGTCGAGTTCTTGCGCAGCGCTTTGAGATCGTCCAGTGAGACCGCCTTCACGCTGACCGGCCTTTTTTCGATTTCCGCCATCTCCTCGCGGCGGCCCTCTTCTTTGAAAAGCCACTTGGTGGAGCAGCCGACCGAAGGAGTCTTGGCGACGAGAACTGGCCTACCAGCCAACAGAGCGTCTAGCGCCAGGCGAGCGTCTTGCTTCGTAACCAACGGTTCCCGCGGATTGTTGTCGACCCGTCCTTCGTAGCGCAGCCTGCGGTCCGTGTCGAAAATGAATATGTGCGGCGTTGCTGTCGGTCCGTACAGATTCGAAATCTTCTGCGTTTCGCCGTCGTAAAGGTAGGGGAAGTTGAAGTGCCGATGTTGAGCGCGAATCTGCATTTCCTCGAAGGAGTCACCGACATCCGTGTAACCCATCTCATCGAGGCGAACGGCGTTGGGATTGTTGGGCTCAATGGCGACGACGGCCACGCCGCGGTTCTTGTAGTCTTCAGCGATTTGCTTGATGCGCGTTTCGTAGAGCTGGGAGGTCGGGCAATGATTGCAGATAAATGCGATCATCAGCACTTTGGCGGACGCGTAGTCCTTCAGGCAATGAGTCTGGCCGTCGACACCCGGAAGGCAGAAATCAGGCGCAGCCGATCCGACCGCCAGCGTGGGCGGACCGTGGCCTTCCTCGGCGGAGACCGCGGGTATCGCGGTTAGCGCCAGTACCAGGCAAGCGAGTGGAGGTAGAAGCCGTATGAAGTGGGAGAAGCAGAAAAGATAGCGACGTTCGAATGGAACTCGGAGCATGACAGTCACCCTCGCGCGATTCTACATCGTGCGGTCGCGGACGCATTTACGGAGTGAGAACGACCGATCCGTTATGGTAGGTTGAGTGTCCTTGGATTCCTGTCCGCGAGGAGGAACTTGCGCATGAAGGCAGTTCGCATTCATCAATTCGGCGGGCCGGAAGTTCTGACCTACGAAGACGTCCCTGACCCGCAGCCACGCAGAGATCAAGTGCTGGTGGGGGTGAAGGCGTGTTCGCTCAATCATCTCGATGTTTGGGTCCGCAAAGGTCTTCCGGGCGTAAAACTGCCGCACATACTGGGCGCCGACATTGTCGGGGAAGTGGCGGAAGTCGGGGAATACGTCAGCGGTTTCAAAACCGGGCAGCGAGTTCTGGTAGCGCCCATGCACTACTGCGGACACTGCGCGAAGTGCGTCGCCGGCCTGCAGAACCAATGCCGCGAGTTCACCGTTCTCGGCAACGGAGTCGATGGCGGGAACTGCGAACTGATCGCCGTGCCCGCGGCAAATGTTATTCCGATTCCTGACTCGCTCGATTTCAATCAAGCGGCAAGCGTGCCCCTCGTGTTCCTGACCGCGTGGCACATGCTCGTTGGCCGCGCCGGCTTGCGTCCCGGACAAACTGTGCTCGTGCTCGGTGCCAGTTCCGGCGTGGGCATCGCCGCCATCCAGATTGCGAAGCTATTTCATTGCCGCGTGATCACGACCGCCGGGGATGAAGCCAAGCTGGAGAAGGCGCGGGCTCTGGGTGCCGACCACGGCATCAACCACTACAAACAGAAGATCTCAGAAGAAGTCCGGAGAATTACCAACAAAGAGGGCGTCGACATCGTGGTCGAACACGTTGGCGCCGCCACTTGGGATGAAAGCGTCAAGTCCCTCAAGACTGGAGGCACGCTCGTGACCTGCGGGGCGACCACTGGACCCAACGTGGGACTCGATCTGCGCCATCTTTTTGCCCGGCAGTTGACCTTGTTGGGCTCCTACATGGGGACCATGGGCGAACTGCACGAAGTTCTCAAGCATGTATTTGCTGGCCGCCTGAAGCCGGTGGTCGACCGCGTCTTCCCGCTCAGCGACATCCGCGCGGCCCACGAGCATCTAGAAAAGAGTCAGATGTTCGGGAAAATCGTTATGAATCCGTAGGAACCTCCAAGGCCAAACCCGGCCGACCTTACGGATGCGCAGGTCCAAGGAGAGTACAATCGGCGACTGTGTTCTTCAAGATCATCGGTCGTGTTTCGGATATTGAAACGATCGCCTCTGGCAAAGGCATTCGGGAGCGGCGGCGATTGTCGAAGGTCTATGGTGGCCGCCGCTGGAGAAAGCTGAAGGGAATGGCAACGGTGCAGCTAGTGGATGGTACGATGTGTCATGCTGAGGTGCACTGGTACGAAGCCCACGGCATCGGCGCAAAAGAGCTCAAGATCAAGCGCATTTTAGGGATCCAATGAAGCGAACTGAGCCTCGATTTGTCATTTGCATCAAGAACAAGGATTATGCCGCCTCGCTCGAGCTGCGAAAGCTCTATCAGGTCGTCACCGATGACACTGCGGCCAGGCTCCGCCACATTCGCGTGATTGACGAGTCGGGGGAAGACTATCTCTATCCTGAGGAATACTTCGTCCCGGTGCAGCTTCCTCAGTCGGCAGAAAAGGCCGTGCGGCGAGCAACCAGTGCTAGAAGTTGAATGAATGCGACGAGTGTGTCATGGCAGCATGTCACGCGTGCGCCTCTCTCCTCGCTGGTTTAGAATAACCTCATGTCCCGCGAACTAAACTTCGGCCCCTACGTCGACATAGAAGACGGCAAGAAGGTCGTTAAGGACCTGACCTTCGGCAACCCTACGCCGGAGGGCCTGATCCTGACTACGATGGATTCCGCCGTCAACTGGATGCGCAAGAGTTCGATCTGGCCCATGACATTTGGCTTGGCCTGCTGCGCCATCGAGATGATGTCGATGGGCGCTTCGCGCTTCGATATTGCGCGTTTCGGCGCGGAAGTATTCCGCCCCTCGCCCCGTCAGAGCGACTTGATGATCATTGCTGGCCGCGTATCGAACAAAATGGCCCCGGTGATCCGCCAGCTATGGGAGCAGATGCCCGAACCGAAGTGGGTGATGTCGATGGGCGCCTGCGCGACCTCGGGCGGTGTGTTCCAGAACTACGCCCTGGTGCAGAGCGTCAACCAAGTGATCCCAGTCGATGTCTACGTGCCCGGTTGCCCACCGCGTCCCGAGCAGTTGATCTATGCAATCACGCTCTTGCAGGAAAAAATCCAGAAAGAGCGCGGCACCATCAAAAAGGCGCTGAACCTGGCGTAGCAAACCGGTGATTTCGGGTTGTGCCCGGCGTTATAATGT
>JADGNQ010000296.1 GCA_017883385.1 Candidatus Sulfotelmatobacter sp.
ATCGCGAGCCGCTTCACCGCGATCAGAAATCCCAGGATGCCCAGAGAAATGAAACCCAGAGAGACCAGGATTTCGATGGTCGCAGGAAAATACAGCGCCTCGGGATTGGGCCGGAAGGCCAGCGTGGTCGGGCTGAAGCGGTAGATCATGCCGCCCGCCGAGCTCAAGATGTACCCGATGAACATCGGCCTCGGGTCGTGATACTGCAAAGAGCGGCGCAAGAGGAATCCGCCAATCGAAACCAGAAATATTTCCAGCCAGAACACTCCGGCAAACCGGTCGAAGTGAAGCGCGGTCCCCATCGCGCCGCGAAACAGGATGTCGAGCAGACGCAACCCCAGCCATCCGAAAATCAGCCACGATGTTATCCGCGCAGCTTCGTCCAGGACTTCCATGTCCATGGCCCGCTTCCACACCAGGCAACACAGCATGGTTGTTCCCGCCACGCAACCGAATGACATGAACGTCGCTGCTCCCAGGTACAGCACCGGCAGCCACGGAGTCTGCCACAGCGGGTGGACTCGCTCTCCGGCTAGCAGCATCAGCGCGCCCAGCGATGACTGGTGCATGCCTGGCAGCAAGTACGCCGCCGCAATAATCCATGGAAAGAAGTAGTGGAGTCTCTTTTCAATCAGCTCCACTCCAGGACGCAAGCGGGAATCGAAATACCATAATCGCTCGAGCACCGGTGGAATGTTTTCTACCGCGAGCGGGATCATCGCGTAAATCGACATGCAGATGGCCACTTCCGCCAGCGGCGAATGCATGTTCCACTTCCACGGGAACACGATCCAATAGAAATTCCAGGGACGTCCGGCATCGATGCCGAGCAATAGAAGACCGCAAGCGTAAGCCAGGAAGCTGGTCAGCAATGCCATCCGCATCAGCGAGTGCATTCGCTTGCGTCGGAACACCCACGCGGCAATCCCCACCGCGAATGCGCCCGAGCCCAGCGCGGTCAGCACCATCAGGTTGAACGTCTTCCAGATCCCCCAGCCGTACGCATCGTTCATTCCGCTGACCGGCCCCAGCCCCGCCAACTCGCGGTACGCGCTCAGCGCAAACGCTACAAGAACTAACGCCGACAGCCCGAGAAAGAATCCGTTCACCACCGGAAATCCGTATACGGGCACGTTTCGTTCCCAACGATTGTTATTTCGATCAACGCCTGCTGCCGCGCTGCTCATAATTGCGCCCTCAGTCCGGTTTCTTTTTCGCGCTCGTGGGCTTCCTGCTCATGACCCTTGATGCTCTTGCGAATCACCTGCACCAGACCCGCATACAGCAATGCCGGCAGCGCGAAGTACTGGTAGAAACGTCTCTGCCAGCGCAGCGTTCTTGCCGGGACCGACTCTGGCCCGAGTTCCGGCAGTCCCAGTTTCTCGAAGGGCACACGCGACAGATACAAAGCCTGCGTACCACCGTTATCGATCTCCCCGTACACACGATTCTGGTAATAGCGGCCGGAACTGTTCTTAATCCGTTGCTTGGCGTCCAACAACAACACGGAACGCGGCCCAAAAACCACGGCGCCGGTCGGGCACACGCTCGTGCATCCCGGCTTCAACCCTTTGTCCAGGCGATGGCTGCACAACTCGCACTTGGTTACGCGCGGATTGAACCCTACCCACTGGAAGCGCGGAATGTGATACGGGCAGGTGATCGTGCAGTAGCGGCACCCAATGCACTTGTCGGCCGTCCAACTGACTACGCCACTTTCCGGATCCTTATGCAACGCCTGGAACGGACACCCCGCCGCACACGCCGGATCGAGGCAGTGCATGCACTGCCGTTTCACAAACGAAAACGCGGAACCATCGTCTGGTTTGTAGAGCTTGATCACGTTGCGGGTCAGATCGTTCAGGTCCGAGGGCGCCTGGTGCAACTCGTCACCGCGCGTGTCGGGCGCCGTGTCGTTCGCTTCGGCACAGGCCGCCACGCAAGCCTTGCAACCGATGCAAATGCTCGCGTCATACAGCAATCCCACGGCGGCATTGGGAACGGGAATGGGCTCCGCAGCCTGCAGCACATCGGTGCCGACGGTAACCGCCACGGCTGCCGGCACTCCAGCCTTGGCGATGCCAGTGATCAGTTGTCGCCGAGTGATGGCCACGTCAGTCCTCTTTTCTGTCCGCAGGCTTCCCGGCTGGCTTCGCTTTCAGTTTCTCCGCGTGTGCCACGTCGGCTGCAACTCGCGCCACGCCCGCTTCCGTGCTGCTCTGGAAGCGCTGCGAGGCCACCCATGCCGCACCTCCGACCGCCCCCGCGACCGCGCCCACCAGAGCGCCGGCGCCGACTTTGAGTTGGCCCGCCGTGCTGAAAATCGGCGGATAAGTGTCCGGAGGCGTCGCCAGATGAATCGGGACCGTTTCAAACGTTCCCATCTGCCACACCACGCCTTTTTCCGTGCAACCTACGCAGGGCACGCCGGTCCCGATAGGCCACACGCCCGGAATCTCATTGAAGTGCCGAGTCGCACACGCAGCGTGAGTCACCGGTCCCTTGCAGCCGAGCTTGTACAGGCAATATCCCTTGCGATGCCCTTCGTCTCCGAATGCAAACGCGAATCGCCCAGCATCAAAGTGAGCTCGCCGCGGGCAGTTTTCGTGAATGACTCTGTCATAAGCGAACTTCGGCCGGTGGAACTCATCCAGTTCGGGCAACCGGCCCATCGTCACGTACTCAAGAACTACAGCCAGCAGGTTGTAAGGATTCGGGGGGCAGCCCGGAAGATTGACGATCGGTTTCCCGGAGATCACGGAATCGACGCCCACCGCGCCCGTGGGATTTGGATCGGCGGACGGCACTCCGCCCCACGATGCGCAGGAACCGATAGCAATCACCGCTGCCGCCTGCGCTGCAACCTCTTTGACAACCTGAATCGCTGGCCGGCTCCCCATCTCCATGTAAACCCCGTCGTCCCTGGTCGGAATTGACCCTTCGACGACGAGCACATACTTGCCCGCGTTGTCTTCGATGGCGGAGCGGAGCGCGGCTTCCGCCTGCGCACCCGAGGCGGCCATCAAAGTCTCGTGGTAGTCGAGTGAAATCACGTCCAGAATCAGATGGGCGACGTCCGGAGCAGAAGTCCGCAGCAACGTCTCCGTGCATCCGGTGCAGTCTTGAAAGTGCAGCCAGATAACGGAGGGCCTGCGCGCCTTGCCTACGAGCCGCGCTACCTGCGCAGCGGTCGCCCTGCGGGTCAGGCTCAGGCCCACCGGAGCGGTGATGATGATTTTTGAACAGAGTTGTAGAAAATTGCGGCGGGACACTCCGCTCTTCTTCAGATGTGCCCCGATCGTCTCTCTCTCGCCTGTCGTCATGGACAGTCTCCCTGGCTGCGTGGCCGTCAGCCAAATCGATCTCGCCGGGAACAGAACTGGCGTGGCCGCGGCGGCAAATACTCACGCGTCACCGCAACCTGCGCAACTGCCCTCGGGATTCTTGTTCGATTTCGGTGTGGAGAGTCGGTGGGATTGGTCTGAGACTGTATGGTCGAGATGATATGAAAAAGACAAAATTGGTTTACCACGGCGCTTTCTTAGTCCCCGGTTTGCCTCCCGACTCCTCCTCCCTTGGCTGCCACTGTGGTCCGCTGGTCAGTCCAATTCGAAAATCGAATGCAACGTTTATGCTCTATTCCCTCATTGCCCTCAGTGATGCAAATCACAGCTCGACGTGACAGCCATCATCTTGACGAGATGCCAGGAGCGCCAGGAGGGCCTCGATCTCGATCTAGCCTGGGTTACGCGCTTTAGAGGTCTGTGAGGAGTTGATAGCAGGCGCTGATTCGCCACTGCGCTTCACACGCCAAAGGAGTGAACCCCGAGTCGAAAAGTGAAGAAGTCGTGAAAATACAATAAAGAGTTCATAAAACTCGCGTGAAAACTGCTGCCATGCAGCAGTCCGGGTGCTAGTCTCGGAGACATCTCGCACGGTTTCTTAATGCGGCACATGCACGGGAGCGCCGGAGCAAACCCGAAGAACCAACCCACGACCCCGAGCAAAATCCTGCGTTCCTTGCTGCGGGCTGTGCCTGCCAGCGTTCTTGTGGGATTGGTCACGTTCATCTGCTACGGCCTTCGGCTCAACTTCTCAACGGTGAGCTTCTGTTTCCTGATCATTGTGGTACTGCAGTCACTCGTCGGAGATTTTCTTTCATCGGCGGTTGTCTCATTGGCTTCTTTCCTCTGCCTGAACTACGTCTTTGTCCCACCGATCTTTTCTCTGCGGGTGAGCGATCCATCGGACACCCTCGCTTTGGTCGCCTTCTTGGCCTCAGGGCTGGTTATTACGCGCCTGACTTCGCAAACCCGCGAAGCCGCGGCCTCCGAGGAATTGCAGCGCATAGAAATGACGAGGCTGTACGACCTCGCGCGGCAATTGCTGCAGCTCACCCCGGAAGTAACGATCGGGACGCAGCTGCTGGAGCCATTTAGATGCCAGTTTGGACTGCGTGCCGTGTGCCTCTTTGATGCAGCTACAGCGGAGGATCACCTCGCTGGAGAATCACTGGAGCATCTCGAACAAACAACTCGTGAGGCATACATCGGCGGGCGTGACTTTCAGGATGCTGGCTCTGGCGTGGCGGTTCGGCTGCTTCAGGCTGGGGGCCGCACCAGCGGCGCGATCGGCTTCGAGGGCTTGCGGGACGTTGCACTGTCTGGAGCCTTGGCTGCTCTGGCAACGATCATGACGGAAAGGCTGCGTGCATTTGAGCAAGCGAGTCATGCTGCCGCCGCGACCGAGGCGGAGGTATTTCGCGGTGCTGTACTTGACGCTTTGGCGCACGAGTTCAAGACCCCGCTTGCCACCATCCTTACCGC
>JADGNQ010000297.1 GCA_017883385.1 Candidatus Sulfotelmatobacter sp.
TCGGCGTGTGGCGGATCGGGTGGTTCCGTGGTGATTGTGCGGATTACTCCCAACAAACGCGCTTGCGTTTAGGGATCCGCGTTCCACACGAGCGTGTAGTCCAAACTGGAGCGGTCTCGTAGAGAGGCAGCCCAGCTAGTTTTCGGTCTCAAACAACGATTTCGGGAGTTCCGACTGCCGAGCGATGCTCCGCAGGGTCCCGCGTCGGACCGGATCATGAAGCGGAACTGGAACGGTTACACACACTGAAGCCGGACGTTTCTGCGGTGATCATGGCCCATATTCTCCGCATATTTGCGGAGAAAGTTTGACTCCTGCGGTGGATACGGCCTATAATCTCCGCAGAAGGCGCGGAGAATGTATATCCATGAACTTCAGGACTGGCCCCGGTTTTACTGGGACCGGGAGCAACTCGCCGAGCCTCTGGCTTCCGTGCGTCACCGGCAAGGCCGGCTAATTGGGCATATGGAAGCCCTTGGATTCAATCTCCAGCAGGAAGCAGTCCTCGAAACCCTTACTGCCGATGTTCTGAAGAGCAGCGAAATCGAGGGGGAGATGCTTGACTCCGAACAGGTTCGGTCATCGATTGCCCGACGTCTAGGCATGGACATCGGCGCTCTCCAGCCCGCGGACCGCAATGTTGAGGGTGTCGTCGAAATGATGCTTGATGCTACGCGCCGCTATGACCAGCCGCTCACCTCCGAACGCCTGTCCGCGTGGCATGCCTCACTGTTTCCCACCGGCCGCAGCGGCATGACAAGAATTAGGGCAGGGGCTTGGCGAGACGGCAGCACAGGAGCGATGCAGGTCGTGTCCGGTCCGATTGGAAAGGAGCACGTCCATTTCGAAGCGCCAAAGGCAGATCGCCTCCTCGCCGAAATGCACGGGTTCCTGGACTGGTTCGAGACAGATTCCGGCATGGATCCTGTGTGGAAAGCCGGCATGGCCCACCTCTGGTTCGTCACCATTCACCCTTTCGATGATGGGAACGGCCGGATCGCGCGCGCCATCGCAGACTTGGCTCTCGCGCGATCGGAGAACAGCCCGCAGCGGTTCTACAGCATGTCGGCGCAGATCCGGCAGGAGCGCAATGCCTATTACGACATTCTGCAGGAAACGCAAAAGGGGACGATGGACATCACGCCGTGGATGGGCTGGTTCCTCGGCTGCCTCGGGCGGGCTATCGACGCGGCACGAACAACTTTGAGTGCAGTTCTTGCCAAGGCACGCTTCTGGGAGCGCATTCAGGGCGTTCCTTTGAATGATCGTCAGCGTCTCGTTCTAAACCGGCTGTTTGACGGCTTTGAGGGCAAACTCACGACGTCGAAGTACGCGAAGCTCGCCAAGTGCTCGCAGGACACGGCGCTTCGAGACATTCTGCCGCTCGTCGAACGTGGAATTCTCGTCCTCAATCCTGAAGGCGGGCGCAGTACGAGCTATGCTCTTGCGCCAGCATAGCGAGCCACGGAGGCCTTGGACGGCCTTCCGGCGGCAGTCTAAAATCGGCGCCTAACTTGCTCTCTTCTCATGCAGCAGCATCTCTAGAGCATGTTCCATGGAGCCTGCGAGGGCGATGGCTCCGGAGTTCACGAAGAAGATTTGGTCTACCTTGTCGATGGTGTTCAGGCGGTGAGCGATGATGACCTGGGTGGTTTGCGGGGGGAGCTTGGCCAGAATCTCTTCGAGAAGCTGCTCGGTGACGGTGTCGATGTTGGCGGTGGCTTCGTCGAGGATTAGCAGCTCGGGACTCCGCAGTGTGGCGCGCATGAAGGCAATCAACTGCTTTTGGCCCAGGCTGATGCTGTTGCCGCTGCTGGCGACTTTCGTCTCCAAACCTTCCGGGAAGCGCGAGAGCAGGCTCGAGAGATTGGATTTCTCTAAAACGGCGGCGAGCTGCTCGCTCGAGCAATTCGCGTAATCTTCGTTTCCGTACACGATATTGTCGCGAACTGTCCCGGTGAACAGGAAGGGCTCCTGCGGAATCACGCCGATCTTGCGCGCGCGCTCGGCTGGAGGAACCGACCGGATGTCGCGGCCGTCGAGGAAAATCGACCCCGCGGTGGGATCGTAAAGGCGGGCCATGAGCGACGCCGTGGTTGTCTTCCCGCCTCCCGTCGGGCCGACCAGCGCGTATACGGTTCCTTTCTCCAACTCAAGCGTGACGTCCTGCAGAACTTCCTTGCCGCCGGGATATTGGAAGTGAACTTTGCGGAATTGGAGAACGGAACTGGATTCGGGCGGACCCGCGGCCATTACCTGCATGTCCGACTCCAGCGCGAGCACTTCGGAGATGCGATCGAGCGCCGCCAGCGCGAGCTGGTAGGATGACCAGACGGTTGCCAGTTGCCGCAGCGGCCCATAGAAACTATTGACGTAGAGCAAAAATCCGATGAGGAGGCCGGCCGTGGTTTCCGTCGCTCCGATCAGAATAATGCCGTACGCCACCACCAGGAGCATCGCCAGGTTGTGGGCAAAGCCGTACATTGGCATGAATATGTTGTTGGCGAAACCGGCCGATACAGAGGCCGTGTAATTGGTATCGTTGGCGGCCTTGAATTTGCGCTGGAAATATTCCAGCCGGTTGAACGCCACAATTACTTTGAAGTTGTGGAGGCTTTCCTGAACCTCCGCGCTCAACCCGCCGAGGGTCTGCATGCTCCGCATATTCTGGCGTTTTACCCACGCGCCGGTGGCCTTGGTGACCGCGAACACGCCGATAGCGGGCAAAAGGGCCGCGATTCCCAGGCGGAAGTTGAGCGACAGGACAAACACCGCCACGCCCGCCATCAGAAACAGGCTGCTGACAAACTGCATCAGGGCCTGGGCGACGAACTGGTTCAGTTTATCGGTGTCGTTATTGACGCGCGAGATCAGGTCTCCGGCCTTGTTTTCGGTGAAGAATGCCAGGGGCAGATCCTGCAGTTTCGCAAAGAGCTCATTGCGCAGGCTAAACAACACTCGCCGGCCCACGCCGCCCATGGTGCGGATTTGGCTATAGCTGGCGACCACGCCGATTACGTAAACGGCCAGCAATAAGACCGAGGAGAGCAGCAGCCCGCGGCTGTCTTTCAGTCGGACGTAGGTATCGATCGCACGGCCGATGATGACCGGGCCGAGCAGCGTAGCACCGGAACCGACTAGCATGGCGGCCACCGCAACAGCGAGGGGTCGGCGCTCCGGAACGATCAACGGCGCGAAGCGCTTGATCCCGGCGCCCAGAGAGCGCTTCCCACCGAGTGCCTTGGTGGTTTCAAGCTTGTACTTCATAGACATTGGTGCTCCGCTGCGAGTCGTAAATCTGCACGTATTCCGGGGAAGTTTCCATGAGCTTCGCGTGGCTTCCGGTGGCGAGCATCTCGCCTTCCATCAAAAGGACGATCTGGTCGTAGTTCTCGACGGACGCGATTTTTTGCGTTACCGAAATCAGAGTGATGCCGGGATATTGTTCGTGGATGTTCCGCAGAATGGCGCGCTCGGTGGTGGTATCGACGCGCGCGGTGAAATCGTCAAGCAACAGCACCTTGGGATTCAGCGCCAGCGCGCGGGCCAGCATCACACGCTGCTTCTGACCGCCGGAAAGGGTGGTTCCCCGCTCGGAGACCACAGTGTCGAGGCCCAGCGGCATGGTTCCTATGAAATCGCGCAACTCCGCGGCCGCAATCGCCTTTTCCAGATCCTGGTCCGGGATGTCCTGGCTGAAGGCGATGTTCTCCCGGAGCGTCATGTTGAACAGGATGCTGTCCTGAAACACGAAGCCGACCTGGCGGTGAAGGCCTTCTCTGTCATAGGCGTCGAGCGGCTCGCCATCGTAGGCGACACTTCCGGAAGTCGGCTCAAGCAACCCGATGAGCACGTACAGCAACTGTGTCTTTCCGGCGGCAGTGGGGCCTATAACGGCGGTTTTCGTGCCGCCCTTGACCGAGAAAGAAACGTTCTTGAGGGCTTCCTTGTCGCCGAAGGCGAGCGAAACATTATGGATGTCGAGGTCGCCGCGAAGAGCCTGCCGCAGCGTGCCGGATTGCCTGGCCTCCGGCGCCATCAGTACTGCGCTCAGGCGCACGTAGGAAGCACCTGCCTGCGCCATCACGGCGCTCATGAATCCCAGCAGGATGATGGGAAAGATGAGAAGCGCGAGATAACTGTTGAATGCGGTGAAATCTCCCAGGGTCATGCTGCCGAGCATCACGAAGCGGCCGCCGAGCAGAAGAATGATGATGGTGGCCAGATTGACGGCCAGAGTGATGGCCGGGATCATGGCGGACATGACGCGGAGGATGGCGAGGCCGATATCCCGGGACTCGGTGTTCGCGGCTGTGAATTTTTCAGCCTCGAAGCGCTGAGAATTGAGGATGCGGATGAGGGTGGCTCCGAGGATACTCTCATTGATGACGCGGTTCAGCCAGTCGATGGCTTCCTGACCGCGCTTGAATAGAATTCGGACCTTCCGGATCGCTAAGAAAAAGGTGCCGCCGATCACAGGCACGACACCCAACACGCTCAGCCCCAACCGCCAGTTGATAGTGAGCAGCATGATGCTCGCGCCGGCGATCAGAAAGAGCGAGGCAATGATGGTGGCGACCGCCTGAGAAACAAACAGCTTGACGCCGTCGACGTCAGAAGTGAGATTCGTCAGCACTTTGGAGGGCGTGAGCCTCTCGATGCCGCTGTAGGACTGGGTCGAGATCTTGGCGGCCAATCGCGTCCGCAGGTCTCGCGCGACGCGCTCGCTGGCGTAGGTCTGCATGATGTTCTGCAGATAGTTCAAAGCGAACACCAGCAACGCGACGACGAAGAATTGTACCACTACCGCCGAAAGC
>JADGNQ010000122.1 GCA_017883385.1 Candidatus Sulfotelmatobacter sp.
ATGTCCTGTAGGTCTTTGTAAGTCTGCAAAGTTCTCTTGACCATCTGCGCCACGTCGTAATGCTCCTGGCCAACGATGCGTGGATCAAGGATGCGCGAAGTCGAAGCCAGCGGATCGACGGCGGGATAAATTCCGATTTCAGTCAATGCGCGCGACAGCACCGTGGTCGCGTCGAGGTGAGCAAACGTGGTGGCCGGCGCCGGATCCGTCAAATCGTCGGCGGGCACGTAAATCGCCTGCACCGATGTGACCGACCCCTTCTTCGTTGACGTGATGCGCTCCTGCAGTTCGCCCATTTCCGTCGCCAGATTGGGCTGGTAGCCTACGGCGCTGGGCATGCGGCCCAGCAGCGCGGAAACTTCCGACCCTGCCTGCGTGAAACGGAAAATGTTGTCGATGAAGAGCAGCGTGTCTGCACCCTCGGCATCGCGGAAGTATTCTGCGACGGTCAACCCGGTCAGTGCCACGCGCAGACGCGCCCCTGGAGGCTCGGTCATCTGCCCATAGATCAGGGCGGCCTTCGACTCCGCCGGCTTGCCCGGCTTGATCACGCCCGACTCCGTCATTTCCAGCCACAGGTCATTGCCTTCGCGGGTGCGCTCGCCGACGCCGGCAAACACGGAGTAGCCGCCGTGGTTCTTGGCGACGTTGTTAATTAGCTCCATGATAACTACGGTTTTGCCCACACCCGCGCCGCCGAACAATCCGATTTTGCCGCCCTTCAAAAACGGCTGGATGAGGTCGATGACCTTCACGCCAGTTTCAAACATCTCCGCCGAGGTCGCCTGCTCATCGAATGCCGGCGCCAGACGGTGAATCGGCATTCTCTCTTTGTATTCGACTGGGCCCAGTTGATCCACGGGCTCGCCGATCACATTCATTACACGGCCGAGTGTTCCGCGGCCCACGGGCACGGTAATCGGACCTCCCTGGTCAATGGCCTTCATGCCGCGCACCATGCCGTCGGTGGGCTGCATGGCGATGCAGCGCACGCGGCCTTCGCCGAGGTGTTGCTGCACCTCGAGAATCACGTTGACCGGGTTGGGCACGGTGAAGCCGTCGCTCACAACTTTGACGGCCTCATAGATTGGGGGCAACTTCCCCTCGGGAAATTGCACGTCCACCGCGGGACCCGCGATTTGAATGACATGTCCTACGTTTTCAGGCATAAAACCTCAGCTCTTAGCTATTGGCTCTTAGCTATTGGCTCTTAGCTCTTAGCTCAAACTTTCCGCTGCCACGGTATCTCGGACTGTTCGGTGTTGCTGCCAAACAACGTCGCGAGCAACCGTCTCAATCTTCCCGGAGAAGCTAAGAGCTAAAGGCTAAGAGCTAATAGCTTCTTCACATCGCCGCCGCGCCGCTGACGATCTCGATGATTTCCTTCGTGATCTTCGCCTGCCGCGCCCGGTTCATGACCAGCGTCAGGGAATCGACCATGTCGGTGGCATTGTTGGTGGCCGAATCCATCGCGGTCATGCGTGCCGCATGCTCGGCGGCCACCGACTCCAGCAACGCGCGGAAAATCTGAATGCTCACATATTTCGGCAAAAGCGCTCGAAACAATTCTTCCGGCGGCTGCTCGTAGATGTAGTCCACCTGGGCAGTGCCGAATTGCGAAACGGCTTCTGGCGTCTCATGTTCTGGGCCACGCATGCCCACGCCCGCGCTCACGGCAGCCTCTTTGGCTCTTTTCTTCTCTTCTTCCGTCATTTCCTCGACCAGACGTACGGTCTGCTCGCCGATCTGCTCGATGGGAAGAATCTGCTCCACGATCAGCCGCTGCGCGATCACCGACTTGAATTCATTGAACACAACATAGACCGCGTCGATTTCTTCGCGCTGGTAGCGCGCAATCACACTCTCGGCCAAGGCCGCGGCCTGCGCAAATTCCACCTTGCCGAGAGTGCCTACGTGCTCGCCGGTAATCTGGGTCGCCGCTGCACGTTCGGCAGGTCCGGACTCGGCCTCCATCGATTCCACGAGTTCCGCCAGACTCCGCGTCTGCACTTTCGCGGCGGGATAGCGCCGGCGCAGAAAGTCGCGTCCCTTGCGGCCTACGGCTTCAATGTCGACGTTCTTCCCTGCCTTGGACTCGAGAAACCGTCCGGCCGCTTTCGTGATGTTCGCGTTGAACGCGCCCGCCAGACCTTTGTCACCGGTCACAACGATCAGCAGAATATTCTTCTCCTGCCGCTGCGCCAGCAAGGGATGCTTGGGCTCACCCGTCTCGGGATCGTAAATCTCGGCTCGTGCTACCAGCGACTTCAGCACATTCGTCAGCATCTGCGCGTACGGACGCGCCGCCAGCGCGCGCTCCTGCGCCCGGCGCAGCTTCGCTGCCGAGACCATTTTCATGGCCTTGGTGATCTGCCGCGTGTTGATCACGCTGCGTATGCGGCGACGAATATCGAGAATATTTGGCATATCGTAGAGACGCAACTTGTTACGTCTCGCACTCACCACTGGCACTGCACGCAAGAGACGTAGCAAGCTACGTCTCGACGAATTACTTCGCTACCGCTTCCCGTGCCGCTACGAACTGCTGCTTTGCTTCCTTGATCACGCCCTGCAACTGGCCTTTCAACGTGTCATCGAGAATCTTCTTCTCCATGATCGAGCGCAGCAGGCCGGGATTGGTGGAATCCACGTACTTGTAAAGTTCTGCCTCGAACTCGCGCACCTGCGCTACTGGCAGATCGTCGAGGAAGCCGCCTGTGCCCGCCATTATGATCAGAATCTGCTTGGAGAACGGCAGTGGCGAGAACTGATTCTGCTTTAGCAATTCAACCAGCCGTTGACCACGGTTCAACTGCGATTGCGTGGCTTTGTCGAGATCGCTGCCGAACTGCGCAAAGGCCGCCAGTTCGCGGTACTGCGCCAGTTCCAGCTTCAACGTGCCCGCGACCTGACGCATGGCTTTGATCTGCGCGCTGCCGCCGACGCGGCTTACCGACAGTCCAACGTTCACCGCCGGGCGCACGCCCTGGTTGAACAAATCCGTTTCCAGATAAATCTGCCCATCGGTAATCGAAATGACGTTCGTCGGAATGTAGGCCGAAACGTCGCCCGCCTGCGTCTCAATAATCGGCAGCGCGGTGAGCGATCCGCCACCCATCTTGTCGCTCAGTTTGGACGCGCGCTCCAGCAGACGAGAGTGAAGATAGAAAACGTCTCCGGGATACGCCTCGCGGCCCGGTGGCCGCCGCAGCAGCAGCGAAATCTCGCGGTACGACGCCGCGTGCTTCGAAAGATCGTCATAGATGACCAGCGCATGCCGCTTGGTATCGCGGAAGTACTCGCCCATGGCACACGCCGCGTAAGGCGAAATGTACTGCATGGGCGCCGGTTCCGAGGCCGACGCCGCCACGACGATCGTGTACTCCATCGCTCCGGCGTCTTCCAGAATTTTCACCACCTGCGCGATCGACGACCTCTTCTGCCCAACCGCGTTGTAGATGCAGATCAGGTCGTTACCCTTGCTGTTGATGATGGTGTCGAGCGCGACCGCGGTCTTGCCGGTCTGGCGGTCGCCGATGATGAGTTCGCGCTGGCCGCGACCAATCGGAATCATGCTGTCGATCGCCTTCAGTCCGGTCGCCATGGGCTCACGAACCGGTTGCCGGTCAATCACGCCCGGCGCGATGCGCTCGATCGCGATGAACTTATCGGTAGCGATGGGCCCCTTGTCGTCGATCGGCTCGCCGAGGGAGTTCACCACGCGCCCGATCATGGCATCGCCCACGGGCACGCTCATGATCCGTCCGGTGCGCTTTACTTCATCGCCCGCCTTGATCTCGGTGTACTCGCCCAGCAGCACTACGCCCACCTGGTCTTCTTCCAGGTTCATGGCGATGCCGGCCACGCCGTGCGGGAAGGCAAGCAGTTCGCCGGCCATGACCTTGTCGAGTCCATAGACGCGCGCGATGCCGTCGCCCAGCGTGATGACGGTGCCCGTCTCGTCCACAGAGATCTTGGTTTCGTAGTTCTCGATCTGCTCGCGGATCAGCTTCGTGATTTCGTCTGCCTTGATTTGTGCCATAAATCAGCTCTTAGCCTTTAGCTGTTAGCTCTTAGCTACAGCCTATCCTCAAAACTTGTCATCCTGAGCAAGCGTTGAGCGTCACGAAGTGACGGTCAATGCGCGTCGAAGGATCCCTTGCACTCCCATGCCACCCGCGAAACCGGAAGGGAGTTTCCGCAAAATCCCCGCGACCCAAACTGAGCTCCAGCCCTCAATGGCTCCAAGCTAAAAGCTAAGAGCTAAAGGCTAAGAGCTAATAGCTTCTCTGATCTTCTCCAACTGCCCCTTCACCGAACCGTCGTAAATCGTGCTGCCTACGCGGACCACCGCGCCGCCCAGCAGCGATGCGTCCAGTCCGAAGTGTGCGCGGACTTTCTTGCCTGTCACTTTCTCGATCTGCGCTTCGAGTGCGCGCTTCTCGGCGTCGCCCAATTCGCGGGCGCTGGTGATCTGCGCGTCGGCAAATCCCATCCGGGCATCGAGTTCCTTCTCCAGTTGCTGGGTGATCCGCTCCAGGAACTGCACCCGCCGATGATCAATCAGCACCGCGACCAGGTTGCGCACGTGACGTTCAATTCCATCCTGATGCACAATCGCATCCAGCAACCTGCGCTTCTGCTGCGCGGGAACCGCGGGATTCTCCCACACCCGCCGCAAGTCCGTGCTCTCGGCCAGCAGACCGGCGATCCGGCGCAATCCCCCAACGGCTCGATTCGCATCGAGATGCGCGCTGAGGACGACGTCGGCGAACGCCCGAGCGTAAGTGCTGGCTACAGAAGCCACGATCTAGTTCCTGTCCTTTCCCGAATCGTCCGATGCTCCGCCGAGCTGCCCGGAAAAGTTGCGCACCAAGCCCTGATCGGTGGCTGCATCTACGCGAATCTGTTTCTGTGCCAGACCGACCGCCAGATCGGCGGCGTGCGCCGTCAACTGGCGCCGCGCGGCCTTGGCTGCAGCCGCAATTTCCTGCTCCGCCGAGGCGACGATCTTGCGCGCATCTTCCTGGGCCGCGGCCTGGATGCGCGCTTCCTCCGCCACGCCTTCTTTCTCGGCGGCATTGCGCATCAGGCCAATCTCACCATCAAGCTGCATCAGGCGCGCTTCGATATCCGCCAGCCTGCGGCGCGCTTCTTCACTGGCCTTCTGCGCTTCCTGCATTGCTTTCTGGATGCCCACCGTACGGTCGCGGAATATTCCCGGCAAGTATTTGCGTCCAGCCCAGACGATGACGGCGGCAATCACAACAAAGTTCGTGATGATGCTCAGCCAGTAAGACCGCTGCAGACCCAGCCCCGTGATCCGCGAAATGAGCTTCACCGAGGCCGACTCCTTGAACTCCGCCATCTCGTCTTTTTCTTCTCCGGCGGCTTCCTTGCTCTCATGAGCCAACTGGCGGCCCGGAGTGGAAGTTTCTTGCGAAGAGTCTTGGGTGACTTGCGGCTGGTTCGGAGGTGCGGCTTGCTCCTGTGCGCGAACCGAGACCAAGCCCGCGCCACTTACGATCAGCAACGCCAGAAAACATGCCCGGACGATCCTCTCGGTCGAGGTCTTCGCCGAGGCGATCTTCGTTGGGGCCATCATCGGCCCGCTCCCGCCGGCTGCAGCACGCGCCGCATGATCTCCTGAGCCAGCGCCGCAACGTCCGCCTGTAAACCCGCCTGGGCCGTGGCGCGATCGTTCTCGATGTCCTCTTTTGCGGCCTGCACCTGCGCCTGGGCCTTGCTGCGCGCCTCATTCACCGCGTTGGTGCGAGCCTGCAGGGCTGCCTGCCGCCGCGCTTCCTGGGCACGGAATACCACGGCCCGCGCCTCGCGCAGACGCTGCTCGTACTCGGCCGTGCGCGCCTCGGCTGCGGCAATGTCGGCGCGCGACTTCTCCACCGCGCCTTCCGTTTTGCTACGCCGCTCCTCGAGCACGCGCCGCAAAGGCTTGTGCACAATCGTGGTATAGAGCGCGTAGAGCAGCGCCAGCAGAATCACCGTCGGCACCGCTCCGAGCAGTAATTCCCCTAGTTGTCGAAGCGTCTCGTCCATGGAGTGCTGATATAGACCGGAAAATGAGGGCTATGAAAACTGTTAAGTCTAACGTCGGAAGGAGTTTAATGTCAACGCGAACAAGATCGATTTCGCCGCGGGATTCGGAGCTCAGAGAGTCTTTTCGGGAAACGCCACAACCGCAGGACAGTAGTCCCGCAGCTCCATGCAAACAAGGGATTTATTCCTAGAATCAAGCCCCGGGCGCTCCCGGTCCGCAAATTCCTGCACATAGTTCTTGACTTCCCGCGAAACAGGGTTAGCATTGGAATATCACCTCCGATCCAATTCAGGATCGAATGGGCCGATAGCCAAGGAATGTCACCGCTTCTTGGTTGCCGGCCCATTTAATTTCTGGCGACAGTTTCATGCAATTCACTTCCCTTCGAGGGTGATGCCTGTTCCGAGTCCAGTCAGAAAATCCCATCCCCGCAGCGCAGGTATGCCGAACGCCTGGCCTTTCTTAATGTCACGAAACACAGCCTTGTCGCCAAGGTGGCCGTAGAGCATATTCAATTCGTCCTGCGTGCTCGCGGCGTGAGATTGGGCGCGATTGATCATTCCCGCCCAGCCGGCCTCGGAAACTCCGACGTTGCCTTCATAGATCCAGCCGACGAACCCATCGGAGTTGATGCTGGTGTAGTACAGGATGGCACCGCTGATCGGATCTCCGGCAAAGGCTGCGTCAGGAATCCCGCGCTGGCTGCCGACCATCGATTGAACCCCGTCCTGGTAGCTGGGGCGCGACTCGTAGAGGCTTTGTCCGCCAGCCCAGAAATTTGTGGCTTCCTCGCCAAGAAAATTGCCCTTGTCATCGCGTACCAGGCCGGTGCCGCCGAGGGCGATCACGTTGGGAGACGTTGCGGGATAGTCAAAGAATCCCAGCGAACCCTCGTTGCCGCTGATGTAGACGACTCCCGGCGCCGTGAACAGATCATCCCGCTGCGACTCGTCGGGCTCCTCGAGAATGCTGAAGGGCAAAATCATCTGGCCGCCGCCATGCTGAGTAAGAAGCTCGTTGCCCCTTCTCACGGCGAACCAAACGTCCTGGATGGCGGAACTCGCGGCCTCGAGCAGAACAATCTGAGCATGCGGAGCGAAGGCGTGCGCATACTCGACCACAACCGCTGAGCTCTGAGCCCAGAGGGCATCGAAGGGAGGCTTGATTCCCGTGGCGTAGAGCTTTCTAAAACAGGGGTGAAATCGATCGCAGTGGTCCAGCCCGAAGCGATGCGAGAAGATGTTCAGGTCCTTCAGTGTGCGCGGGTTGTCGAACGCACTCACAACAACAATCAAACCGCTTCCCCCGGTGGGTACGGCGGTCGTGCCCAGCACCGGGCAGCCAGGGACCACCGGATGGGCAAGTCCGTAGATGCACGCCAGCGATGCCGGAGTTTCATAAGGCGGCAACGCGGTGGGAGACGACGACTCCATCCTCGGTTGGCCGCGATGAGGCCGCGCCACGGCACGCGATACATCGCTGCCCGGAATCTGAGCGTGAGTCGCAACTGCCAGACAGATGACAGAGAAGAGAGCGCACCGGAGGTTGAATCCCATGCAAGGTTTCTCCTGGAGTTGTTGAGTTGATCGAGGTGCAAGGTGCAAGGCAGCCCTGAGCGGAGCATCCCCAAGCAACACTGGCAAGAAAGACTACTCGCCAGGCGCAGCTGGAATTGTAAAAACCTTGTCAAATAACGATTTTCTTGTGGAGCGGATCCGCCGGTCAGCGACGGCAGGCCTCCCCCCTCCCCGCGATGTCGGGCCCTCCGTGCACTAACTCACGACCCACTCGCGCACTCTTCTCACCACCGACTCGGCGGCATCCACTTCGAGTTCGACCGCGCCCTCTTTATATTTCCGCGAGTAAATTCGCGAGCGCGCTTCCAGCATGGCCAGGGTCTTCCCTTCTTTCTGGGGGACGCGCAGAAGCACGCGGCTGACGGGATCCTCCTCGATCATGGCGTCAATGCGCTCCAGCAGACGGTCCAGACCTGTGCCTTCGGTTGCCGAAACGTACACCGTCTTCGAGTCGGACCGCATGGCGTCGGCCTGCAAAGACTGCGCTACTTCGTCATCGAGCAGATCGACTTTGTTCATCACGCGCAGGCGCGGCTTCTTTTCGGCTTCCAATTCTTTCAGAACGATCTCCACCTGCGCGTCCTGCTCGGCGGAAAGCCGGTTGCTGGCGTCGGAAACTTGCACGATCAGCGACGCGCGCTGCACCTCCTCCAAAGTCGCGCGAAATGCCGAGACCAGCGTGTGGGGCAGGCTGCGAATGAATCCCACGGTGTCCGACAGGAGCACTTTGCGCTTCGAGGGCAAAGCTACGCCGCGAATGGTCGGGTCCAGAGTGGCAAACATGCGCGACGACTCCAGCACCTTCGCCTGGGTGAGCGCGTTGAATAGCGTCGACTTCCCCGCGTTCGTATAACCGACCAGTGCCACGGTCGCGACCGGCGCCGACTCGCGCCGCTGCCGCTGCTGTGCGCGAATGCGCCGCACGCTTTCGATTTGCTGCTCCACGTGCCGGACGCGGCGCGCAATCTTCCGCCGGTCAGTTTCCAGCTTGGTTTCACCCGGGCCGCGCGTGCCGATGCCGCCGCCCAGCTGCGACATCTCGACGCCATGCCCGGCCAGCCGCGGCAGCATGTAGTGCAGCTGCGCCAGTTCCACCTGCAGCTGGCCTTCCCGCGTCCGCGCATGCCGCGCAAAAATGTCGAGGATCAGCTGCGTGCGGTCAATCACGCGCCGCTGCACAACCTTTTCGATATTGCGCTGCTGGGATGGACTCAGATCGTGATCGAACAGAAGAACGTCGGCATCCACCGAAGCGGCCGCACCAGCAATTTCTTCGAGCTTGCCCGTACCGACTAATGTCGCCGGATCGGGCCGGTCGCGGCGCTGCAGAATCTCGCCGACAACCTCCGCCCCGGCACTCTCCGCCAGAGTCCGCAGTTCGGCCAGGGATTCGTCGGCATCGAACTCGGGAATGCTGGGCTTACCGGTGGACTTTCCCGCCGCCCCAGCTCCGGCTTTCGCCGGCTGCATCGCGGCTGCGTCGCGCGCGGCCGACGCCTGCGCGGTGACGGTCCCCTTCGCTCCGCTGCGTCCGCGCGTGCGTACCTCCACGCCTACGAGGAACGCGCGCTCGCGGTCCGTTTGCTCGCGGGCAACCTCGGTTCCGAGAGGCACACGTCTGCCCGCACGCGTCGTGTCGCGGGATTTCTTGGAATGAGAACCTGCCAAACCGAAAACGCCTTATCCTTCGGTGCCCGAAGCGCTTGCCGCCGTGGCGACTGGAGCCGCTCCGGCGCTGGCCACAGCCTTCTCCGGATGCGCCACATGGGCAACGTGTGTCGAGGCCACTCGGCCCATCACCACGGTCGAGATGGCGTGCTTGAAGATGAGTTGCTCCTGACCGTTCGCCTCCAGCACCACGGAGTACTTGTCAAAAGAGCGGATGCGGCCCGTTAACTTCACCCCACTCAGGAGATAAATCGTGATGCTCGCGCGCTCCTTGCGGGCCGTGTTAAGGAAGGAATCCTGGATGTTCTGCGCCGGCTTATTGCTGTCCATAGCCGATCTCCTCTGTCATAGACTGGAACCATCCACGCACCCGCCCACACCCTTCGCATGGGCAGGCTCAAGACAACAGCATGTTCCCGCGGCCACAGGAACAAGTGGGGACATCCCCGCCAGCGGCGCGCCCTATCTCCGCAGGAACGACGCCCTCCAGCAGGCAGATGTGAGTACCATACGGCGATCTGCGCCGCATTTCAACCCGGAAGTTGCCACGGACTCACCCGCGAAATACTCGCCTGCCAGTTGACAGCGCCCGCAGCAAAGTGCAGACTTTCCTCGACTCGGCGTGCCACGGGACGCGATCCTCGGCTCGCCAGCGTCTCTTTCGTTATTTTCTTGCGGTCTCTTCACCGAGTGCGCCGTGGTCTCAGGGCATTCGGGGGCCTTACAAACCTGCACATTCCAGATTTAACAAGTTGGCGGAGGATACCCCAAATGCACCATTTCGTCGCAGTGGCAGCCTCTCTGGTCGCACCCACCATCAGCGGCGCGGAAGCCACGCAACTCATTCTGCGCTGGTTTCATATCATCGCAGGCATCGCCTGGGTCGGATTGCTGTATTTCTTCAACCTGATCAACGTGCCCTTCATGAAGCAGGTGGACGCGAGCATGAAGCCCAAGATTTTCCAGAACCTGACCCTGCCCGCCCTGAACTGGTTCCGCTGGAGCGCGCTGGTCACGGTTTTCGTCGGCCTCTGGTACTGGGCACAGTTCCTCGTCGCACCCGATGCGCATCGCCAAGGCGTTGGCCAAGGAAGCACGTTCGGGTTGTTTCTGCTGCTGTGGATCGCGGTCTGGGCCATTCTCTTTCTCGTGATCAAAAAGATCACGCCCAGCGGATACGTCCTCGGCGCCATTACCGCTGTCCTGGTGTATGCGGCAGGATGGATCTTCGTCAACTACACTCCGGTCGGCGGAGACGACAACCACGTCATCTCAATCGGCGTCGGTGGAGGTATGGGGATCGTTATGCTGTTCAACGTCTGGGGCATCATCTGGCCCAACAACAAAAAGGTGATCCGAGGGACGCTGGCCGGTACGCCTCCGGCCGACGCCGCCACGCTGGCGCGCCAGGCATTTCTGGCATCGCGGACAAACTTCTTTTTGTCGGTCCCGCTGCTGTTCTACATGGCCGCCAGTTCCCACTTCTCGAGCACGGTGATCTTCGGGAAGTAAGTAGCGGGAATGCTGCGCTGTTGAAAGGTGTTGGCCGACAACCTTGACAACGCAGCGCCCTTGGAGGAACAATCTGCTCAAATGAGAAGCCTATCAGTAACTGTTTTTTGCATGCTTGTTTTCTGTTCAGCTGTGGCGCAAGACGCTGCCGCTGCCCAGCCTCCGGCCGCCCAAGGGACTGGCGCGCAGGCCCAAATGCCTGCGGGCATTGAGATTGTCCTCAAGAAATATGTTTCCGCGTACGAGCGACGCAGCGCACAGGATCTCGTGACGATTTGGCCTGATCTGCAAAATCAGAAGAAGGAATTCGACAAGATCAAGCACCATCTCGACGACGCCAGCGTTTCAAACGAGCACATGAGTTTGCACCCTCTTGCGACGCAGACTCTGAAGGACGACGCAATCGTCCGATGCGAGCGCACCGAGCATTTCGAGAAGACTGGGGCCACGCCTACGGGCGGCGACTTGATCATGAACAGTGCCCCGGCTCAAACTCCCGGACCGAGTCAGTCGACTAAAGATGTGAAGAAGGCGGACAAGGTCTGGGTTAAGCTCCACAAGAACGGGGATGATTGGGTGATCGTTTCTGTTAGTCAGAAACAACTCTCATTCTGAAACGGTTCCATTCCCAGGGCACATCAAAATTGCCATCTTGCTTGCGCTTGTCGCGGGAAGTCGTTGCAGTTTGACGATACGATTCGCGTACTAGGGCTTCGCCTCAGCGACGCCGCCAAAATGAGCTAAACGCCAGTCGTTCTCAGCCGCAGGCTCTCCTTCACCGCCGCAGCCGCTAAAGCGGGTATAAGTCACGGCTTTAACGGCACACCTGAAGGCATGCCCTGATACGAAATCACCTTTCTCAGACTACACCACTACCGCGCCGCGCCAGTATCCACAGGCGAAACCCTGCCAAAAAATAAGGCGGTCTCTTTCGAGACCGCCTTAAGGAACAACGTACAACTCGGCTAGAAGGTCAGCCGAGCCTGTACTTGCAATTCCCTTCCGGACACTGCGGATCCGACGAACGCACCGTATGGACTGGTCGGCGGAACCACCGTGGATCGAATCGTTCCGAACTGACCGCTGCTAATGTCCGAGATCGGATTGGCGAAGTTGGGGTGGTTGAAAATGTTATATGCATTCGCACCCAGACCCAAGCTCACATGCTCCGTGATCGGAATATTCTTCAGGATAGTGAAGTCGGAGTTGAAGTAATGTGCACCGCGGAAGGAATTCCGCGGAAGGTTGCCGAAGTTGGTTTCCGCCCCAACGCCCGTAAACTGGCTGCCTTGGAGGCATTGAGTCGGGTTTGCAAGCGTCCCCGGGACGAGGCAGTTCGGGGTCGATCCGCCCAGGAAGTCCGGTGTGATTGTGAGACTGCTGGCGTTATGTAGCCCCGCAACCGCACCCAGAGGGGCTGCCCCGTCGAATACCGTGTAGGGATACCCGCTGCGCCAGAAGAACGTTCCGGAGAACACCCAACCGCTCACTACCTTGTTCATCATCCCGCTTGCCTTGAAGGGAAGCTCCCAGACGTAGTTCGCGCTGATGTTATGCCGGACGTCATAGTCGGCATTGCTGTAGTTGAGGCTCTTTAGACTAGCCGGATTGATCTGGTTCAGGAAGCTGTCCCCCAGACTGTAAGGAAGGACTCCGCCGTTGGAGACATCGTCCAGCGCGTGTGACCAAGTGTAGTTCAAAGTACCCTGGAAACCAGCGGTGAAGCGGCGGGTGACGGTGGCGGTAAGACCATTGTAGTTGGAGATACCAGTGTTATTCAGCAGGGTAGTAACCCCGAAGTGGTCGTCAGGCCTTGAAAGTGCCAAAGCGCCAAAGGTCGCCGTGTTTGCGTTGCCCGTGAAGTACGCGTTCTCAGTCGCATTGCCAATGAACTCGTCGTACCCCCTATTTCCCACGTAGTTCAAGTTCACAGACGTCTTGCTACCGATCGCTTGTTGGACTTCAAAATTCCACTCCAGATATTTCGGGTTCTTTACCGTAGCCGCCACCGAGTTGTAGGTGGGACGGGCGGATCCTGGAGGGGCATTGGCCAGGAAGTCTTGGGCGTTGCCGCCGTTTGCGAAGTTGGTGTTGAATACGGTATTTGCCCCGGTCACGGTAGCTTCTGCACTCACCGATCCCTCGGCCGGAGAGAACGGCAAACCCTGCAGGACGAAACTATTGCGCGACGGAGTATTGCCGGCAAAGGTGTCTACGATGGTGCCGGGATACAGATCAGAGAACAGCCCGATACCGCCCCGGAACACGGTCTTCTGATCTCCACGGGGATTCCACGCAAAGCCGAATCTGGGCTGGAACACGACCTTCTCAAGGCCCGGGAACGCCTGATGCTGATTCGAGAGAATGAGCTGATTGTAGGGAGTAGAGATGTCGTGCGTAACCACGTTAAACGGGGACGTCAGCCTGGAGAAGCAATTCGTTTGGCAAACCATGTTCGAATTACGGTCAGCCCGTAACGTCAGCGTCAGCTTGAGGTTCCGACGTGCGCGCCACTGATCCTGCACGTACACGCCGAACGAGTACATTGCCATAGGCTGTTCCGTCCTGGTCGGGAACCGCTGGGCAAACACGTCGATGAAACCGGCCGACAGATCGGTAATTGAGAAGACCTCCGTCAGAGGCGTAATCGCACGAGCACCGAAAATTCCGTCGGTGATATCCAG
>JADGNQ010000123.1 GCA_017883385.1 Candidatus Sulfotelmatobacter sp.
CTTGGCAGTGACAAACGTGCGGAGTCCATCACAATTTGTTAGCCATCGAGAGCGATTCAGACTCTCGAAGACGGGGAATCAAGTCTTGCGGGTTGCCGAATCTAACCATCAACTCCTGCGGAGAATAGCTCACGACAGGAATACTACCACTGGGGCTATTGGGCAGCCCTAGCTGATTCTGATCCCCTTTATGCGGCTCTGAAAGCGCTCTCTTCTGCGGTTGTGGAGGCGTTCATGGATTCTTCAGCAGCTGGCTCGGTCTCGCTGAAAACTCGCCGTCCTTACTCTTTTGCCTGCATCACTGTCACTCGCGCGAGCGCCGCCGCGAGGTCATCGGGCTTGAAGCCGAACGGGCCGGGCTTGCTCTTGTAGGCGACTCTTCCCTGCCCATCGATGAGATAAAGGCGATCAGGCCAGCCCGTGTATTCCTGTTCCGTCGAGTTCCCAAACTCGTCCAGGACGGCGGGAAACTTGATGCCCAGCTTCCGCACGCACGCTCCGGCGACAAACGCGCGTTCCTCTTCATTTTTCGGACTGGCGAAGACGACTTGCTCCTTGATGTTGCTCTGCATCTGCCAAACGTCGCTGGGATGCGCTTCCGTTATGTAGACCACCAGAAAAGCGACGCGGCTTCCGTACTGCTCATAGAGTTTGTTGAGGGCGGGAGCCTCCCGTCGAAACGGGGGTCAGGTGTAGCTGCCGAACACGAGCACCACTGGTTGTTGCTTGTTCAGTTCCGAGAGTTGGACCGATCCGGCGTGGTCTACGTTCCGGAGCGAGAAATCCGGTGCGGGATCCCCGACATTCAGGGTGCCCGCGCGAGCCTGCGCCCACAGAGTTTCGAAGGGGAAAAGCAGGAACACGACCGGCCCCGGCATTCTGGCCATGACCCGCGCGAAGTCCTCCGGAGGCTGGCGCATGGTGCGCCACATGAAGGCTCCGAAAGCTATGTAACCGACGATGACCGCTACAAGAAGACTGAGCAAGAGCTTTCGCACACGCGGACTAAGTTTGAAGTGAAGGCCGGGCATATTTCAGACTATTCGAGGCAATCGAATCCCACAGAGTGCGGCGATTATAGGGAGCCCGATGGGAAGATCAATAACACGAATCCACTATTCTCATACACCACTATTCTCATGCACCATTCATAGTTTTCATTTGATCCTTCGGCAAGCGACCAGTAATCGCGACCAGGGCTGATCGTTGAGTCGGCTGATCTGGACTCCGGGGTGTCCGTTCGTGGTGTCGTGAATGAATTGACCGTGGCCGATAAACATTCCGGTGTGGGTGATGTGGTCGGGGGATCCGCCAAAGAACAACAGGTCTCCCGGACGCAACCGTTTGCGCTTGATTACGACCACGCCATCCCACGCGGCCTGCAAGTCGGCGTCGCGGGGCATGTTGATGCCCCGGCTTCGCACCAGCATCTGCGTAAAGCCGGAACAGTCGAATCCGAAACTGGATCGGCCTCCCCACGTGTAGGTCACACCGAGGAACCGCTTTCCCAGCGTAATAGACTCGCCAATGCTGAGTGCGTGAGTGTCGGAGTCGACATCGCCCTGTTGAATCCACGCTGATTGAGTGTCGGGAAGCCGCACGTGCAGCCAGCCGACATCGTCTCCTTTGCCTTCAGCGAGAAGCTCCAGTTGCGTTTCGTAAGGCACCGTGAGGAGCGGACGGTGCTCGGTTACGTCTGGTTCGCGGTAGAGATTGGCGGACAAACCGGTTACCTGAAGAACCTTGCCGGAACTGGCATAGGAAGGCTCGGATGCCGAGAGCCTTCGTGTCTCGCTGAGGGAGAGCCATCCGGTGTAGTGGTCGGAGGTTTGAACCTTGGCCCAGGAGGTTTGCTCTTCCAGCACTTCGACGTCGCTGCCATAGATTGCCTGCGAGACCACATCCGAATTGCCAGCCGGGGTGGAGTACAGGTTCGCGACCGGCACGGTTACCACCAGTTTTGCGGAATCGTTCGCGACCGAGAGGCAGCAACTCAGCAGCGCCCAGAGAATACCGCGCCTCAGGCCTGCTCGAACGGGATGTGCTCTTGCCCTCACGGCTTTGGGTGCTTGGACCGCGTAACGTTAAGCGGCCATATTATAGGGGAATCCTCACTGCGGGGAACGTCAATGAGCTGGAGTCAACGCTCGCCTCAACTGATTGAGAACCCAAGCAGAATCTCCCAGAGGATTCCGCACACTCCCTTGAGGCGCCTAACCGCCTCACAAGTCAGCACCCTACTCCCGGCTTTCCTTCCCGGCTTTCCTTGCTGCATCGGGCGATGTGCGGGTATATACTTCCCAAGATTTGTCGCTTGAAGCGCTGTGCGGCGCTTGCAGGCGGTCCCCCAGCCAGGCGATACATGCAGAAACCGAATCCACGGTTCGATCCTCAGGATCGAAGGAACACGCCCAATCAGGGCGGCGTCGGCGTTCCTGTGAAGGGTGACAGTTCCGGATCAAACCCTCCTGTTGATCCCGATGGCGCCACGGTCTTCGATTTCGGCACGTCGTCTTCCGATTCTCAGGCTACGTTTGTAGACCCCGACGCCACCGTGGTGGAGGGTATGCCGCCTCTGCCTCCTCTCAGCCGCAGACCCGCCTCCCGCGTCCAGAACACCACTCCCATGCTGGAACCCGGCGATGTGCTGGGCGGTCGCTACGAGATCCTGCAACTCTTGGGCGAGGGCGGAATGGGAGCCGTGTACAAGGCTCAGGACCGGGAACTGGACCGTCCAGTAGCTCTAAAGCTCATCCGGCCGGAACTGGCTTCCAATCCTTCGATTCTGGCACGCTTCAAGCAGGAGCTTCTGCTCTCCCGGCAGGTAACCCACAAGAATGTCATCCGTATCTACGATTTGGGTGATGCCGCCGGTGTGAAGTTCATCACCATGGAGTTCGTCGAAGGCCGCGACCTGCGCGCGCTCATTCAGGAGAAGAAGAAGTTTTCCCCGGAAGAAGCGGTCGAGGTCATGCAGCAAGTCTGTCAGGCGCTGGAAGCCGCTCACGGCGTGGGTGTGATCCACCGCGACCTGAAGCCGCAAAACATCATGAGCGAGAACAGTGGCCGGATTCTGGTCATGGACTTTGGCCTGGCGCGCACGATGGAAGGCGAAGGCATGACCCAGGTTGGAGCCTTGGTTGGGACGATGGAATATATGTCGCCCGAGCAGGCGCTGGCCCAGGAACTGGACCAGCGCTCCGACATTTTCACGGCCGGCCTGATTCTTTACGAGCTCCTGACCGGGAAAATGCCGTTCAGAGCAGATAGTGCGCTGGCCAGCCTCATCAAGCGCACGCAGGAACGCGCGATCCCGGTTTCCGATCACGATAGGACGATTCCCGGCGCACTGAGCGGGGTCGTGAGCACGTGTCTGGAGCGAGATCCAAACTTGCGCTACCAGAGCGCCACCGAGATGCTGCGGGATCTGGACGCCTGGCAAGGCAATCGGGCCGGCGCGACGCTGGGTTTTCACCCCGCAGTGAGGCCGTGGGGACAGACGATCCCCTGGCCGTTGCTGATGGGCATTGCCACCGTGCTCTTGCTGGCAATTGTCGGGTATGTATTCCGCGGCCGTCTCTTCTCGCCGTCGGCGGACAAGGCCAGTGCGGGCCCGGCTCTGTCGCTGGCGGTGATGCCGTTTCAAAACGCCTCGGGAGATCAGTCGTGGGACTGGCTTGGGCCGAGTCTGGCCGACATGCTGAGCACCGATGTGGGGCAATCCTCGCACTTGCGCGCCGTCTCCCCAGACCGCGTGCAACAGGTTTTCCACGACTTGAGGATCGCTCCCAACGCCGTCGCCGACTCCTCAACCCTCGGGCGCGTTGCCGAATTCACCAACGCCGATATGCTGGTCTGGGGGCGATACACGAAACTCGGAGACCATATCCGCATCGATGCGACGCTGCAGGACCGCAAGCACAATCGCACCGCTCAGATGAAATCGGAGGCGAACAGCGAGAAGGACCTGTCCACGGCAGTGGACCAACTGGCCGGAATGATCCGACAGAACCTTGCACTTCCGTCGGATCTCGTGAAGGAGTTGCAAGCACAGTCATTTAAGCCGACGTCGAGTTCGGTGGATGCCCTCCGTGATTACAATGAGGGCCTGCAATTCCTGCGCCAGGGAAACAACCTGGAAGCGCAGAAGCGGCTTCAGGCCGCCACGAACGACGACCCGCAATTTGCCGTCGCTTATTCACGCCTGGGCGAGGCCTATTCGGCTCTGGGATACGACACGGAGGCCGAGCAATCGTCGCGGCGCGCGGTGGAACTCAGCCAAAACCTTCCATTAGCTCAGAGATATTTTATTGAAGCCAGTCTGGCCCGCGTTACCAAGGATAACCAGAAGGCCATCGCCGCTTACGAAAATCTGGCAAAGAGTTTTCCGGATAACCTGGATGTGCTGTTCGCTCTGGGTAGCCTTTACGAGGATGCGGGAGATCTCGACAAGGCGCGCTCCTACTACGGCAAGGTGCTCCAAGCGGACGGTAAGAACCTTGATGCATTGCTGGCCATGGGACGGGTCGAGATCAAGTCCGGCAATCCTCAACAGGGACTTGATCCCCTTGACCGCGCCCGTCACATTGCCATTGATCTGGATAGTCAGGAGCAGCAGGCACTCATCCTGCAGGCGACCGGCATTGCCTACAAGCTCATGAGCAAGCCAGCCGAGGCCTTGCGCAATTATCAGGACTCAATGGCCATCAACCAGCGACTGGGACAGAAACGCGGTGTCGCGGCCAGCCTGGTGGAAATCGCACAGGTTCAACTTCTGTTGGGAAAGCCGGATGCAGCATTAACTGCGTATAACGATGCTCTGAAGATCCGGCGGGAGATCGGCGCCAAGAAGGAAGCCGGCGACACTCTCATCGAGCTTGGCGATTTCTACCTTGAGCGCGGACAGCCCGATCAGGCCTTGCAGGAGTTCAAAGAATCACTGCAGATTCAGCGTGACGCCGGGGATGAAACCTACCAAGGTCTGTGCCTAAATAACATTGCCACCGCGTACTCGCGAAAGGGCGAGAACGCGGACGCGCTCACGTACCTGCAGCAGGCATTGCAGCTCCGCGAGAAGTTGAATGTTCCGGGAGACATCGCCGAAACCCTGCACAATCTGGGGGAGACTTACGCGGCCCTTGGTCAGTACGACCAAGCCATGACCTCGCTCATGCGCGGCCTCGAGTTGTATCGCAAGTCCGGCGACAACCAGGGCGCGGCCGAGGTGTCGTACGGCATGGGACTAGTCTTCGAGTATCAGGGCCGCTTGGGACCTGCGATCGGTGCGTTACAGGACGCGGTCAAGTCATTTCGCGATCTCGGCGATCGCAGCAGCACAATGGCAGAGTCCCTCGGTAGCCTGGCCGGCGTCCTCGCCAGATCCGGAAGAGGAGCCGAATCCGCCAAATTGGTGGACGAGGCTCAGAGCTTGGCGCGCGGTTTGAAGAATGACGCGCTGCTCGCGGCCGTTTTGAACAACCAGGGTGACGTCGCTTTCTATCAGGGCGATCTCAAGTCGGCGAAGGGTTCCTACGAGCAGGCATTGCGCCTGGCGGCGCACACTACCGACAAGGATGCTCTGCTCACCTCAAGAATGAATCTGGCTAAGATCGCGGTGGCCGACGGACATTCCCGGACCGCGGTGGGCGACGTGCGCAACCTCGCGCAGCAGGCGGATTCTCAGGGCAGAAAATATATTTCAGTTGTGTCCTCGGTTTTGCTTGCCGAGGCCATGATCAAGAACAAGGATTATTCTGCGGCTCGGCAAGAACTTCAACGCACCATCGGGAAAGGTGAAAAACTGGGACTGCGTCTGGAGAATGCCCGGATTCACTACTTGTTGGGTAGTGCCCTCCGACTCTCCGGAAGCACTTCCGAGGCCGCAACTCAGTATCGCGAAGCAGTGCGCTTGCTCGACGAGATCCGCAAGGAACCGGGCGCCGAGCATTTGACGGAGCGCTACGATCTGAAGGTTGTCTACGCGGAGGCGACACAGTTTGCGCCACAGAGCTGAGAGCTTTTCCTAGCAAGCAGCATGCTCCAGTTCAACCCGCCAAGAAAATACGGGCGAGATCCTACGGTCTCGCCCGCACGATTCCTTGTCTAGTGGCCCGGCTTGCTAACCGTGGCCGTGACCGCCACTTTCTGTGGGCTGCCCGGAGCGTCGTCCATGACGATCAGAGTTACGCAACGGCTGCCGGAATCGACAGCGTTGAGACTGACCGTGATGTGGCAGCTAAGGCCTGCGCCCAGAGACGTCCCGCAGTCCTTCGTGAACGAGTAGTCTTTCGCGTCGATTGGCGACGAGGTCCTGATCGAAATGCTCGAGATGTTCAACGCCACACTACTGGGATTGGAAACCGTCACGGTCTGCGAGACCGTTTGCCCGAAGGGAATCGTCCCGAAGGCAATGCTCGTCGGTGAGAATGTGATCGCCGGCTGGGTTACCAGCAGCGTGACCTGCTGGCTCGCCAGGGTGTAATCCACCATATCGGTAGGCCGGAAGTTCACCGTCAGCGCTTGCGTTCCAGCTGGCAGGATTCTCCCCGCCGCTGGTGTGTAGGCAAACGTCCCCGGCGTATTGGCAGTGGCGTTGAGTTGAGTCGAACTCAGCGGGGTCCCATGAGCGATTGGAGCAGGGGTCGCCCAAGCGATCACGGGCGTCGCCTTGCCTACAACTAAGAGGACGGTTGCTGATGCGTTTGTGTAATCGGTCGCGTCGGTAGGTGTAAATGTGACCGACAGAGTCTGCGTCCCAACGGGCAACACAGTTCCTGCCGCAGGAGAATAAACGAACGTTCCTGCAACATTCGCGGTGGCGTTGAGCTGCGTCGCGCCGAGAGCCGTCCCATAAGTGATGGCGGCAGGATTCGCCCACGTGATCACAGAACTGGCTTTACTCACGGTGTACGTCACCGAACTCGCGGGGCTGACATTGCCGACCTGATCCTGCGCGTTGACGGTGAACGTATGCGTCCCGACGGACCCGTCTGCTGGGCTGCTCAAAGTACCCGTATCCGCGGTGGAGGCAATCGTCGAGGAGCCAGTTGGACCACACGACACCACGCCGGAGCCTCCGTCTGTGCACTCGAAGCTGGCATTGACTGACTGGCCAAAAGTCGGCGACGCCGGCGAAATTGTGGGGCCCGTGATCACGGGTGCTTTCTTGTCCACTTCGAAGGGCCCGAACGATCCTTGTGCGGGCTGCGGTGCAGAGGTATTCCCCGCAACATCTTTCACTGTCACCGCCGGTATGGTCACGCTGTTAGTTTCTGTACCTGCGGGCACGTTCGTTTGAACCGCGAACGACGAAGGACCGGCCAGCCCGGAGCCACCGGCATTGTCATTGGCCGTGCACGGAACCGCCACGTCAGCGGACTGCCAGGCAACCGCGGGTTGATTGCAACTGAGACTCGGAGGCGTCAGGTCCACCTTAAACGTGAAGGTCGGAGTCGAACTGGTGACAGTATTTCCGCTGTTGGTAATCAGGGTCTCGATTATGTTTGAGCTGTCCGCTGCCGAGTAAGCGATGATAGTCGTACCTTCTGTCGTCACCGGAATGTTGATCGATCCACTGGGACCAGTCAGAGTCCCAGTGGCCGGAGAAGGCAGATTGGCTCCGGTTGCCGTGTAGTTAATCGATGTGACTGCCGGTAGCGTAGAAGGCGGATTCTGGTTATTGCTAGGGATAGTCTCGATGCTGTTGAAGTTAACACTCACGTTGCCACTGACCCACCCGTTGTTCAGAACCGGATTCGTGGTGACACTCGTGCTCGGTTGAACGCTCCCCAAAATCGGGATGAGGACGGAATTGAAGTTGTTCGTGTGCCCGCCACTGGTAAGGGCGTCACCGCTGATGCTGGAGAAAATACTGACCAGTCCCTTGCAGGTATTGTCTGCGCTGGCTCCGCAGTTGAGGGCGGCGTCCTTGCCCATGATATAACCCGGAGCTATGACTGGCTTTTGTCCGGGATCGAGGTTGTAGGTATTCGTGACGCTGATCAGAGGATTCGTGCCAGTGCCCAAGCAGTTTGCCCCGGCCGCCACGGAGTTGGAGGGAGTCGTGCACAGATCCGTGGTTGTTACGCAACTGAAAGTGCCGTTCCCCGTATCCTGGTGCTGGCAAGTGCTTCCCTGAAAGGGAGTGTTATTTACCAGGTCGGAGAACTGCTGGTCCGTAATCGCTTGCACTGTACCCTGCATAAACAGGCCCTGGAACGTACTGGACGGCAACCCGCTCTGCGAATAATCCGTAACCGCGCTCAGGTTGGAGGTGTAATTGAAGTTCGTAACCGTGGGCTGCAGGGGCTGGTTGATCGTGATCGGAGCCAACGGCCACTTGCTGAAAGACCAGCTCACGATATCGTTGTTCTCCACCAGCGAGCCGGTTGCCGCGGTAAAGCCCACGAACGCACTGCCATTGCCGGTCAGGTTCAGCTGCCTGGCGATGTCCACCGTCGCCTGCAGAATCAAAGTGCTGTCGAAGTAAACGCTGAGGTTGTTGCAACTGCTGGTGCAGTTTACGGGCGGCAGATAGTTCACAGTAATGGTGTGGATGCTGCCGTCGGTCAGAGACATTCCAGAAGGCAGGCTTCGCAGTGCCAGTTTTGCCAGATTGCCGTCTGGGCACACGTAGTTGTGGTCCGCACTGTTCGGCGTGAGGGTGGTGGCGTTGTTGGGGCCGCAGCTCTGCACCGCAATGTGGTTGCCGTCAGGATCGCTGTAGTCGGTGTTCTGGTGAGTATCGAGTTCGATCGCGAGGCTGTTCTGGATGGCTCTTCTCGGACCGCTGGCGGTGGAAACTTCGTTGTTACCGTACGCAATGTTCTGACCATTCCCGGTGTAGCCGATTGCGCCCGTACCTGCGGGATCATTCTGGATGACCAGTGCCAGACCGTCGGCCGAAAAACTGCAGTGGAAGCAGGAGTTGGTGTTGGAGATTTGGAACTGAAACGCCGTGGTGAACCCAGTCGAGAGAGGCTGCTGGACCGCGAACCACGCTGAACCGTGCTGGTTTTGGTTCGCACTGGTCAAGCGCAGAATTCCGCCGCTCGCGATCTGGGGGAGCTTCGGAGAACCGTTGGTCAACACCTGGCAGCTCGGCGGCGGAGTCGCGCTGTTCGCGCACACGTTGGTCGAACTGAACCCGCCCACCGGGAAGCTGAAGGATTGGGCGGAAGCCCGCTGCACCGCAAGAATGTTTCCAATCCATAGAGCCGCAAGAACAAATCCCAAACACAATCTGCTGCGCATCATCGTTTTCTCCGTAGCCCACAAAAAATAGCGCACAACTGCGCCGCATTCCAACTCGACGGAAGGACCTTGCGGCCAAATAACCAAGAAAATGCATGTCCCAGAATCGGGATATAGTTAGGGGGATCGGCCGGATCGAAAGGCCGACGGCCATTTTCAGGGCCCGCTTCTGGCATGTCAAGGAGAAATCAGACTTTCCCCGTCCGCGTCATGCCGAAGTGAAAAATCCAGCATATCGCCGACCCCCGATCCTGCTGAGCCCATGGCCCGAGAGTGCAAAATCCTTCACCCTGGTGTCAGGTGGATCTGCGCTCCCTGATGGCAGAAAGCCCCGCAACCCTTGTCGCGCACGCAAAAGGAGCACCAGAGCCAGCCAGGCGATCTTCCTGATAGTCTCAAAGTAGACAGTCAGGAGAGATCAAGTCTTTGCCGCCACTGATCAGCGCACAGGGAATTTCGAAGACCTTCGGGACAAATCCGCTTTTTCAGAACATCTCGTTCACGGTTTCTGAGGGAGACCGTATCGGGTTGATCGGCCCGAATGGTTCCGGTAAGTCGACGCTTCTGCGAATGCTGGCTGGCGATGTCGATGCTGACGATGGCGAAATCGCGCGCCGAAAGCGGCTCCGGCTCACGTACGTAGAGCAGGACTCTAAGTTCATCCCCGGGAAGACGGTACGGACTGTGGTCGAGAACGCGCTGGAGCGTTCTGCGGTGCCTCAGTCGGAGCGAGGCACCCGCTTCGCTGAGACCCTGGGACGCGCCGGTTTCGAAGACCTTGAAGCGCAGGCCACCGCATTGTCTGGAGGCTGGCAGAAGCGGCTGGCCATCGTCGAAGCGCTGGTGCAGGCACCGGACATATTGCTGCTCGACGAACCTACCAATCATCTGGACCTGGCTGGAATCGAGTGGCTCGAACTCGTCCTCGAGCAGGCTGCATTCGCCTGTGTGGTGATCAGTCACGACCGTTACTTTCTTGAGAATGTTGCCAATGATACGGCGGAACTCAGCCGCATCTATCCGGACGGGTTGTTGCGTGTACACGGAAACTACAGCACCTTTCTGGAAAAAAAGGAAGAGTTTCTGCACGCCCAGTCGAAGCGTCAGGAAGCCCTGGAGAATCTGGTTCATTCGGAGATTGAGTGGCTGCGACGAGGCGCGAAAGCGCGTACCCGGAAATCGAAAGCTCGCATCGACAAGGCCGGCGAACTGATGGGAGAACTCGCAGACCTGAACGCGAGAACCCGGAGCGCAACCGCGCAGATCGACTTCTCGGCTACGGATCGCAAGACCAAACGGTTGGTCGAACTGCAGAATATCGCGTATGAAGTCGAAGGCCGCGCGCTGTTTGACGCACTGGATTTCATCATTACCGCCGGTATGCGGGTCGGATTGGTGGGTCCGAATGGCAGTGGCAAGACGACCCTGCTGCGCCTGTTGCGCGGAGAGTTGACTGCGAGTCGGGGAGAGATTCGTCGCGCTGACTGGTTGCGGATCGTGTACTTCGACCAGAGTCGCGAACTCGATACGAATGTAACCCTACGTCGCGCGCTGGCTCCGGAAGGTGATTCGGTCATCTATCAAGACCGCGTAATTCACGTGGCATCCTGGGCGGCGAAATTCCTGTTCACAGGAGAACAACTCAACCAGCCGGTGGAGCGGCTCTCCGGAGGCGAACGGGCTCGGGTCCTGATCGCGCAACTCATGCTGCAGCCTGCCGACGTTTTGCTGCTGGACGAGCCCACGAACGACCTCGACATTCCAACTCTCGAAATACTCGAGGAAAGCCTGCTCGAGTTTCGCGGCTCGCTTGTGCTGGTGACTCATGACCGCTATATGCTCGATCGCGTGTCGACTATCGTGCTTGGCCTGGATGGACAGGGTGGCGCCGAAAGTTTCGCCGACTACGAGCAGTGGGAGACGTGGCAGGAAGAACGAAAGCAGGCACTCCAAGTCAGTTCCCGCGCCGCTTCCCGTGCCGCAGCCTCTACGGAAACTGCTTCGCCATCGAAGAAGAAACTCTCCTACCTCGAAGCCCGTGAGTACAGTGATATTGAGCAGCGCGTCGCCGATGCCGAGCTGGCGCTGGAAGCGAAGCGCGCCCAGCTCGAGGATCCGGCGATTGCCAGTGACGGTCCGCGGCTGTTGAGCGCGCATACCGAACTGGAGGCAGCCCAGGATCAGGTAGACGCGCTTTACGCGCGGTGGGCCGAGCTTGAGAGGAAGAAGAACTAAGCTCTCGATCGCGCGAGTCAAGATGCCAGACAATACGCGATGATGGTGTTTCCACGAGCTCCCGTGCGTTTTTCGAGCTCCTCCAGTAGAACCGATTCCATATTGTCCGGATCGGCCTTCATCTCGCAAGCGGCGATCTCCTTATCAGAAGCGCCCTGAAAGCAGAGCTCACAAATGCCCAGGCCATCTTCGGATTGGATCGGGGGGCCAAAAACGCGGCAAGTCATCGGACGCGACTCGTAGAGCTCACAATTGCCAGTCGTCGGATCGAGAGCCGGGCAGGGCTCATCGTTCGCGAAGTCGGCAAATCGTTGTTCGGCGTCCTCTCCTCCATCGAGGACGCCACTCATGGGATCGCCCGGGAACTCATGTGCGAGTCTCGCGACCGCCTCACGGGCGCGTTGACGTACGTCGGCCGCACGCTGTGGGGTGCGCGTTTCCAGGTCGGCAAGCCCTCGCCGCAATCGGAGGGCGTCAAGCTGATTGATCGAGAAGGCGCCTATGCAACATTGAGTGCACCCCGGGCGGCAGACCAGCCATTCCCCGCTCCTCCGCGCCACATCGGCTAAGGCAGAGTCAACAATCTGGATCAGTTTCTGATCCCCCGAGGATGGGAAACGAGATGGCATATTCAGAGGATAGTGCGCCACGTGCCGTCCCGGCCAGCCTTGACGCCTATTTGACTAAGCGGGGCAAGACCTTCACAGTTCAGACCTTCTCAGTTCGTGGGTGGTTACTGAATCGAAAGCGCTCCTGTACCATCTAAGCCTAGCATTGCGAGCGCGCTAAAACCGACACTATGAAGCTTCTTTACCGATATTCCCAGCAATACTGGAAGCTGGTGCTGATCGCACTGCTGTTGGCTGCGACCAACCAGATTTTTTCTCTTCTTGACCCGTTGATTTTTCGTCACGTCATCGACGGCTATGCCACCAAGTACCACCAGTACACGCAGGCACAATTTATTCGCGGCGCCGGGTTACTGCTGCTGGCTGCGGTGGGTGTAGCCTTTGTATCCCGCGTGGCCAAGAATTTCCAGGACTATTTCACAAACGTGATCGTCCAGCGGTTGGGCGCGAAGATGTATTCCGACGGCATCCGCCACTCTTTGGACTTGCCTTACCAGGTGTTCGAAGACCAGCGTAGTGGAGAAACACTGGGCAAGTTGCAGAAGGTTCGTAGCGACGTGGAACGCTTCATTACTGCCGCCATCAATGTGATCTTCATTTCGTTCATCGGCATTGTGTTCGTGATGATTTACGCCTTCCGCGTGCACTGGTCGATCGCGCCCGCGTTTCTTATCACGGTACCGATGCTCGGGATTATCAGTTCCGTCCTCAGCCGCAGGATCAAGAAGATGCAGAAGACAATCGTCGCTGAAACCACCGCGTTGGCGGGTTCCACGACGGAGTCTCTGCGCAACATTGAACTGGTGAAGAGCCTGGGGCTGGCTCAGCAGGAAGTGGGACGCCTAAACGGCATCACCGCTAAGATCCTCAAGCTTGAACTCAAGAAAGTGAAATACCTGCGCAGCCTGAGTTTCATCCAGGGGACCGCAGTGAACGCCCTGCGCACCAGTATCCTATTCTTGATGCTCTACCTCATTTTCCGACAGGAGATCACGATCGGACAGTTTTTCTCTCTGATGATCTATTCGTTCTATATTTTCACGCCCCTGCAAGAGTTAGGAAACGTCATCAACATCTATCGTGAGACAGAAGTCTCGTTGGCCAACTTTCAGCAGATACTCGACACTCCCCGCGATCCAAAGCCGGTCAACCCTGAGCCTGTGGATGCGTTGCTGACCTTGCAGTTCGACAGGGTCAGTTTTCAGCACCAGAGTTCGTCGGCTCTCGCCCTGGATGAAATCATCTTCAGCGCGGCTCAGGGAGACACCGTTGCCTTCGTGGGACCGTCCGGGGCTGGTAAATCGACGCTGGTGAA
>JADGNQ010000298.1 GCA_017883385.1 Candidatus Sulfotelmatobacter sp.
CGTTTGAGAAGATGCTGGCCGGTAAGGCACTGCATGCGAGGATGGACAAAGAGATGCCGAAGACAACACCGCCCATCAGCGCGGACGAAGCCACTTATGTGGCCGGAGCACAGATCTATAAGGACCACTGCGCGGTGTGTCATGGGCTGCCGGGGCAGGCGCAAACTGCCATCTCCAAGGGAATGTTTCCGAAACCGCCCATGCTTTTCGAAGGGACCGGAGTAACGGATGATCCTCCGGGAGAAACATACTGGAAGGTTGCGGGGGGAATCCGCATGACCGGGATGCCGGGATTCGAGAAATCGCTGTTGACCACCCAGATTTGGCAGGTCAGCCTGTTGCTGGCGAATGCGGACAAGCTGCCGAAAACGGTGAAGGATAGTCTGAACGCGGCGCCGGCACCGCAAGCAGCTCCGGACATGAAGAAATAGGTAGCGTCTCAGTCCACGGAATTAACCATGTGGGGACAGCCTCCCTCGGCCGTCCGTCGAGCGGAGCTCGACCGCATGGAGCGGCATAGTTTCAGGCGTCCCTCCGCGGCGCGGTTCCCTCCCCTTCCACCTACCCGGCGTTGGAACGCCGGGCTATTCTCAATGGTCCCTCCGGACCCAGGGCGGCTTCCGCGAGTGTGACCCACCGCATGCTATAGTGCGATTTCACGATGGGATCATTTCTCTTCTTTGCCTTTTCATGGTGGGCTATTGCGCTGCGGATTGTGGCTATCGTCCACTTTATCCGGCGGCGCCCGGATTTCTTTTGGATCTGGGTGATCCTGTTTCACTGGGTGGGGGCGCTCGTCTACATCGTGGTCGAGGTCATTCCAGACGCGGGATTGCTACGCGGTTCGTTTCAGGTTTTTCCACGGCGGCGGCGGATTCACGAACTGGAACGAGTCGTCCTCGACAATCCTGCCGCAGGAAACTACGAGGAACTTGGGCTGCTTTACCTTGACGATGGTAAATATGCCCAGGCCCGAGCCGCTTATGACAAGGCAATTTCTTCGCGGACGGACCATCCGGACCCTTTCTACCGCCGAGGTATCGCAGAGATCGAACTGGAAGACTATGCCGCGGCCGTGCCCGACCTGGAGCGCGCGGTCAGTTCCGATCCTGATTACGACTTCCACCGCGCCAAGGGGTTGCTGGCCTGGGCCTATGCACAGACGGGACAGGCAGAGAAGGCGAATGCGATGTTTCGGGAAGCAACGAGGATTTCCACCATCTCCGAGACGTACTACTACTACGCGCTGTTTCTTCAATCTCAGGGACGGATCGCGGAGGCGCGCGAGTGGGCGCAGAAGATTCTCGACAAGAAACCGACCATGCCGGGATATTTGCGGCGGCGGGAGCGGCCGTGGTTTCGCAAGGCCAGCGGCCTGCTGGGGCGACTACGGGCAGCGAATTAACCACGACGGACACGAAGTAACACGAAGGTAAGCCCACGATTCGCGGCTGCCGGATGGTAAAATCAGTAGTGAAGATTTCCAGGCCTTCCGTTCGGCTGCTGGCGACCGACATCGACGGCACGCTGCTCAATCCACAATTTCAGATTTCAGAGGGCGATCTGGCCGCGCTGCGGCGGGCGCATGCGGCGGGGATCGAGATCGTGCTCGTCACCGGGCGGCGGCATACGTTCGCTATGCCCATTGCGAAGCAGCTTGGGTTTGATTTGTGGCTGATCAGTTCGAACGGGGCGGTCACGCGGTCGCTGGCGGGGGAGACGTTTCATCGCGATCTAATGCCGGCGGAAACCTGCCAGCGGCTTTGTGGAGCGATGCAAGAATTCCGCGGGAACACCGTTCTGACGTTTGACCAGGAAACGAAGGGAGCGATTGTGCTCGAGCGCCTCGATGAGCTGGGCGCGAGCATCCGGCGCTGGCTGGAAAAGAATATGGAGTACATCGAGTTTGTGGTTCCGATCGAGAAGGCACTAGTGAACGATCCGGTGCAGGCGATGTTTTGCGGAACGATGACGCGGATGAGCGCAGCGCTGCGGGCCCTTGACGGTGCGGGGATGAACGGGACGGTGACCGTGTTGCGGACGGAGTATCCAGAGCGGGATTTGGCGATGATTGACGTGCTCAATACGGGCTGTTCGAAGGGACACGCGCTGGAGCGCTGGGCGGCGCATCGGGGCTACCGGCGCGAAGAGGTCATGGCCGTCGGTGACAACCACAATGACGTGGAGATGCTTGAGTTTGCAGGGTATCCGGTTATCATGGGGAATGCCTGCGAGGAATTGCGCGGGCGTGGATGGACAGTGACCCGCGGGAATGACGATTGCGGGGTGGCGGGGGCGGTGGAGTTGGCGCTGGGACCGTCGTTGGTCGTTAGTGGTTAGTCGTTGGTCGTTGGTGTTGGCAAATGCGGATGAGAGTTTTGCGTTCATGTCGGGTCTGGGTTGCGGTCCTCGCGCTATTCGCGGTGGGGACAGTTCCCTGCTTGGCCGGCGAAGCGGCGGTGCTGAAGAACGGGTTCTCCATCCGGCATGAGCGGCGGGAAGTGGTGGGCGATGTTACGCGGCTGTATGTGAGCGCGGATGGGTCGAGTTTCGTGGATGTGCCGACGGCGGAGATTGAGCATTTTGAGGTAGCGCCGGAACTGCCGGCTTCCGAAATAGAGTTGAAAGCCCCCGCCTTCGACAAGCTCAGGGCAGGCCCTTTCGCAAAGAACGCGAAAAATGGGGCACCCACGGCGTTGATTGGAGTTCCCACCCTTCGCGGAGGGCGCGGAGGATGGGGCACATCGAGTCCGGTGGACTTGAATGAAGTCGTGAATACGGCGAGCGGGCGGTATCGGCTGGATCCGGACCTGGTCAACAGTGTGATCAAAGCGGAAAGCGGATTTAATGTGCGAGCGGTGTCGCCCAAGGGCGCGCAGGGACTGATGCAGTTGATGCCGGGCACGGCATCGCAGCTGGGTGTACCCAACGCATTCGATGCTCAGGCGAATGTGGAGGGTGGGACCAAGTATCTGCGGGAGTTGTTGGAGCGCTATAACTTCGATCTGGTGAAGGCGCTGGCCGCCTACAACGCCGGCCCGCAGCAGGTCGAGCAGTTTGGCGGCGTGCCTCCTTATTACGAGACGCGAGCGTATGTGGCGCGCGTGGTGCGGGACTTCAACAAGAAGAAAGTGGCGCAGGAGAAGGCGGCCGCGGCTTCGTCACGGGACGCTGCCAAGAAAGCGGCGAGTACGAAGGCGCACACTCCTGCAAGCAAGTCCCACGGCTCTGGCACCGTAACTCAGGCGAAGGTTGGTGCGGCGCGGGTTAGCGACTAGGATCAGAACAACCTCAAGATCAAGAGCAAGAACAAAGTCAAAAGCAGCGGGCAGGAGTGCCCGCTCCACATGATCCTAGTTTGACCCCTTTGGCTGGCTCATTTACCTTTGGAACTGCCGTTTCCCGCTTCGCGTTGCAAGGGCCGCGGTGCGGAGTTTCTCCCCTTCATGGACAAGAAGCGCATTCTGGCCAGTGCGGTGGTGTTCCTCATCCTGGCAGTTCTGTTCTACCTGCAGTTTCGCGAATGGCGAGCTTTCGATTGGGGCAAGTTTCGCAGCCTCAGCCAGCAAATCCGATGGCTGCACGTGCTCCACGCCGTGCTTTGGATCTATTTCGGGTACGTTCTGCGCGCTATCCGATGGAAGATCTTTCTGCTGCCCGCTCGTCCAAAAGCATCGTACATGGGATTGATAGCCTCGACGCTGGTCGGGTTCACGGGCTTGGCGCTGCTCGGGCGTCCGGGCGAACTCATTCGTCCCTATCTCATTGCAAAGCGCGAGAATCTTTCATTTTCCTCGCAAATGGGAGTGTGGGCGGTCGAGAGAATATTTGATATCGGCGCCTTCACGATATTGATGGTAATGGCGATCTTTTTTCTTCCTGACGCAATGCAGTCGATTCCGCACCCTGAGTATTATCACAAGTTTCGCATCGGGGGACTTCTGCTCATGGGCCTTGTTGCCAGTCTTGTCGCGGCCGCCGTGGTCGTTGGCCAAAAGGGCGAAACGATTGCCATGTGGGTCGAGAAGCGGTTTGCCCATTTGGCCGCAAATCTGGGCCACCGCATAGCTGAGAAGGTACGCGAATTCGGTGAAGGGTTACGTATCGTTCATGGTCCCATATCGCTGGCACTGTCCGTTCTCGTTTCAGTTGCGATGTGGTTCGTAATCACCGTTGCCTATCAGGAGGTAACGCATTCTTACGGGACGGACGCTCTCGACATCTCGCGACCCCAAGTGCTCATCTTAATGGGGGCGAGCATTTTTGGATCCATGCTGCAGTTGCCCGGCATTGGTGGTGGTTCTCAGGTGGCGACGATAGCCGCCCTCACCAAGATCTTCGATGTTGGAGCCGAGAGTGCGGCGAGTTGCGCAATTCTGCTGTGGCTGGTGACGTTTGCAGCAGTCGTGCCGGTGGGGTTGTTGCTTGCGCATCGGGAACGATTGTCGTTGCGGAAGTTGTCGGTGGAAAGCCATCGGGCGGGAGAAGCGGAGAATCAACGACCGCCGGTGTCGTGAAGGTCGCGAGTCATATGTTACTTTCCTGGCTTCCTTTCCACTCGCTCCCAGGTCGGAATAACAGCCGCGCGAGAGACGAGAGCAAGCCGAGCTTCGCTCGGCATGTCCGGGTCATAGACCCGGACCCACATAAAACTACCGCACCACACTCGATTCCCATCTTTAAGCACTGTGTGAAAATCTCTTCATCTTGACAAACATTTGACCTTGGGCAGAGAATTGCGCCCGGCCCGGAGATGCGCGCTGTGGCGCATCTCTCGAACCG
>JADGNQ010000124.1 GCA_017883385.1 Candidatus Sulfotelmatobacter sp.
GAAAACGCAAAGACAATTGTGAGTTTTGGTGCTCCGCTGCTGGACGGATGGGGCGCTCCGGGACGGTTCACGCGGTTGTGGGCGGAGCGTGCGGCCGGGATGACGGATCCGCAACTGCGACTGATTCAAGTGGACGAGTCGCTCTCGCGGACTGCTTCGCGGGCGTGGCAGTGGATACCCATTCGGGCCGGCTCCGAGGCGGCACTGGCTGCGGGAGTGGCGCGGGTGCTTCTGGAAGGGCGGTTGGTTGCGGCTCGCGGGCCGATGCCGGCCCTGACGCTCGCTGAAGCTGCGAACGGCAGCGGACTTAGTGCGGATGCGATTCGTGATCTGGCGCGGACGATCGTTGCCCGGACTCCTGTGGTGGCGATCGCGAACGGAGACAATCCGGCGATTGCTGCTTTGAATGTTGTGCTGGGTGCTACGGGAACACGCGGGGGAATCGTCCGACGGTCGAAGAGTACCGGGTCTCACGTTTCCGCCCATGCCGCTATGCCGTCGGTGCGCGCGGTGCTGCTTGATTCCAGCGTGCCGTGGGAGTTTGTTCCGCAGACCGATGCTGAAGTCTTCCGCTTCGCGGCGTGGGATGGAGGATCGGGCAAGGCGGATTGGCTACTGCCGGCACCGGGGTTTCTGGAAGAGTTGACCGATGTTCCCACCGCTCGGACATTTGCGATCGAGACTTATGCGGTCGCTCCGAATCTGACGAAGACGCCGGCGGAAGTGCAGAGTGCGGCGCAATTCCTTGGCGGGATCGACACGACGGTGACTCCGGTGGACAAGATCATTCATGCGCGTTGCGAAGGTCTTTTCCGCGCGCGAGCGGGAACTGTGATCGGACAGGAGGCGACACCGGTCACGAAGATCGCGTCCGTCAAGGCACTCGAAGAACAACTCCAGAAGGGAGCGGTCTGGGTGGGCGAAACAGCGCGCCCCGGAGGCCTGCGATGCGAGTTGAAGGAATGGCCGGCGGCGACTTCTGCGACGCCTGAGGACTGGTCGACAACCTGGACTGCGCCGGTGCTGCCGCCACTGGTCACAAAGCTCTACCAGGAGTCAAGTTTGCGGGAGACGCCATCGAGGAGGAACGCATGAGCGCCCGATACGGCATGGTGATCGACCTGGATCGATGCACCGGATGCGGCTCGTGCATGATGGCGTGCGCGTCGGAGAACAATGTGCCGCCGCTTCCGCAGGCGACGGCGCGAACCGGCCTCACTCCGATGCTGGTGCGCAAGGCTTCGAATGGAATGGATGGGGCTGCGCGGCGCGAAGTGTTCATCCCAATCATGTGCATGCATTGCGAGCACGACACGCCTTGCGTGAAGGTGTGTCCGCAGCAGGCTGTTGAAGTCGATAAGGCCACTGGAATTGTGATGCAGATGCCGCAGCGCTGCCTGGGATGCCGGTATTGCATGACGGCGTGTCCGTATCATGCGCGGTACTTCAACTGGTGGGATCCGGCGTGGCCAGCGGGAATGGAGAAGAGTCTGAATCCCGGAGTGGCGGCACGAATGCGCGGGGTGGTGGAGAAGTGCAATATGTGCCACGCGCGGCTGCATTCGGCGAAAGAGAAGGCGGCTGCGGCGGGGAAGCGCGAGATCGATCCAGCGGACTATGTTCCGGCTTGCGTGGAAGCTTGCCCGACAGGGGCAATCCGGTTCGGTAACCTGGCCGATCCGAACGATGCAGCCTCGCAGGAGTCGCGCTCTCCTGAAGCGTTCCGTTTGCTGGCGCGGATTGGAACGGAACCGAAGGTTTATTACAAGTCGAAGGAGGCTTGGGTGAGAGCGCTGGCGGAATCGAAGTCGGGCAGTGGTTCGGAGACGAAACGCTCGGAGGTTCAACATGGCTAGCGCCACTCTTACCGACAGCCGGTGGATTGCGCGCGGGGAAGAGCGAACCTCGCTGTCACGATTTTTGCTGTGGCTGGCCCCATGGACTGTTTTGCTTGCGCTGGGAGTCTACGCGGCTGGGCTGTGCCTGTACTTCGGGCTGAATCAGACGAACCTGGATAACCGGTTCGCCTTCGGCCTGTGGATCTTTCTCGATCTGGGGGTGATTGCGCTGGGGGCGGGCGCGTTCTTCACCGGATTTCTCGTCTACATTTTGAAGCGCGCGGAGTTACGGCCAATCCTCAATACTGCGGTCGTTGTCGGTTTCATCTGCTATAGCGGCGCAGTCGGAATCCTGGGCATCGATGTCGGACAACCCCTGCGCTTCTGGTTCACATTCTGGCATCCCAATACGCACTCGATGCTCACCGAAGTCACGTTCTGCATTACGTGCTATCTCCTCGTGTTGTGCCTGGAGTACATACCGATACTGTTACGGAACCGTCAGCTTCGCAAGGTGCCGTCGATGTTGGTCTTTGAACATCAACTGCACAAGTTGGTGCCTGTGCTTGCCGGTGTTGGGACGCTGCTTTCGTTCTTTCACCAGGGGTCGCTGGGTGGACTCTATGGAGTACTGCGCGGCCGTCCGTTCGCCTTTCGCCAGGGATTGTTCATCTGGCCTTCTACATTCTTCTTGTTCATCTTGTCGGCGATTGCTACGGGACCCAGTTTCCTGATGCTAGTAACGGCCACGGTCGAGAAGGTGACGGGGCGAAGGCTCGTACCGCAGGAAGTATTCCGACGGCTTGCATTTATTTCCGGCGTGCTGCTGGCTATCTATGTCGCGGCCAAGTCGATTGACACTCTGATCTGGTTGAACGTCACTTCGCCGTCGGTGGGTTTTGCGCCGTGGCAGTACTACATGTACAAGCCGTTTGGCACGCCGATCTTGTTCGTGGAGATCGTGCTGCTTGGGTTGGTCCCGGCGTTTCTGCTGACGTACCGCAAAACGGCGATGCGGCGGGGATGGCTGCTGACCGCCGCCGGGCTGGCTTGTGCGGGAGTGCTGCTAAACCGCTTTGTTCTTACGGTGCAGACTCTGGCTGTCCCCACGTTGCCGTTCGACGAGTTTCTGCAATACGCGCCGAGCTGGCAGGAGGTCGCGAGTTTTGGTGGCGTGACCGCTTATGGCGTGATCGTTTACTCGCTGTCGTATCGCTACCTGCCTATGTTCGCGTCGCCAAAAGGAGAGAACACGCATGTTTCCGGGGATTGATGGATTTCACTGGACTGCCGCCCACGTCATTTTTCTATCTTTGTTTTTTGCGGTGGTGATGACGATTGTGGCGACGGTCGTTTCGGCGGTGCGGCGTACAGCCCGAGACTTCCAAACCAAGCGGGCCATCGATTTTTGCTGGAAGGCGGATTTTGCGGAATTGCCGGAGCCGGAGCGGCGCTGCCGGCACGAGCTTGCGGGCAGGGTGATGTCGAGAACCTGCGACAATGCCTTCGATTGCCGCCAGTGCAGCAAATATTCGCAGTTTGCAGTGCTACCCGCGAGAGGGACGGTTCATTCTCTGGGACTCGATTATCCGGAGGACCGCTTCTATCATCGCGGGCACACGTGGGTGAAGCTTGAAGAAGGCGGAATACTTACCGTTGGTCTTGATGCACTGGCTGAGCACGTGATCGGGCAAGCTGATTCCATCAAGATGCCCGCGATCGGCAGCGACATTGAGATCAATGAAACTGCGTGGCGCATGAAGAAGAACGGAAACGAGATTCGGGTGCGCGCGCCAATTGAGGGGAAAGTGGTTGGCATCGGAGGCCCGACGGACGGATGGTATCTGAAGATCAGCCCGCGGCTGAGCGCGCAGAATCCGGCACTGCTGCGGCATCTTTTGCGAGGGCCGGAAGTTTACGGCTGGGTCTCTCGGGAACTGGAACGACTGCAGGTGGAGTTGCGGGAGCCCAACACTCCTCCCAGCTTGGCGGATGGGGGAGTGCTCATGCCGGGATTGATGGATGCGGTGCCCGAGGCGGATTGGGACAGCGTGTTGGCGGAGACGTTTCTAGAGGTGTGAGTCGGGGCGCGGCGCCCAGTTCGCGGCGATATTTCAGGCATCCCTCCGAGATGCGGTTTCATTCCCAGACAGCTACCCGGCGTTGGAAACGCCGGGCTATTTTCAGATGTCCCTACGGGACAGGACAGTGCGCGTCAGCTACTGCAGGTTCAGTGCACGATCTCGTAGCGCTTGAGTTTGTCGTAGAGCGTGGAGCGATCGATCCCTAGGGCTGCGGATGCTTCCTTGACGTTGCCGTGTTTGCGTTCAAGTGCTGCAATGATGGCGCGGCGCTCCAGGTCGTCGAGAGAAACATCGGGGACTTCCCAGTTCTGCTGCGCCCCAGCGTTTTGCTGGAGCCAGGTGAAGTCGTGCTCATCGAGCATGCCGTTGCGGCAGGTGACGATGGCGCGTTCGATTACATTTTCCAATTCACGGACGTTGCCGGGCCAGTCATAGGCTATGAGCACTTTCAAGGCTGCGGCGGAGATGCCACTGACCTCCCTGCCCAGTGCGGAAGAGATGTGGTGCACGAAATGCTCGGCCAGCAAGGGAACATCCTCGCGGCGTTCGCGCAAGGGTGGCAGACGAATCTCGATCACATTGAGGCGATAGTACAAGTCCTCGCGGAACCGGGCCTGCTGAACCTCTTCGGCAAGATTCTTGTTGGTGGCCGCGATGATTCGCACGTCGACTTCGACTTCCTGAGTCCCTCCGACGCGGTAGAAGCGGCGCTCCTGCAGAACTCTCAGGAGGTCGGCCTGCAGTTTAGGGGAGATGTCGCCGATTTCGTCGAGGAAAATCGTGCCTCCGTTCGCCATCTCAAACTTGCCTTTTGCCTGGGCGGCGGCGCCGGTGAAGGCTCCTTTTTCGTATCCGAACAGTTCGCTCTCGAGCAGAGTCTCGGTGAGGGCGGCACAACTCATAACGACGAATGGTTTTTCGGCGCGATTGCCCGAGAAGTGGACGGCGCGCGCCACCAGTTCTTTGCCCGTGCCGCTTTCGCCGCGAATCAGCACCGTGCTGCGCAGGCTGGCAATGTCCTGGGTTAAGGCAAGAATCTCTTCCATGCGCGGATTCTTGGTGATGATGTCGTGGTGGCGATACTGGCGGGTGAGTTTCTTGCGCAGGATTGCATTCTCGCTCTGTAGCTTTTTCAGCTTCAGGATGCGCGAGACGAGCATGGAAATCTCCTGCGGATTGCAGGGCTTTACGATATATTCCTGTGCGCCTTCCTTCATGGCCTGAATGGCAGTGTCGACGGTGGCGTAGGCGGTGATGATGATGATGGATGCCTCCGGGCGAATGCGGTGGATTTCCATCATGGTCTCTATGCCGTCCATGCCGCCGGGCATTTTCAAGTCGACAAAGCAGATGGCGTAGTCCATGGCCTTGGCGAGTTCGAGTGCTTTCTGCCCGTTGGGCGCGGTGTCGACGTGGTAACCGTCTTCGCGCAACCATGCGGCCATCGATTCGCACATGACGTCTTCATCGTCTACGACCAGGATCGGCCAATTCTTCTTCATAGTCATTCCTCTCGCGAAGCAAACCTCTGCACCAACTGCATTCCACAGTGTGTGCAGTACTGCTCTGCTTTGGCGTCCACCAACTCGATGTGAGTGGCAAGGCTCATGGCACACTTTGAATCTGCGCAGTGGACGAGTCCGAAGGTGTGCCCTAGTTCATGCAGCACTTCTTTGGCGGCACGCTCCCGCAGCAGGCTTTCCTCAGGGGGAAGGCCATAGAATTCCTGATGCAGACGGCAGAGCGAGACCACGGCGATGGGACCGTCGAACTGGGCCTGTCCAAACAGAAAACTGAGCATCGGGATTTCCAGGTCGACGTCGGTAACGCCGAGAACCCGGGAGGCATCGCGGGGAGCGTTTTGAGCCAGCATCTTCATTAGTTCTACCGACTGATACTGCCCTCGCTTGGCGTCATAGGCCCCTTCGGGGATCGACAATGGAGGCAAGCGCCGGATGGGCATGGGAAACCATTCGGCGGCCGTGTTTTCGATCCACTCCAAAGCTTTTGCCGGCACTCCTCCGATCGCCACGAGATAAAGACCGTTCACACCGCATGTACCTGCACTTCCCTCGACTCCGGGACATTGCGTGACTTGAGGGGGAGAGTGACCGTAAAGGTTGTGCCCTCGTTTCGCTTACTCGTGACCTCAACTTCGCCTTCATGAGCCTTGACGATGCCGTACAACACGGCCAAGCCGAGACCGACGCCCTTGCCTTCGGGTTTGGTGGTGAAGAACGGGTCGAAGATCTTGGAGAGGTTCTCGGGGGCGATGCCTTCGCCCGTGTCCTGAACGTAAAGTTCGGCGTTGTTTTCGTCCGCGAGGCGGGTGCGGATGGTAAGTTTGCCGCCACCGCGCGGCTGCATGGCCTGTGCGCCATTCAAAATGAGATTCAGAATCACCTGCTGGATTTGCGACGAGTCGCACTCGACCAGCGGGAGACTGTCCTGCAACTCGAGTGCAACTTCGGCGCTGATTAATTTGAGTTTGTGGTCGGCCAACCCCAGCGTGGTGCGAACCAGCTTGTTTAGATCCGCGGGCGCGCGTTGCGGTTTGGAACGGCGCGAGAATGCGAGCAGATCTGAGACGATGCGTCCGACCCGCGCGGTTTCTGCCGAGATCAAGCCAAGATATTTGCGGAATTCGGCTTCCCGCCCCGGTGGGTATTCGCCTTTGGCCATCAAGCGCTCGAGCAACATGGAAAGGTTGAGCACGCCAGAAACGGGATTGTTGATTTCGTGCGCGACACTGGCGGCGAGTTGGCCAAGCGTGGCCAGGCGATCGGATTGGATCAGCTTGCGTTGCGCGGTTTGCAGTTGTTGAGTGCGTTCTTCGACTTTGCTCTCCAGCGTCTGCTGCATGTCGTTCAGGTCGGCGACAGCCACTTTCAGGCGTTCGCGCATCCGGTTGAAGGAGTCCACCAGGTCGTCAAGTTCCTGGCTGCGACGGGTGATTTCGATCGGCCGGTCCAGCTCCATTGCGCTGACTGTCTTCGTCCCTTCAATCAGTTGTTGAATGGGAGTGGCAACGAAGCGCTTCGTGAACAGAATGACGAAGGCCGCACCAATTCCAACTTCTAACGCTGTCCAGACGATGGTCTGAAGAGTGATGGCGCGCGTCTGTTTCTGGACAGGATCGAGGCGCAAAGCGACATCCACGACGCCGAGAACTTTGGTCGACGCCTGGTGGGCGTGGCAACTGGAATTGCTGCACGACGGCTCGTTGTAGATGGGCGCAACGATGTTGATTGTCTTCACGCCATCCGGTGACGTGGCATAACGAACGCGCGAATCCTCAGTCGGCCGGTTGCGAATCGGTCCTTGACTATGACAACTGGCGCAAACTTCGCTGGACAGACTGGTCACGCCTGGTTGCTCTCGCGCGTCGGTCGAGAACGAGAGACGACCCTCACGGTTGAACATCCGGATGCGGTCGACGCCTTGTTTGTCGGCAATGACCCGCATGATCTCGTAAGCGGCCTTGCGGTCGTCGTCGAGCATGGCGTGCCAGGTGGCGCCGGTAATGCTGCGCGAAAGCTGGTCCGCACCGAGGATCATGGTCTCTTCTAACTGCTTCTTTTGGGTACGGAAATTGAGGTATCCACTGACTCCGCTGATGGCGACGATCAGCACGGTGAGCGAGAGAATCAGCTTCGGTCCAAGTTTTCGTGGCATTTGGAGCCCTAAGTGCCTTGTTTGCCTAATGTTGCGACAAGGTGCGGACTCGGAGATCCGCGGGGACAATTCCCCACCTAAGGCTAAACACGGGGCTGGGAATGTACTGTGATTGTCCGCGCGGTGGCTGGTGATTGTGGTCACGCGGGGGGTGTGGTAAGGTTCCCGCCCGAGGCAGGCCTTCCCCTTGGCGATTCGCTCCCCACGGCCTTGATGTGGGGACCTGCACCGAGAGCATTTGGCTTGCGCAACAGAGTCGCTGACTCTCGCGGAATTTCATGGAGGTTCAAGTGTGAGCAACTCAGGGCTACGTCGCGGCTTGATTTATGGGGCGTGCTCGCGATCCGCGACTGCAGCGCTGGCATTCGCTGTCGTGCTCGCGATGGCCGTGGTTGCGCCTCCATCGGCGCGAGCCCAGACTTTCACCTTGCTCTACTCCTTTCAAGGACCGCCGCTGGACGGGATGACTCCTCAGGGAGAATTGATCTTCGACAAGCTGGGCAATCTTTATGGCACCACGTGGTCGGGCGGAAGCAGCGCAAACGGAACCGTGTTTGAGCTGGATACTACCGGCAACGAAACGACTCTCTACAGCTTTACTGGAATGGCAGGCGACGGGGCGCAGCCGGTAGGAGAGATAGCACGGTACGCTGGGAACATCTACGGCATCACCCAGTACGGCGGCGGAACAGACTGCAACTCCAAAGGCTGCGGAACGATATTTGAGTTGAGTGGCGGGAGGGAGATTGTGCTCCATAGCTTTACGGACTCCGAGGGGCATTTTCCCAATGGAGGTTTGACCCTCGACGGATCCGGCAACCTCTATGGCGCCACGCTCTTTGGCGCCAGCGGAACACCGCCGCCAGCGTGCGGCGGACAAGGCTGCGGAATTGTGTTTGAAGTAAGTCACGGCCAGGAGAGGGTCGTCTACAACTTCAGCGGGTCCCCGGACGGCGTGGGTCCTTCAGGAAAGTTGGTCTCGGATGGCTTGGGCAACCTCTTCGGCACTACGGCGTTCGGTGGCAGCTTCAATGAGGGAGCCGTGTTTGAGCTGTCGCCGAATTTGGACGGTACGTGGACCGAACGCTTGCTGCACAGTTTCACAGGAAAGCGCGGCGGGGGAGAGCCGTTTGCCGGCCTTGTTAGGGACGCGAAGGGCAATCTCTACGGTACCACCGCCTCTGGCGGCAAACTCAACCTTGGGTGCTGTGGTGTCGTCTTTAAGCTGAAGCAAAATCCTGAGGGCACATGGACAGAGCTCGTTTTACACACTTTCGGTGAGACCGCTAACGACGGACAATTCCCGAACGGAAGTTTAGTCCGCGACAGGCACGGCAACCTCTATGGAGTCACAAACGGTGGCGGTGTGTCCGATTCTGGAGTCGTGTTCGAAATCGATGCTGACGGAAATGAGAAGGTGCTGCACGCCTTTAGCGGGCCAGACGGTGCAAATCCCGGAGCGGGTTTAACTATGGATGCATCCGGCAATCTTTACGGCACGACTCAGGGCGGTGGTGCCGGTTGTGCCGGAACAGGCGGTTGCGGAATCGTGTTCAAGATCACGCCGTGACTGTCGGCCACGCGTCGGCTGAAACGGTTCCGCTTGATGGGAAGTCCAGTCTCTCCCCTATTTCTTGACCACAACCGCGATGCAGTTGATTTCCACCAACGAATTTCCCGGGAGCGCGGCTACGGCCACGGTAGTGCGGGCGGGGCCGCCGTTGGGGAAATAGGTTTTGAAGACAGAATTCATGCCGTCGTAGTACTTGATGTCGGCGAGGAAGACTCCGAGTTGTAGGACGCTGTCCATGGTGCCGCCGCCGAGTTCAACGAGCTTCTTCACGTTGTCCATAACGATAGTGGTGTGGTGTCCGATCTCGAATTTGTCCGCAGGGCCGGAATCGTGGGCGCCTTGTCCGGCCACGTAGATCAGGTCGTTGTGAATGACGATGGGCGTGATGAATTGTTTTCCGTCGGCGGGCTTGCCGTCGCTGTCGAGCTTGCGGATGGCGTTGTCGGTTTTGGTGTCGGCTTTGCTTGTGAGCGCGGCTCCGGTGAGGCCGGCGGCGGAGAGGATGGCGGCGAGGCGCGTGGCGAAACTGCGGCGAGTGGATGTTGCGAGAGTCATGGGTCCCCCTGGTGAAGTTGTTGGAGTCTATGACAGGGTGGAGGGGGCGGTCAATTGCGGTCCTGGCGAATTTTCGTCAGGTGATATTCCTGGAACTCTGCCCGCAATCGGTGCGAAAACCGAAAAACCCTGAACCACAAAGGACACGAAGGTTCACGAAGGGCTTCATTTTCCATCGTGTGACTTCGTGTCCTTCGTGGTAAAGTCCTTTAATCGAGCCACCAACAATATTCCTAGCTATCCGGTGGGGCGAGTCACGGTGCGGAACGCTTTTCCGAGTAGGTCGGGTCGTGGCTGCCATGCGGCGCGCTCAGTGTTGCTTCTCCACGGAATGGTGGAGTGGGCAGCATGGTAGGCTAAGTGGGTTTGAATCCCCAAGCCCAGGCTACTGCTGGACTGTTCAGAACACTGCCTTGCAGATTGGTGGCAGTCTCGAAACGAAAACAATCGACTGAGTCCATAAGTCACTCTCAAGATTCTCCATCCACGCATCGAGTGATCAAGATTGACCATTCTTGTGCATTGGTTTTGAGTCATTATCTGTCCGCGCCATATCTGTTCGTACCATGAAAAAAGAACTCGGCCCAAAGCAAGCTCTTTCCGTCCCTTGTCCAACTTGCGGTGCTGCCCCGGGCCAGAAGTGCGAGCTTAGCACTGGCCAACCGCGTACGGAGCCGCATCGCGACCGCCGATTGATCGCGAAAGATTGAGGAAAGCCCGCATCGAGCCTGGCAGCGCAGTGCTGGACACTGCCTAGCCGACTGGCTACCCATGGCCGTTTTTCCACGATGCCAGCAATCTCGGAGGGGGAACTCGCGCGAGTCTGGCATGAGAGGCTGCCAGGGTGTAGGATTCTCCTTTCTTGTTGGACCTTCCTGGAAACAGATCGAGTTGAAGGCCTTATCGTAGCGAAGTTGTGAGGCAAACCCGCGAACTGATGAATTGTTCTCGGGGCCGTGCCGAACAGAACGAGGCACCCGACCACGATGTCGGGTTCCCGGTTAAGCCACGAGGAGCAGCCATGTCGCTCGATCTGAAACGCCTCGTTCTGCAACCCAGACTCCTGATCCTGCAACCTAGCAGTCTCAGGCAGTGTCTGGGAGTCGCTGTGTCTGTGCTTCTGTGGGTCGCGGCGGGAGTCTCGCAAAAAACGCCAGACACGAGCATTCCCAAATATGACCGGCAGACGGAGATGAAGACGAAAGGTGTGATAGAAGAAATCAATGTGCTCACTGTGGGCTCGCGGAAGGACTTCACGGAGTTAGTCCTCAAGAATGGAGAGGACAAAGTACGTATCTATGTCTGCCCCAAGACGTTTCAAGACGAGATTGGGATCAGTTTCGCCAAGGGCGACGAGGTTGCGGTGACGGGTTCCAAGGTGAAGCAGGAGGCATCGGATGTGATCCTGGCGCGAGAACTGGTGAAGGGCACGGACACGCTGATGTTCCGCGACGACAAGGGGAAGCCGGTGTGGGACGAACGAACGGGCAAGTGACTGCGGCGAGCGAGAGGCGCTTATGAAACTTTCGGACACAGTAGCAATGCTGCTTAGAAGCAAAGATGGGAATCGAGTGCTGTCGGTAGAGCCGAACAAGTCGGTCTACGAAGCGATTGAGAAGATGGCCAAGCACGGAGTGGGTGCCTTGCTGGTGATTTCCCACGAGAAGCTGGTGGGAATTCTGTCAGAGCGTGATTATGCGCGCAAAGTAATCCTGATGGGGCACTCGTCGAAGGAAACCCCGGTCCACGAGATCATGACCAGCCCGGTCGTGTTCGTGGGTCCGCAGCATACCGTGGACGAGTGTATGGCGATCATGACCAACCACCATTTTCGGCATCTCCCAGTTGTGCGGGACGAGTCTGTGATCGGAGTGGTGTCGATCGGCGATCTAGTGAAGTGGATCATCACGGGTCAGGCGCAGACGATACAGGAACTGGAGGGGTACATCGCGGGAGCGTATCCGGGGTAGGGATGGGCGTGCCCAGGGAGCAGATTCGAACGTCGGGATAGTCCAATTCGGTTTGGCGGGTTCATTCCCGGTAAGAACATTAAGAGTGAAAGAATTACATCCCGCCGCAAGCCTACCTTTTGAGCCAATATGCTAAAAATCAAGAGCTTAGGTTTTGGCACGCCCTGTGCAACCTTTTGGCGTTTCCCGTCCTCAAAGAGAGGCTTGTTGCTTGGCTGGCGAAGCGACGGACGCGGAGGTTTGCGTCCTGTCGAGTCAGCGGCTGCGGGAATTGCTTTCGTCTTGGTGAACGTTTTGAGGCGTATTTGTCTCACGACGCGGTCGTGGGGATCGCACCGCTGGATGTCCATTGGCTTCTGTCCGGGCCGGTAGTAAGAATCGCAGAGAAGTGTCGCGGGGTAACCCGCTGATTTGTGGGTTCCGAGGACCGATCAGATGCGATTGCTAAGCGCGCGACTTATCGTCTCTCTTATTGTTGGCGTCACGCTGGTGTCGCTGTGTACGTCGTATTACCAGGTTCTAGTGCAGAACCGCGGCCTGCGGAGAGATCTGGAGCGGCGCGCCGAGGTGCTGGGGGACAGTCTGGGGCGGAATGTGGAACGCGATATGGCGCGGGACACGCCGCAGGCGTTGCAGCGAACGGTGCAGCAGTTCGCTAACCGCGAGCATCTCGCGGGACTGGCCGTGTATGACCCGCAAGGCCATCCGATTGCCATTACCACCAACCTTGAGCCGCTGATGGCGAGTGCGCCCGCGGTCGTGCTGCAAGCCCTCAAAGAGAACCAGGACACGAACGCCTTCCTTAAGATGGGAAGTGCGTCGATCCACATCTACGCCTTGCCGTTGCATCGAGCTGACACGATCATCGGCAGTCTGGCCATTGTCCACGACTCCGGGTACATCCGAGGGGAGAGCCTTCGCATCTGGCGGGAAACATTCCTGAGCGCGTTGGCGCATGTTTTTCTGATCGTGCTGATCACCTTGCTGATCGTGCGCTGGAGCATCGCCGGACCGATCGCACGAACCGCCACCTGGATGAAAGCCTTGCGCACCGGGCGAGGCGCGATACGGATCAAAGTGCCGGATCTGGAATTGTTTCGTCCACTGGCGCGGGAGGTGGCAACGTTTGCGGAGAGCCTGAACACGGCCCGCTCGGCGGCAGAACTGGAAGCTCGCTTGCGCGAGACGGGAGAATCGATGTGGACCGCGGACCGTCTCGCGGTGCACGTGCGGGCGCGGTTGGAAGATGGCAGGCTTTTTGTGGTCTCGAACCGAGAGCCGTATACGCACACGCGGCGCGGCAAAGAGGTAGTGGTCAACGTGCCGGCCAGCGGGCTGGTCACGGCGATCGAGCCGGTGCTGCGTGCCTGTGACGGAACCTGGGTCGCGCACGGGTCGGGCGACGCCGATCTGGAAGCGGTGGACGCGCACGACCGGTTGCCGGTTCCGCCGGATGATCCGCACTACACCTTGCGGCGAGTCTGGTTAACCAAGGAAGAGGAAGAAGGGTACTACTACGGATTTGCCAACGAGGGACTGTGGCCCTTGTGCCACATCGCCCACACGCGACCGCTGTTCCGCGCCAGCGATTGGAAGCATTATCAGGAGGTGAACCAGAAGTTCGCCGACGCCCTTCTGGAGGAGATGGAGAACATCAGCCGGCCAGTGGTGTTCGTTCAGGATTACCACTTTGCATTGTTGCCCAGACTGATCAAGCAGGCGAGGCCGGAT
>JADGNQ010000299.1 GCA_017883385.1 Candidatus Sulfotelmatobacter sp.
CGGCATGATGACGTCCAGCACGACGGCTGAGACAGGCGCCTGGTGACTCTGAAGATAGGCGAGTGCCTCTTCTCCGTTCTGTACAACTTCGACCGTATACCCTTGGCATGTCAGGGCGGTCTCGAGATAATCGCGTACTTCCAGATCGTCTTCCGCTAATAGGATCGTGCGGCCGTTCTTGGCGACAGGCATTTAGTTCCCCCCGGCCCCAGACAGCCACGCGACCGCAGAACCGTTCTCAACTGCGGAGAGGGCTGCGTCGGTCTGTTGAATAGGGAGAACGAAAGAAAACACCGCACCAGAAGGACTACTCTCGGCCCAGATGCGCCCCTGGTGTCGATGCAATATCATCCGGCAGATCGCCAGACCGAGCCCACCACCGGACCGGTCCTGCCCGCCTCCGTAAGAAGTGTATTCCTCGAAGACCCTATCGACGCGTTCCGCCGGAATTCCCGGGCCGGAGTCTCGGATATCGACTCGAAATGAGTTGCAAACCATGCCCTTTTTGACCCGGCGCTCGGCCGTCCGGTCGAACGACGCCGCTTGCCCGATCCTGCGCTCCCAGAAGAAGGGATAACCCCTGACCTCGATAATACCGTCGCGTGGCGTGAACTTGCAGGCGTTATCTAATAAGTTGACCAGGGTTTGCTCCATCTGCGATTTCTCGAAGAACATTCGGTTCGGCGGAGGCTCGATGTCCGCCGCAATCGAAATCCGCTTGTCCTCGACGACTAGAGCGACCTCATGCAGTGCCTGATCGAAGCAATCGCGAATGTCGGCCTTTTCGAGGTTCAGTCTTGGCTCGACGTTATGGGGGACGCTGAGCTGGAACATCCCGTTGCTGATGCGCGAAAGGCGGTTAGCGCTGTGCAGCATCCGTCCCAGGACCTTCCGCTGCTCCGGCGCCAAGGGGCCCAGCTCTTCCTCCAGAAGCAGCCCGCAGTAGCCACTGATGGCTGTCAGCGGCGCGCGAAAATCATGGACGGAGCGCGCCAGGAAATTGTTCCGTTCCTGTTCGGATTCCTGCAACTTGAGGTTTGCCTGAATCAGGAACTGCAACATTTCATCGCGCTCCACCCGCACCGCGTCAATACGCCCGGTGGAATCGTCATTTTGTTCATTGCGGAGGGGGTTGGCCCCGCCGAGAAAAGCCCGTAGCGCGGCCCGGGTGACGGGCTTCAATAGCACATTGAGATCGGTAGTGCCAACAACTGCCTGCAGTGCGGTCAGGTCTTTTCGGTTGAGGACGAACCAGTGTTTGCAGAGCTTTGCCGGTTCCGAATCCTGCGGTATCGCTGTATTCCCAGGCGCGAAATCCCAAATGCACAGGTCATCCGGGGAGGTCACGCACCCGGGAACTCCGGTCATTAGCGCCCATTCCGAGCCGAATAATTCGGACAGGATCTCCCGGCACAATCTGACGAGCGTTTCATCTTTTGAGAATACGGTGACACGAACGCTCACGTTTTTCTCCATCTTCGAATGGGTAAAGTTCCCCCGCTGTGGGTTGCCCGTCGCTTTTCGGCGTCACCCATCCACTTCCGCACCAGCCCCTCTCTGGCAGAAGGGGTCCCCAAAAGGCTGAGGCGTCCCCCCCTTCCGGGCCGCGCTCCGTCATTTGCCAAAACGGAGTAAACGAACCTAATATCCTTTGATGTAGTATACTGTTGGTCCATCAGTATCAATCATTACTGTTCCCATTCAGTATCAATTGTTGCCTAACTATTGTCAAGGTTGTCGAAGTACTAGGCGATGTGGTAATCCGGCTGGCCCCAACTAACTCCAGCAGGCCTTGTAAACTAGGGGAGCAGAGGGATATTGAAAGGGCCCGCCGAATATGTGGCACGAAAAGTGCTATGGTTTTTTCGGCTATCCTACGATGAATGCTTCCCTAGACAATGAGACTCGTACAGAGGCGCCGACCTTTGATCGAATGGGTCGTCTAGCCAGCGCGGAGAGGCGGAAGAATCCCCGCGTACCGCTCCACTGGACCCTGTACCTGGTATGCAATGGTACGGTACACCGCACGACAACCAGAGACATCAACAGGGATGGCTTCTATTGTTTGTTGTGTCAACCGATACCGATAACGTCCGGCGAGCGGATCGAATGCGACATTGTCGTGCCCACGCACAGATCTCAGGATCCCGATGATGTAGTCTACTTGCGATGCCGCGCCCGAGCGCTGCGGGTGGAAAAGATCGGAGCCGGCACGGAGTTCGGGGTGGCGTGCCGGATTGACGGCTATTGCCTGATCCGCAATGCTGAGCGCGGCTGCGGGCTCCAAGAAACGGGAATGTCGTCTAACGGGAGTTTATTGGACCTGAGCCATTTTCTATGATGCCCGGCGCCTCACGGGTTCGACGGAGAATGTCACCCGAGACCTGCTCAGGCGCAGGCTGATGGCCCAACCGTGAAGCGGTTCGAGCGCCAGAATTTTGAATAGCACCAGATCGAGTGTGCCTTGGATGAGAAAGGCCGGCTTGCTCGTCTACGTCTTCGCCCAGGATTTCACGGTCTGTGGCGGTTCCGTCTCGGAAAATTCAAAACTAACCCAACTTCCGCGCTTTTGAGGACGCGGCATTGAAATGGAAGGACTTGCTCGCTTTTTAGTCACTATTTTGAGCCCTCCTCTGCCGTCGACCAAGTCTTACGCGGGTTGACGATTTCCGAACCGATGCGGAGTTTCTGGTAGAGTTCGCGATGGACCGCCTCCGGCGTGGTGCCTTGTCGGATGCGCAGCACCATGCCGCCATCGCTGGGGAGCACGATGGTATTGATCTGGTGTGTCTTCAGAGTCTCCCGCACCGTTGCCCACGAGGTGTGGACATCGGCATCCAGTAACGTCTTCTCGATCGACATCAGCAAATGGTAGGCCAGCACACATAGGAATATGTGCGCCTCCACGCGCCCTTCCTTGTGGTGAAAGATGGGCCGCTCCCCCAATGGAGATTTGAGGGTCCGAAAGGCTGCTTCGGCCCGCGTCAACAGCGTGTAAATCCGCCAGGCTTCATCCGCGCTCAGATCCTCACGGTCGGTCTTCAGCAGGTAACTCCCATCCAGTTTTTCCGCACGCGCTCGCTTGGCTTCATCCAAGCTGTACTGAAACATTTTGGTCTGGCTATCGTATTCCATGCGGTAATACCGCGCCACGCGCGAATAGCGTTCCTTGAGCCGACCGATGGACTCCAATACCTCGGCCGGTTTGGTGCCTCTGCCCTTGCCTTTCTTCACCCGCTTGGCGAGCTTCTCTAAGTCCACCAGCAGTCTCTTTTCGTGCGCTTCACGAATGGCCCGGTCTTTTTCGCGGCGCTCGCTGCTGAGGCATAACACGTGAGTTTCCCCGTCCACCCGGCGCATCTTCACTCGGATGGTGCTCTTGCGCTGAAACGGGTTGGTCGGCGAAGGCTCCCGCTTCACCTCGCCGAAGTCCTCGTCATTCTCGAACTCCTCTACCCAATCGCCGCGCGCACCGTAGGGCTCGGCGACCAGGTAGTGCAACTTCTTGGCGACGATCTTGGTTAGATTCTCTTCGCCCGACATGCCGCGATCCACCACCACGGTTTGCCCGGGATGTAGGCCTACTCGTTTGTCCAGCGCGCTCAGCATCTCTTCCAGCGTGGTCGAGTCATGACGATTGCCGGCAAACACTTCATGCGCCAGTGGGAAGCCATCCCGGTTCACCGCCAGCCCGATTAAGACTTGCTTGCAATCGGAACGGTGGTCGCGCGAGTAGCCCCGTTTGGCCTTGGGGTTGGCCAAGGCGCGACCTTCGAAGAAAGTTGAGGTCACGTCGTACAGAAACACTGTTTGATCCAGACTGAACAGAGTCTTCTCGCGCTCGGCCAGGGCGGCTTCGATGGCGACTCGCTGCTTATGCAATTTGTCCAGATTACGGTAGAGTGCATCTTCGGCCAAGGCTTGGAAATCGACCTGCAAAATATCCGCCAACGCCGTGGAGCGGATCCAATCCGGCATGGCCAATTCACTGGCCGGGTGAATCAGTCGGTTGAGCGTCATGACGCAAGTCAATTGCCGCGTGCGTTCGTTGAGACCGGCTTGCGCGAGAATGCCGTCCAAGCCCAGACGCAACCAAAACTGGTAGCCGACGTGGACTGGACCAGCCTCGCGCGATTCCTCGGTACGCACTTGATCGACGTGCACGGACAATAAGTCGGAGTGAGAGATCGAGGCCGGCGAGGGTGGATGGGCGGCCTGCACTTTGGCGACGAGTTGTTGGAGTTCAGGATCCGGGGTCTGCGCAGGGAGCAGGTCGGCTTGGCCGGACAAAGCGGAGGTGAGTTTGTGGGCCAGTGCCAGCCAGTCGGCTTGGGGACGCGGGCGGAGATCGCCCAGCGAGCAGATGACCTTCTGGCGGGGACCCTTCGGAGTGAGGACACTTTCGACGAGGACATAATTGAAGTAGGTCTTGCCTTTGGTAGTCCGCGAGGATTTGCGGATATACATAGGTGTAGACACTATTAGGCAACAAGAAAGCCATCAAGTCAACAACAATACGCCAACAAACAAGGCCCACTGAGCCCGATCCTTCGGTCAGATGCTCAGCGACAATTAGTCACTATTTTCGAAATTCACGACCAGCCCTACTGAAAACACAAACGTTGCGCGCCGAAACAGGCCGATTTCTCAGCACCACGTCTCAGAGGTGGGCGGAAGTTGGGTTAGCTTGTGCCCAATGCCCCAATGCCGTTGGGCCGCGCAAGCCGAAGCATGCGCTACCTCCGGATAAGATAGGTAAAGGGTACAGGACATTTGAA
>JADGNQ010000125.1 GCA_017883385.1 Candidatus Sulfotelmatobacter sp.
CAGATGCCGCTGGATGCGCTCTGCCGAGAGTGCGATCGGCGTGAGCGGATTCTTGATTTCGTGAGCCACGCGCCGCGCCACCTCCCGCCATGCAGCCTGCTTCTGCGCTTTCAGCAAGTCGGAGAGGTCTTCGAACACGACGACGTATCCGGAACGCTCACCCTGATGTCTCAGGGTTGCCACCGTGACCGCGACGTTCAGGGATGTTCGGGGCAACTGCATCTCCATCTGGCTCGTGGTCATGCCCATGCGGTCGGCTCGCCGGAGCAGGGGTTCGAAATCCTCCAGAACCTCAGCGGGGAAAACCTCTGCCAGGGACGCTCCGCGGAGAATCTGACTCGCGCCGTCGTGTCCGGCGTCAGGCTGAAACATGCGGAGCAGAGCCTGGTTGACGTGGGTCACGCGCCGGCTGGCATCGAGCGAGAGGACGCCCGTGGGAATGCTCTCGAGGATGGTTTCCATCTGGCGGCGGCGCTGATCGAGTTCCGCATTGGCGGCGCTCAAGTCGCGGCTGGAGGCTTCGATCTGGCGCCGGCTGGCTTCCAGATCCTCAGCCATACGGTTGAAGGAACGTACGAGATCTCCGATTTCGTCCGCGGCGCTGACGTCGACGCGATAGTCGAGACGCCCGCGCGAGATTGCCTGCGTGGCCTCGGCCAGGGCCGAGAGCGGGCGCGTCACAATCTTTGAAAGAAATAGTGCCAGCCATGTTGTAACGAACAGCACCAGCATGGTGAGCAGCAGCAACAGGCCCATGTAGGTGCGGCGCACGACGCGCCGCTCGCGTGCCAAGTCGTAATAGCGCTGCTGGCTGGCCTCGACCTGGCGCACCGTCTGGGAGAATTCGCGGGGAAGCGGAATCGCCACCAGAATCAGACCTCCTGCCGCGACCGGAACGCTGCCCAGGGTGTAGTCCGTTTGCTGCCACGTGAATTGGGCGGGTTGTCCCGCGGCGGCGTCGGCCAGCGGCAGCCTGGGTTTCAAGACAGGCCAGGGCGCGGGGGCGTTGAAACTGGCCTCGGCATTGCCGTCCTGAATCGCAAGGGCGAATCCGCCCTGCAACGTCAGTTCGTGATGCTGAAACTCGCTGACGACGCCGGAGAAGCTATGCCCGGAGAAAGCGTGTTCGATCTCAGGGGAAGCCGCGATGGCAACCGCCTCGGCCCGCGCGTTCTGCATCCCGTAGTTGGCCAGCAGAGTGGCCATCGCGTGCGTGTCGGCACGTACTTCTTCCACGGGAGTTGAGAACCACTTGTCAATCGAGCGGTTCATCAGGCCGTAGGAGAACCAGTACATCACCATCACGGGCACGAACGACAGCAGAAGCGCGCCAGCCACCATGCGCGTACGAAACTTCGATCCCAGCACTCCCAGTCGCCGCTCGGCGAAGAGCTTCAGCAGGTTGCGCATCAGGACAAAAGTCAACGCAACAAAGAGCAGGAAGATGAGCGCCGAGAGGGCGGCAAACACCGCAATATCCTGATTGTTTCCGGGACGCAGGAAGGTCAGGTCAAACGCGGTTTGAGAAACCAGAATCGCGAGTAAAAGAAATACCGCAATCGCGAGCAGGATGATGACCTGCTTGCGATAGCTTTTCTTAGGCCGGATTGGGGCCGGTTGTGCCACTGGCAAGTCATTATAGATGCACCGGCGCGAGTGCAAGCTGCATTGGGAGTGTGTGGGACCGTGTCCCTGACCCGGTCGCGGCGCGGAGCGCCGCGGGTTCGGTGCTGGTAGGGAGTGGAGTTGCTGGCGACGAAAAGCGCGGCCCTTCGGGCCGCGGCCGGGTCAGAGACCCGGCCCCACACGAAGCGGCTTGCGCGAGATCTCTTCGATCATGGTGTCGTACGCGGGCTTGGGTTTGTAGGCGCGGTCGAAGGGCAGGGCTGCGCCGCGAGTGCCGTGCGAGTGGGAGCCGATCCAGGAGTATTTGTCGGTGAATCCCCAAGTCTGAATCGCGGTGCAACCCGGATTCTGCAGACAGGCCCGCACGATGCCGCGATATATCTCAGCCTGGTGAAGCAAGTCATCTTTTCCGGCCACCCCGCTGGCGTCCACGGGCAAGGAAATGTCGAGTTCCGTGATGTGAACTTGAACACCTAGCGCAGTCAGACGCGCGATATTGGCAGCGACGGATGAGGTGTCGAGGTCGAGCCGCGAAATGTGCATTTGCAGTCCGACTCCGTCGATGGGGACGCCGCGATGCCTGAAATCCTTCACCATCGCGTATATCGCGTCGGACTTGATGTTGAGGCCCTCGCCCTGGTTCTCGTTGTAGAAAAGCAGCGCGTGCGGATCGGCCTCGTGCGCCCAACGAAAGGCCTGCTCAATATATGCTGGACCTTTTTCAGCTAGGCCGATGCCGGGTTGGTTGTACCAGGGAGAATCCTTCAGATGGCCATTCTCATCCAGAGCTTCGTTTACTACATCCCAGGCGAAGACCTGCCCAGCGTAGTGTTTCATCACCGTCGTGATGTGTTCCTGCAGCAACTGGGACAACTGAGCGGGCGTAAAGTGGCCCTGCGCCAGCCAATCAGGATTGTTGTGATCCCAAACCAGGCAGTGCCCGCGGACTTTCATCCCATGAGCTTGTGCGAAGCGGACGATGTCGTCACCCGCGCGGAAATCGAAGGGGCCGGCTTCGTGGCGCACGGTCCACCACTTCATTGCATCCTCGGGCTCGACCAAGTTGAATTCGCGAGCCAGCGTGGCAGAGTAGGCGGCCTCTGAAAGCAGGCCGGGACGAACCGCGGTACCCACGAGAACGCCGGCATGGTCAGCTGCCTGGCGAAGGGATTGCGCTGGGCAGCGCGCGACAAGGGAAGCGAACAAAACCAACGCAACGCGAAGCCAATCGCAGAACCGCATCTGAAGCCTTGATTCAGCCCCTTCCGGCTGCTGCCGCTGCGGCCTGGGCGGGCTGCAGCATCGCCATAACTTCCTTGGTCACATCTTTACCACCCTGGAAGTTTACGATAAGCGACTGCACGCTGAAAATCGGTCCCCAGGGAATTCCCCACCAGCCCATCACCAGAGTAAGAAAAGTCCACGGCAAACCCTTGCCGAAGGAGCTGTGTCCGGCAGGAATGAAGTGGACCGGCGACGAACGCCGGAAGGTCATGACCACGATCGAAATGCAGTAGTGGTAGAAAACGAACTTGCCACCCCGCTGCACTTCGAAGCGGACTTGCTCGATCGACATACCCTCAATGCCTTGAATCTTCATCTCGCTCTCCTGATGGGGGAAGGCAACGCCATTTTAGAAAGGAGGGAACATGCGGTAAAGAAGCCTAAAGACGTTGGACTACAGAGCTGCCGGCAGTTGGAATCATCGGCCTCGCGCAAGGAGCGCAATGGTCAATCGGCCTTTCCTGGGGGAAGGAAAGGCTGCAGTGGGCACTCCGCACAAATGGGAGCAGTCTTCTTGCAGAAGTGTTTGCCGACTCCCACAATCAAGCCGTGCATCTCGTTATAGACCTGTACCAGGGCGGTACGCGCAGCCGTGCTCATCGCTGAGGGAGAGTGAGCGGCGCCGTGGATACCAGATTCAAGCTGCGACGCCAAGGTCGCAGTCGATTGCTCTTGCTCGTGAGCCAACGGTGCCAAGGCGCTCTGGAACAATTCCCGAATGTCCTCGTAGTTCGTCTTCGCCAACAGAATCTTGTGTCGATCGAGGATGCGGCGCGTGTAGGCGTCCACGACGAAGACAGGATGATTTCCTGCATAGAGGAGAATCGAGTCCGCCGTTTCGGGGCCTATGCCGTTCAGGCCGAGTAATTGCTCGCGGAGCTTATCCGTGGGTTCGGAGAAGAGTTGATCTAACGAACCAGCGTATTTCTTATCTAGGAACGCGACGAACGTCTTGACCCGCCGTGCCTTTTGGCGGAAATAGCCGGAGGAGCGAATCAATCGTTCGAGTTTGTTCAGCGGCACTCGCCGGATTCCATCGATGCTCAACAACTCGGCAACCCGAAGTTGTGCAAGGGCGCGTTCTACGTTGGTCCACGCGGTGTTCTGCGTCAGGTAGGCACCCACGATGACCTCGAAGCGCGTCTCGGCAGGCCACCAATGCTGCGCTCCCCACGCGTGATAGAGGGCAGCGTAGTACCGTCGAACTTCTTTCCCTTTGCTCTCTTTGCCAGCGCGCGTCAAGTTAGGAATTCCTCAGTGTCGAGTCTAATCGAGGGCGAGATTCGCCGGGCACTCGTGCCCGGAATACGGGTTGAGACTTACCGAAGTTCATGTACCTGGGCTGGCAAAACGGCCCGTAGATCGCGAGAAAATGGCATTTGGCGCGGGGTTCAGGCCGGAACCCTTGTGGTTTGTGGAGGTCTCCGTGAGGTCCAAGTACTAAAGTAAGTGGTACGGTAACGCGCTTGCGTTGACAATTTATGTCAACGCGACTGAGCTGCGTTTCTCTCCCAATGATAGGCAGCCATTTGCGCCATTGCCTGCACTGTATAAGTGTCAGGCGTCGTTCCACCCTCGTGGATTAGGAGATCGACGTATGTCTCAACGGCTTGGTGACCTTCTCGTCAAAGAGAAGATCATCACCACAGAGCAGTTGGAACAAGCGAATAAGGTTCAGAAGGAACAGAGCTGTCGCCTGGGGTCCGCCCTGGTGAAGCTCGGCTTCCTCACGGACGAAGACGTCACCAATTTTCTCTCCCGCCAGTATGGCGTTCCGGCGATCAACCTTTCCTACTTTGAAATTGACCCTGCTGTCGTCAAGCTGATTCCGTTTGAAACTGCCAAGCGCTACCAGATTCTTCCGCTGAGCCGCGTGGGCGCGTCGCTCACCATTGCGATGGTGGATCCGACGAACGTCTTCGCCATGGACGACATCAAGTTCATGACTGGCTTCAATATCGAGCCAGTCGTTGCCTCGGAAAGCTCGATCCTGACCGGGATTGACAAGGCGTACGGTGGAACCAAGGAAGAAGATCTTGAGACCGTAATGCAGTCGATGTCGGAAATGGGCGACAGCGACGTCGAACTGCAATCGGACGAGCAGCAGATGGAGCTGGCGGAACTGGAAAAAGCCGCCGACGAAGCTCCCGTCGTGAAGTTGGTCAACGTTGTGCTGGGCGACGCCGTGAAGCGGGGCGCCAGCGACATTCACATCGAGCCCTACGAAAAGGAATTCCGCGTGCGGTTCCGCATTGACGGCGTGCTGCAATCCATAATGTCGCCGCCTTTGAAGCTGAAGGACGCGATCACGTCGCGCCTGAAGATCATGGCGAAACTCGACATCAGCGAAAAGCGCCTGCCGCAGGACGGCCGCATCATGCTGAAGATGAACATCGGCGGCCGCAAGAAGCAGCTCGACTTCCGCGTCAGCTCGTTGCCCACGCTGTGGGGCGAGAAGATCGTGCTCCGGTTGCTCGATAAGGAGAACCTGCGTCTCGATATGACCAAGCTCGGTTTCGAGCCCGAGTCGCTGGTGAAGTTCGAAAAAGCTATCTTGAAACCGTATGGCATGGTGCTGGTTACGGGGCCGACGGGATCGGGCAAAACCAATACGCTGTACTCCGCGATTTCGCGCCTGAATCAGCCGGACACCAACATCATGACCGCCGAAGATCCGGTCGAGTTCCAGTTGGGCGGTGTCAACCAGGTGCAGATGAAAGAGCAGATCGGCTTGAACTTTGCCGCCGCTCTGCGATCGTTCCTGCGGCAGGACCCCAACATCATTCTGGTCGGCGAAATCCGCGACTTTGAAACCGCCGAAATCGCCATCAAGGCCGCGCTTACGGGCCACCTTGTGCTTTCCACGCTGCACACCAACGGCGCTCCGGAAACGATTACCCGCTTGATGAACATGGGCATTGAACCGTTCCTGGTGGCGACGTCGGTCCATCTCATCTGCGCTCAGCGCCTGGTGAGGCGTATCTGCAAGGACTGCATCGAGCCCATAGAGGTGCCGGTGCAGACCCTGATCGAAGAAGGGTTCACGCCGGAAGAAGCCAAGACGACCAAGGTCCAAAAAGGCAAGGGCTGCGGCGTTTGCAATAACACCGGTTACAAGGGCCGCTGCGGTCTGTACGAGGTCATGGAAGTCGACGACGAGATTCGCGAACTTGTTCTGGTCGGCGCCTCGGCAGTGGAGTTGAAAAAGAAGGCTATCGAGCGCGGCATGATCACACTGCGCCGGAGCGGATTGATTAAGGTTGCGGCGGGCATGACCACGCTCGAGGAAGTTGCCCGCGAAACCATTCATTGAGTTTAGCAACGAGTTGAGAGGAAGGAACTATTTATGGGTTTGTCGTTAAGCGATTTGCTCAAGAGAATGCTGGAGATGAGCGGCAGCGATCTGCACATTACGACCAACTCGCCGCCCCAGATTCGTGTGCACGGCCACCTGGTCCCGCTCGACTTGCCGCAGATGACGCCGGCCGAGACCAAGCAACTGGCCTACAGCGTCATGACCGATTCCCAGAAACACCGTTTTGAAGAGACCCTGGAGCTGGATTTCTCGTTCGGTTTGAAGGGACTGGCCCGCTTCCGTGCCAACGTCTTCAATCAGCGCGGTGCGACTGCAGCGGTGTTCCGGTTGATTCCGTTCGAAATCAAATCATTCAATCAACTCGGCCTGGCGCCGGTGGTGAGCAAGCTCTGCGACAAGCCTCGCGGCCTGGTGCTGGTGACGGGGCCGACTGGATCCGGTAAATCGACCACGCTTGCGTCCATGATCGACAAGATCAATAGCGAGCGCCACGATCACATCCTGACCATCGAAGATCCGATCGAGTTCGTGCACATGAACAAGAACTGCGTGGTCAACCAGCGCGAATTGCACGCGGATACCAAGAGTTTCACCGACGCATTACGCGCCGCGCTTCGTGAAGACCCGGATGTGGTGCTGATCGGCGAAATGCGCGATCTGGAAACCATCGAATCGGCCCTGCGCATTGCGGAAACCGGTCACTTGACCTTTGGGACGCTGCACACAAACTCGGCGACCTCGACCATCAACCGCATCATCGACGTATTCCCGGCGCACCAGCAGCCGCAGATTCGCGCCCAGCTCTCGCTGGTTCTAGAGGGCATCATGTGTCAAAGCTTGCTGCCGACCATCAACGGCAAGGGCCGCGCCATGATCATGGAGATCCTTATACCCAATCCGGCGGTTCGCAACCTGATCCGCGAAGACAAAATTCACCAGATCTATTCTTCGATGCAGTCTGGACAGGAAAAATTCGGCATGCAGACGTTTAACCAGGCGCTGGCGACCGCGTACTTTCAGAAGCAAGTCTCGCTGGAAACAGCCATGGCGCGTTCCAGCAACACGGACGAATTGCAGGAAATGATCAACCGTGGCGCCAGTCTGGTGAACCGTTCGACCACGGCAGGAACGACTTTGGCCAGGGGAGCGGCTGGGAAGCACTAGAAGAGTGGGCGAAACAATTTTGAACGAACGAAGAATTACGGAATACGCAACGTCAGTGAGGAGAAGCTAAACCATGCCAGTCTTTACATTTTCCGGCAAGGACGCCAACGGAGAGAAGATTTCCGGGGAGCGGATGGCGCCGAACAAGCAGGCCTTGGCGCAAGCATTGCGGCGCGAACGCATCACACCCGGCGCGATTCGCGAAAAAGGCAAAGAATTCTCAATGCCCACGTTCGGATCGGGCAAGGTCGCGGTCAAGGACATTGCGGTCTTCTTCCGCCAGTTCTCGGTCATGATCGATGCTGGCCTGCCGCTGGTGCAGTGTCTGGAAATCCTGGCCGCAAACCAGGAAAACCAGTCGTTCCAGAAGACGCTGGTCGGCGTGCGGACCACGGTAGAAGGCGGCGCCACGCTGGCCAACGCCATGCGCCAGTACCCCGCGACCTTCGACGATCTCACCACCAACATGATCGAGGCGGGTGAAACCGGCGGTATTCTCGACATCATTCTGCAGCGCCTGGCCACCTACGTGGAAAAGGCCGTGCGCCTCAGATCTGCCGTGAAGTCGGCCTTGATCTATCCCGTAGCCGTCGTCAGCATGGCGGGATTAATTGTCGGCGCACTGCTCAAGTGGGTGGTGCCAATTTTCTCCAACCTGTTTGCTGGACTGGGCGTTGCCCTGCCGCTTCCGACTCGCATCGTCATGGGGTTGAGCTCGTTCGTGCAGACGTTCTGGTGGCTGTTCTTTGTCGGCATATTCGGCCTGTACTTCGGCGTCAAGCAAATGCGCAAGCATCCGCGGGGCCGCTACTACTTCGACAGAGGCCTGCTCTACCTGCCCGTGCTCGGAGGCCTGCTGCGCAAGATTGCTGTAGGACGCTTCACCCGCACCCTGGGAACGCTGATTACCTCGGGCGTGCCGATTCTTGAAGGCTTGACCATTACCGCGAAGACTTCAGGCAACGCCGTGCTGGAAGAGGCGCTGATGAAGGTGCGGAAAGCCATCGAAGAAGGCCGCACCATCGTCGACCCCCTGCGGGAATGCGGCGTGTTTCCCAGCATGGTGACGCAGATGATCGGCGTCGGCGAAGCTACAGGCGCCATGGATTCCATGCTGCAGAAGATCGCCGATTTCTACGAAGAGGAAGTCGACGCAGCCACCAAAGACATGCTGGCCATGTTAGAGCCGATGATTATCGCCATGTTGGGCGTCAGCGTCGGCGGCATCGTGATTTCGCTCTACATGCCGCTGTTCGCCATGATCGCCAAGCTGGCTGGCTAGGCTGACTGGCTAGGAAAGTCGAATGCTGGGGAGGCCGGACTCGCACTATTGGCACCGGCCTCCTCACCCAACATCACGGCCTGCGCTTCGCAGGCAGAAAGTGGCCGGATAGAATCCGTGCCGCGGCTGTTGTTTCGGAATCACCGGAATCGCAATGCAATCGACGTTTGACGAGCGCAATTGGCTGGTGTGGCTGGTTAAGGTCCGTATCTTCATCCTTACCCTGCTGCTGGCCATTGAGCTGGCAGTGGCCCAGTTCACTCCTTCCCCGCTGCCGATGCGCTTATTCCTCAGCACCATTCTGCTCTGGTACAGTATTTCGCTGTTCTACGTGCTCTTGCTCTCGTTTTGGCGGGAGCACCGGCTGCAGGCGGCGCTGCAGGTTCTGACCGATCTGATCCTGGTCAGCCTGGTCATCCACGAAACGGGCGGTTGGGACAGTTCTCTCAACTTCCTCTATCCCCTGGTCATCATTGTCGCCAGCGTGTTGCTGCCGCGAGTGTGGGCGCAGTTGGTCGCGGCCCTGGCTTTCATTCTTTATGGGACCGTGCTGGAGCTGAATTATTACGGGTTTGTGCCTTCCTACTGCAGCACGCATCCCAGCTTCAAGGCGTTGCAGGCCATCATCTTCGTCAATCTGTTCGCCTTCCTTGCGGTGGCCTACCTAGCGGGCCTGCTCACGGCGAAGTTGCGGCAGGTGGGAGTGCAACTCAAGGACACCAGCGGAGCGCTGGAAAGCCTGCAGGCGCTGCACGAAAATATTATTCACTCCATGAGCAGCGGCCTGATCACCACCGGTCTCGACGGGCGTATTACGTTGGTCAACACTGCCGCCCAGCGCCTTCTGGAGCGCACCCCGGCCGAACTGATCGGCTCACCGGTGCATCAGCTGTTTCTGGATCCGCTGCCCGGGGTGGAGTCGCAGCACGCTCACGGCGAAGTGCGATTCGATGCTCCCTCAAAGTTCCGTAAGACGGTTCGTGTGCGGACGGCTGGCTTGACCGTGCCGGAGCGCGGCGATCTCGGCTACGTCTACGTGCTCGACGATCTCACCGAGATCCGGCGGCTCGAACGCGAAGTGCGCATGCAGGATCGCCTCGCGGCCGTGGGACGGCTGGCCGCGGCCATCGCTCATGAAATCCGTAACCCTCTGACTTCCATCGCGGGCTCAGTCAGCATGCTCTCCGGCGTCCCCGAAATGAACGAGGACCACCGGCGCCTGCTGGACATCGTGACCCGCGAGTCGCAGCGGCTGAACAGCATCATCACCGACTTCCTGGCTTACTCCCGCCCCAAGCAGTATCACTTCGACAAGGTCGACCTGATCCAACTGGTCGAAGATACACTGACTCTGATGGATCACCGCATGACCGCCGAGAGTACTGGCATCAAGATTCAACGCCGTTTTGGGGTCGGTGAGGCTTACGTGGTCGCTGACGGCGACAAGATCAAGCAGGTGTTCTGGAATTTTTGTGAGAATGCGGTCCGCGCCATGACAGGTGGGGGGGCGCTGACTGTGACGCTCGAATCCCTGGGAGACGACTGGCAGGTGGGATTCAACGACACCGGAGCGGGCATGAGTCCGCAGCAGATCGAAAAAATCTTTGAGCCCTTCCAATCGAATTTCGAAGGCGGTACCGGCCTTGGGCTGGCCATCGTCTACCAGATCGTGCAGGCGCATGAAGGCAAAGTTTGGGCTCGGTCCAAGCCAGGGCAGGGAACCACGTTCGTGCTCCGGTTACGCCGCCTCGATGCGGAGCGGGCGGCCTCTACAGGTGCTCCCGTTGCGGCTGTGAAGGCTGAGGTGCTTGGCTCCGCGCCGTCGCTGGCTGCCGCTGCCGGAGGGAGATTGCATGGCTAATATCCTGGTCTGCGACGACGAGCGCTCTATCTGCGAGATGCTGGACATCTCCTTGCGCCGCGAGGGACATCGGGTAGAGACGGTCCAGTCCGGGCAGACGGCAAAAAACAAGATTGACGGCGCGCTGTACGACGTCATCATTACCGACATCAAGATGCCGACCATCGACGGCATCGAAGTGCTGCGGCACGCACACCGGGTTTCGCCCGATTCCGCCGTCATCCTGATCACTGCGGTCGACGACTACGAGGCCGCCGTCGAGGCCGTAAAAGCTGGAGGCGCCACCGACTACATCCGCAAAAGTCCCGGGCTGGTCGACGAAATCAAGCTTGCCATCAACCGTGCCGTCGAGAAACTCGTTCTCAGCAAACAGAACTTTGCGCTACGCCGCGACGCCGCGACCCGCAACTCGCTCGACAACATCATCGGCTCGAGCGGCGCCATGGAAAAGCTCAAGCAGACGGTTCGCATCGTCGCCTCCACCGCCAGCACCGTTCTGATTCACGGCGAAAGCGGCACCGGTAAAGAACTGGTCGCCCGTGCCGTCCACGTGTGTTCGCCGCGCGCCACCGACGCCTTCGTCTCGGTCAACTGCGGAGCCTTCCCGGAGACTCTGCTCGAAAGCGAGCTGTTCGGATACCTGAAGGGCGCTTTCACCGGAGCCAACCAGAACAAGCGTGGCCTGTTCGAGGTCGCCGACGGCGGCACCATCTTCCTCGACGAAATCAGCGAGATGACGCTAGCCATGCAGGTTAAGCTGCTGCGCGTCCTGCAGGAGCGCACCGTGCGCCCGGTGGGCAGCACCAGTGAAATCTCGATCGACGTGCGCGTGATCGCCGCCACCAACCGCGATCTCGACAAGGCCGTCTCCGAAAACCTGTTTCGCGAAGATCTCTACTACCGCCTGAATGTCATTCCCATCCGCGTGCCGCCGCTGCGCGAGCGCCGCGAAGACATTCCGCTGTTGGTCAATCACTTCCTGAAGAAGTACGCCACCGCCGCGGGCCGCAGCATCCTGCGCGTCAATGCGCCGTCACTTGATTCCTTGTGCGGCTACGAGTGGCCGGGAAACGTTCGCCAGTTGGAGAACACCGTGGAGCGCGCCGTTGCCCTTGAAACGGCCGACGAACTGCACGTCGAACTTCCCGCGGAGCGCCCGAAGGCGCGTGCTGCAGCCGCTTCCGCCAGCGGTACTTTACCCGAACTCGGTGGCGACGTGACCCTTCCCGAAGGCGTGGGCATGGAAAACTATGTGGCCGGCATCGAGCGTTCGCTGCTGCAGAACGCGCTTAACCAGAGCGGTGGCGTGCAGACCAAAGCCGCCGACGTTCTCGGAATCTCGTACCGTTCCTTCCGGCACTTGATGAAGAAGTACGGGCTGTGAAGGAAGCTCTTGGCTATTAGCTCTTAGCCTTTAGCTTGGCGCGACTGATCTTCTTGCCTCTGCGATCCACCCTCTCGACGCTCCCTTGCCACCCTTGCACTCTAAGTCCTATACCCCAAGTGGAGAGGTCTCGCAAAAAAGCGGGAGCTAGATATAACTCGAAGCACTCCTCGCCTTTTTCCTTTTGTGGGTTTATCGTGTGGTTCAGAATCAGGTCTACTTCTCCATTCCCACCTACGAAGTCAGTCCAGAAGGCCGCATTCCGTTCGAGAAACAAGACGACCTTCGTCAGTGCACGTTCATACTCAGAAACATAATCGCCCTTTTGCAAACAGGCAGAGAAGTAGGTCCATTTCGCGGGCACCTTGGCTGCCCAGGAGCCTTTCGGTTTTAGCGACAAGGCCTTTGATATGCTCTTCGGGGCTCGCGAAGGGTGGCGGAGAACGATGTCGATGCTGAATGGATCCTCGGAGATCGTCATTGAATCCTTCACAATGCGCCGCAAGGCGTGCCCCAAGGTCTTTGCTGACGGCTGAAAGCTGATAGCTAGCTCTTCTTCAACTGCTGCTTCCACCCCAGCACCCGCGCTTTCGCACCTTCCGCCTCGGCCTCGGGAATCATCCCCTTCTTCTGATACAGCACCGACAAGCTGGTGTGCGCCAGCACGTCATCGGGATCGATCTCTGCCAGACGCTGCGCTACCGCAATCGCTTCGTCGTAGCGCTGCAGATCCTGCAGAGCCCGCGCCAGTCCGTGCATGGCCTCGGTAAACGTTGGGTCGGCGGTCAGAGATTCCTGATAGGTGGTGACGGCCTTTTCCAGGTGTCCATCCGCCATCAGGTCGAGTGCGGCGTAGTAGTGATCTTCGGCCTTTTGGCGGGCGTTGGCGTCAGGCATTCGTGGAAATTCCAAGCAGAGACTGGATTCTAACATGCAGAATGTGGGGACAGCCGCCCCTTCGGCAAGCTCAGGGCAGGCTTTCGGCTCCCGCCGGGCGCAGCCCGGCCGGTCGTGCTGCCGCTGGGTTGACTTTGTGGGTATGATGGCAACATGTTCTACAAGTTGCGGTTTCTGTGGAACGCCACCAAGGGCCATCGCCTGGCGCCATGGCGGAGCCCCTATCTTTTGTGGCGCATCGAAACCTACACCGGCGTGAAGATGACGCAGATCGGCTTCCTGGAATTCTGGGAATTCATGTGGCGCGAGCGCGCCGACCTCTGGCGCTTTCTGAAATGGACCGGAGAGATGGAACGCTACGTCCACCCGAGACCGAAGAGTTCGTAAAACAAGTTCTCAGTTCCCAGTTCCCAGTTCTCAGTTAAATGCGGGCGACCGCCGGCAACCTCTCCCACCACCGCAGGAGAGCATAGATTTCTTGAATCGTTCGCTGCTGATGTTCTTCGGTTCTAACTGAGAACTGAGAACTGAGAACTGAGAACTGAGAACTGAGAACTGAGAACTGAGAACTGAGAACTGAGAACTGAGAACTGAGAACTGAGAACTGAG
>JADGNQ010000025.1 GCA_017883385.1 Candidatus Sulfotelmatobacter sp.
GAGAACTGAGAACTGAGAACTGAGAACTGAGAACTGAGAACTGAGAACTGAGAACTGAGAACTGAGAACTGAGAACTGAGAACTGAGAACTGAGAACTGGGAACTGAGAACTGAGAACTGAAAACTGAAAACTGAGAACTGAAAACTGAAAACTGAGAACTGAGAACTGAGAACTGAGAACTGAGAACTGCTACGCCCCTTTGCCCGCCGCCGCCGCTTCCCCAAGAATGATGCCGACCTCGCTGCTCTTGCCGGCACCGGTGATCTGAGCCGCGGAGGCACGGTTGGCTACGATCTCGAGATAGCCCATGCTGCCGAGAATGCCGAAGACCTCTCCCGGACCGCCCTCGGCGTAGGTCGCATGGATGTCGGTAACCTCACGACTGCCTATGACAATCTTGAATGCCGCCGGCTGCGCGGCAAACAGCGCGGGAGCGTCTGCGGGAGTGACATTGGTGATCAGGTTACCGAAGCGATCGACTCTTAGCACTACTCCGCGCAAGCGATTTTCGCCGGCGGCTTTGGGCCGGGGTGCGGCGAACTTAACGTAGTCTTCGATCTCGTCGCCGAACTTGTGCGAGTCCACCTGCTTGGCGAGGTACGCGGCCACGGGAGCGAACACGTCGCGTCCATGGAACGTATTGCTCACCGGTTGCCGGAAGTAGTGTTCGGAAGTGATGTGCCGTACGTGAATGCGCTCTTCCTTGGCATAGACCATCGAGAGCACGCCGTTGTCGGGCGCGACGAAATGATAGCCGTCGCTCGACGCCAGAATCGGCCGCCGCGTGGTGCCCACGCCCGGGTCCACCACTACCATGTGGATCGTTCCGTTCGGAAAGTACGAATACGCCTGGGCAATGGCCAGCGCTCCGTCGAGCACATCAAAGGCCTGCACAGCGTGTGTGATGTCCACAATCTGGGCCTCAGGCACGATGTCGACAATCACGCCTTTCAGCGCGCCCACAAAATGATCGTTGGTTCCAAAATCGGTGGTGAGAGTGATGACCGGACGATATGACAAACTTTCCCTCGCTGGAAGACGTAGTGAGAAGACGAAATAATCCCTGTAAGTGCGAGGTTAATTTGCCGCAAGCCGTGCGTCAATGCACGTAGGTAATAGGGCGAATAAGGAGATTCTTACTCGTACCTCAGCGCTTCAATCGGATTCAGGCGCGACGCCTTCAGGGCAGGGAAGAATCCTGAAACAATGCCCACCAGCGACAGAATCACAAACGAAATAATCATCACGCTCATCGAAGCATGCAGGAAGATCGCGCCCTCATGATCTGCGGTCTTGTAGAACTCATCGTACAAAGGCATCGGCGGAATGGCCCATGTCAACAACTCCGCGACCGCCATCCCGATTAATCCGCCGACAAACGTCAGTACCAGCGCCTCCAGCAGAAACTGCACCAGGATATGCCTGGGCCGTGCTCCGATGGCTTTGCGCAGCCCGATCTCGCGCGTGCGCTCCGTAACTGAAACCAGCATGATGTTCATCACACCAATGCCGCCCACAGCCAGCGTGACCACGCCAATCAGTCCCAGCACAGCCTGCAGGCCAAGCGAAAAGCCGTTGATCATGGCACGGTCTTCGATGGTGTCCCACTCCGGCGTGGCTTTGTCGTCCTTGGGATCGAAATGGTGCCGGCGCGCAATCACCTCGCGCACCGCTGCCAGCGCCTTCTTGTTGAGTTCGGGAGCGGTCGGTTGAATGATGATCTCGTCAGGATCGCGAATGTTCTTGAGATCGCGCATCAGGGCGAAGGGAATGAAGCCGTTCTCGTTGTCCGGCCCCTGATACATCGAGTCCTGGATCTTGTTGCGCATGGTGGCGATGACTTCAAAGTCCAGCCCGCCAATTTCGACGTGCTGTCCCGGGCCGGGCGCGCCCTGAAACACTTTCTTTGCGGCGTTGTAACCCAGAATCACGACGCGGCGATGGTCGGCGAAATCGCCTTCGTTGAAGTAGCGACCATCCGCGAGTTCCAGCTTGCGCATCTGCCCGTATGGCATGTCGACGCCACGCACCTGGATCGACACCACGCGTGTGCCGATCTTGAATCCAAAATCGCGGTCGATCTCGCCGCTTACCGCCCGCACAATCGGAACTTCATCGCGAATCGCTTCCACGTCTTCAAGTTCGTATTTGACCGCTTTCCCCGCTCTCTGCCCGCCAGCCTGCATGCTGGTCTGCCCTGGCCAAATCACAATTACGTTATTCCCCATGTTCAGGAATGCGTGCAGCACGCACCCCCCGAGTCCCTGGCCGTAGGCTAGCAACAGCACCACCGACGCCAGGCCCCAAACGATGCCCAGCATGGTGAGCGCCGAGCGCATGCGGTCACGCATCAGCGCCTGCCAGCCTTGCGAAATGAGCTCTCTCATGAACATGTTTTAAACCAAGGGGTCAGGGGTCAGCTTTTGATTCCCAACTCCGGATGTCTAATCCCTAAATCCCTAATCCCTGAATCCCTATTCCCTGAACCCTGTTACTGAATGTGAACGTCGCCCGATCCCGTGCGTACCGAGAGCAGCGGTCCGCCGCCGCGGACTTTGCCGCGAATCTGTTTGCGCGTCTCCTGCACTCGCCCTTGTACGGTCATCTCAATCGGCGAATCGACGTTTACCGTTCCGGAACTGGTGGAAATATCGGCATCGAACGCTGCGTTGGCAGGCAGGCGGACATGCACGTTGCCCGAGCCGGTGTGAATCTCCCAACCGCCGCTCTGTGTACCCTCTGCGGTAATGTCGCCGCTGCCGGCCTCACCATGGAAGCCGCCATGAATGCCGCGCACGGTAATGTTCCCGGAACCGGTATGCAGATCGACTTCGCCCGATCCAGTTTCTTCGATCTCAATGTCGCCGCTTCCGGCGCCACCCTTTACCGCGCCCGCGATCTCATGGGCTCGCACGTCGCCGGACCCCGTCTGCAGGCGGACTTCGCCCGTGAGCCTTGCCAGCTTCACGTCGCCCGACCCCGTCTGTATGTCCACATTGCCGCGTGTGCCTTCAACGATCTGATCTCCCGAGCCGCTGCGCGTGCGGACTGTGGTGTCAGGCGGCACCGTGATCTCGTAGTCCACGGCAATGTCGTGAACATTCAGATACTCGATGTGCACGCTGTTGCCCTCCTGGCGAATTGGAGGATGCTGTTCGATCTCGTGGACGTCGGATTCGCGGCTGCCCCTCAACCAGCGGTCACCGACGAAGATCTTGCCATGAATGATCACGGAACTTGAGGAACCCGTGCGCACGGTGACGTCACCGGAATGGGTAAGCACCTCAAGATCGACCGGGCCGCTCACCGAGAGCGTTCGATCGAATGTGCCTTGCGGCGTGGAGGCAAAAACCACCGTGGTTGCAAAAAGGACGACCAGCCCGATCGCGAATACAGACCAGCTGGACATTGAAGTTGAGCGGAGAGTTCTTCGGTTATTCATAGCGTAGTGACTCCACAGGTGTCATGTCCGCGGCGCGCTGGGCGGGATACACGCCCGCGGTCACGGTGATTAACGAAAGTGTCAGAATCGAGGCGATAATCGAAATCCAGGAAACGATGGGATGCGGCACAAAATCGGGCAGAGGCAAGGCTTCCAGGGCGACACACGTCCCCATCCCGAAGGTGAGTCCCAGGATGCCGCTTACCACCGTCAACATCGCGGATTCGGCGAAGAATTGACGCAGGATGTCACGCTTGGTCGCGCCCATCGCCTTGCGCGTGCCGATCTCCCGGGTGCGCTCCGTAACCGACACCAGCATGATGTTCATCACGCCGATCCCGCCCAGGCACAGCGTCACAATCGCCACGCAGCCGAAGAAGATGGTCACGACGCCAAAAATCTTGTCCAGCATCTTCGCGCCATCCATTGTGTCCCAGACAAACAGCGCGTCCTTGTCCAGCGCATCGAAATGATGCACTCGTGCCAGAGCGCGCCGTACCTGCAAGACCGCAGCCTCATGTTCTTCAGGATCGCCCACTTCGAAAACGATGTCATCCAGATACCCACGCGTGATCCCGGCTCCGGGCCTGGTCGGTGGCGGGAAATCCCGCGATATCGCCGAGTAGGGAGCAAACAGGTAATCGTTGTCGGGACCGCTGTAATTCGAGTTCTGCTTTTTCTCCTGCAGAACGCCCACCACTACATAGGGAACGCTTTGCACCAGCACCCCGGCGCCAATCGCAGGCTGCCCGGGAAACAGCTGCCGGTACGCTTTGGAGCCCAGCACCAGCACGCGGCGGCCTTCGCGCTCGTCGTCGTCGGTAATGAGGCGGCCCTCGGCGACTTGCAGCGACCGGAAATCCTGGTATGAGGGCCACATGCCGACCACCCCTCGGTTGGCCAGGTTGTACTGGCTGACTTCGGGAATGGTTCGCCGCAGTTCCGGGCTGACGTTCTTGACCAGGTAGCACTCGTCGCGGATCAGGTCGGCGTCATCGGCGTGTAACTGAATCTCTCTGCCGGCCGCGCGCCCGCCTACCTGCGAACTGGTTCGCCCGCCCCACATGATGACCAGATCCTTACCCAGGGTCTGCATGTGCCGCTTCTGGTCGACGCTGAAGCCGCGCCCTAGTCCAACCAGGATGATCACCGATGCGATCCCCCACACGATTCCGAACATCGTGAGGAACGTTCGCATCTTGTGGGCCCGGAATGTGTTGAACGCCTGGCGCAGGATTTCGCGGAGAGTCATGGCCGATACCGGGTGATACCCGAAAAAGTGTTGGGTCTTAGGTGTTAGGTCTTAGGCTCAACACCTAACACCCAAGGCCTAAGACCCAACACCGCTGTTCCTTACTGCAGCACGACCTGATCGCCTTCCTTCAGTCCGCTCAGCACTTCGGTCTTGGCGCCGTTCGAGATCCCGATGTTGACGGCAACTTTGTTCTTGCCTTCCTTGCCCTTCGGGTCCGGCATTTCCACCGAGGCCTTCTTGTCCTTGTCATACAGGATCGCGCCTTCAGGAATCTGCAGCACGTTCTTGTGTTCTTCCAGGATGATTTCCGCGTTGGCGGTCATCTCGGCCTTGAGTTCGCCGCCCGGATTCTGGATCGACGCGCGCACCTCAAAGGTCGTGACGTTATCTTTCTCCACGCCCATCGGAGAAATCTTGGTCACTTTGCCGTCGAAGGTCTTGTCTTTGAACGACTCCACCTTGATGCGTGCCCGCTGTCCCAGATACACCTTGCCGATATCGCTCTCGTCGACCTTGCCCTTCACATACACTTCGCTGGTATCGCCCAGCGTCATAACCAGGGTTGCCGACGAACCCAACACCAGGATCGAACTCACCGCGTCGCCCATCTGCACGTCCCGCGACAACACGATGCCGTCAATCGGGGAAATGATGTCGGTGTAGCTGAGCTGTTCTTCGAGCTGTTTGAGATTGGCCTGGTCCTGTGCCACCTGCGCCTGAGCCTGCGCGATCTTAGCCTTGAGCACGGTGACCTGCGCCTTCGACACGTTCTGTTTGTTCAGGGCCAGTTCGTAGTTCTTCTGCGCATCTTCCAGCGCGGAAGTGGAAACGACGCCATCCTTTGCCATGCCGGTGGCACGGTCATAGGCGCGCTTCAAGAGCGGCACATCCGGACCTTCCGCGTCGACTTTGGCGCGCTCGGAATCGGCCTGCGAGCTCTTTAAATTCGCCTGCGCAGCCTCCAGCGCCGCGTGCGACTGCTCCACCTGCGCCTCGATCTCGATCTTGTCGAGTTGGGCCAGGAGTTGCCCCTTCTTGACGCGATCGCCGTAGTCCACCAGGAGCTTCTTGACGATGCCGCTGGCCTTCGACTTAACCTCGACCTTCGTGATCGGCGTGACCTTGCCAGTCGCCACAACGCTCTTGGCCAAGTCGCCTTTTTCTACCTTGGCGAGTTTCGACGGATCAATCTTGGTGCCGCCACGCGTCGCCGCGAAGACTCCCACCGCGATCAGCAGGACAATCCCCAGTCCCACGCTGCCCCAGATAATCAGTTTGCGACGCTTCTTCTTATTATTTCCGTTACCGTTCACAACGCCTCCTGTGGATACTGCCAAGTGGAGATTGGGAGCCATAGCGCCCTCACTCTGTAGTACGGGGCCAGAGTTGCTTTTGTTCCTAATGATTTCCGAAACGAATGATTGCCAATCTGGACTCAATGAAACCAGCGGAGCCGCTAACCCATCTCCCGCCTGCCAGTTAGACCCCTAGCCTCTCAAAAGGATAGCGGATTACAGAGATCGAATTTTGTGACCCCACGCACGTGAGATGCAGGGGGCAGGGGCGAGGGTTCAGGGGCGAGGGTTCAGGGGTGAGTGAACATCTGGTTACTGAGTGCTGAAACGTCCCCGATCTCTCAGCCAAGATACTCATTGCCAATCTATAAGCACTGATCCCTAATCCCTCGCCACTGGCCACTAATCCCTGATCTCTCACCCATCACCCCTAATCCCTGACCCCTGCGTCCCGCCTTTCAAATGTTAGAATTACCCTTCCATGATCGCCTTTGTGCTGCTCCGGGTCTTTCTGATCCTTCTCCTGGTGGCAGCCAACGCCTTCTTCGCGGCCGCTGAGTTTTCCCTGGTGAGCGTGCGCGATACCCGCATCCAGCAACTCATCTCGGCTGGACGCATCGGGGCGCGCATTGTGCAGCGCCTCCATCAGCACCTCGACGAAGTCGTCAACGGCGTTCAACTCGGCATCACCATCGTCAGCCTTACCCTCGGCTGGATCGGCGAACCGATGGTCGCCCGGCTGGTGGAAGGAATGCAGTTTGTTCACCGCGTTCCGCACGCTGCGGTCTACGCTCACACGATCGCTATAGTGATCGCTTTCACCCTGATCACCTACATGCACGTGATCCTGGGCGAACTCGTTCCAAAGACCTTGGCCCTGCAACGTGCCGAGCAAATCGCCCTCGCCGTGGCCGCGCCCATGGAGGCTTTCCTCACCCTCACGCGCCCCGTCCTTTTCTTTATGCGCCGCTCCGGAGGGCTGGTCCTGCGTCTGTTTGGCGCTCAGCCCGCCCGCCGCGGAGGAGCCGTCCATTCGCCCGACGAGTTGAAGCTCATCGTGACCGCCAGCCGCCAGTTCGGCCAGATTCCCGAGTTTCAGGAAGAGATGATCCACAGCGCCATCGAACTCGACAGCATTACCGTCCGCGAGGTCATGGTGGCCCGTCCCGACATTTTTTCCTTACCATCCGACCTGATGCTCGACGAGGCCCTGGTGCGCGTGGTTGAGGGCCAGCACTCCCGCGTTCCCGTCTACGACCCGCAGCGCGGCCCCGAGCACATTGTCGGGGTGCTCTACTACAAGGACCTCATGCGCTGGATGCGTCTCCGCCTCAGCAACCTGGGCCAGACCACCGCAACGCGCATCTCTCGCATGCAGATCAGCCAGATCATGCACGAGGTGCTGGTCGTGCCAGAGACGAAGGTCCTCGCCGAATTGCTGGCCGAATTCAAAGAGCGCCGCCGCCATCTCGCGGTTGTGGTGGATGAATTCGGTTCAACCGCTGGCGTCATTACGGTAGAGGACGTACTCGAGCAACTGGTCGGCAACATCGAAGACGAGTTCGACGTCTCGCCCGCCGAGCCTGCGCTGGACGACGAATCGGTACTGGTTCTCGAAGGTTCGGTCAACATCCGCGACCTCGAAACCGAATACGGCCTGATGTTGCCGCGCGACGCCGGATTTGAAACGCTAGCCGGGTTCATCCTGGCGCGACTGCAACGCATTCCGACCCTCCGCGACTGCTTCGAATACGAAGGCCGCCGCTACACCGTCGAACAGTTGGAAGGCCACCGCATCGCCAGAGTGAGGATCGAAAAGACCGCCAAGGTAGAGGGCGAGATCGAAGTAGCCAAGCAAGGCGGAGACTGACGGGCATGCTTGTTACTAGGAATAACCTAAAGCGTTGTCATCCTGAGCGGAGCACGACGGCGAGCAAAGCGAGCCGTCGCGCGCAGCCGAAGGATCCCTACGCAGGCGTTGCTCTTTGCGTTCGTATCGAGGCGTTCTCCCGATGCTCGCCGGTTAGGAGCGAGCCAGAATGAACCACGAAGAGGGACTAGTCAAGGCATTCTTCGTACCAACAAAACGTGAACGCTACTTGGAGATGATTGCGAAACCAAAGAAGCGCAAGAAGTTTCTTCTTGAACTAGCTCACTTCAAGGCGTTGGATCCGCGCTACCTCATTTCGATCCCACCGAGCCAGCAGTATCCCGAGCAGATTGCTTTAATCCTGGCGCAGAAAGGCGCCCCACCACTCTGTTGGGTCACCTCCGAGGATGCCGAACTCGATGGGAAGGAGATGCCGCTGTCGCAAGCTCTGAAACAGGTGATTGGTCGCCAGATGGGTACGTTTCTTTCCTGTATTCCAGGAAGATTGGCCTTCTTTGAAGGTGAAGAAGTGGGGGCCCGCTGGATTCTTGAACGCCGTAACTGAGAACCGAGAACTGAGAACCGAGAACCGAGAACTGAAACCCGTCCTCCAACGCGTCCTCTACACGCTGCCGGTGATCTGGCTCGTCGTGAGCCTCGTTTTCCTGCTTATCCACCTGGTTCCCGGAGACCCCATTCAGCAGATGCTCGGCGAAGGCGCGCCCGCGGCCGACATCGCTGCCACCCGGCACGCCTACGGCCTCGACGCCCCGCTCGGCCAGCAATACCTCCGTTACTGGAAAGGCGTCCTGCACGGCGACCTGGGCCCATCATTCCGCTACAACCAAAGTGTCACGCGCCTCGTCCTGCAGCGCTATCCCTATACTCTGCGGCTCACGCTGGCGTCGCTGCTCGTGGCCATCGTCCTTTCGATCCCCGCCGGGGTACGCTCGGCACAGCGCCGCAACCGCTGGGACGACCGCCTCCTCTCTGTCGTCAGCCTGTTCGGCCTGTCATTCCCCAACTTCGCGCTCGGCCCCATACTCATCCTGCTCTTCGCCATCAAACTCGGCTGGCTCCCAGTTTCTGGCGCCGGATCGTTCGCGAATCTCGTGCTGCCCGCGCTCACCATGGGTAGCGCGCTGGCCGCCATCCTCACCCGCATGGTGCGCACCTCAATGCTCGAAGAGTTGAGCCAGGACTACATCCGCACCGCTCGCGCCAAAGGACTGCCCGAGCGCACGGTCGTCTACCGTCACGCCCTGCGCAACGCCATGATCCCCGTAATCACCGTGCTGGGCCTGCAGTTCGGCGCGCTGCTGGCCGGCGCCATCGTCACGGAGACAATCTTCGCCTGGCCCGGCATCGGCCGCCTGACGATTCAAGCCATCTCCAGCCGTGATTACTACTTAGTGCAGGGTTGCATCCTGGCGATCGGCCTAACCTACGTGGCGGTGAATTTTCTTACGGACGTGCTGTATTCGGTGGCGAACCCGAGGATCAGGCAATGACGCGATGAGGAAGAGGACATGATCCGTGGTCGTCTAAAGGTGATACTACCCACAGTCAACACAGCAGTCGCGGCAGTCTTACTTACCGTGGGGTACACCCGACCCTTGCGGGAGTGGGCGCCGGTGCCGTGGGAAATGGCTCTCTGCTTCACGATCAACGCTCCAGCAAACCTCTTGCGATACTTCCTGTCAATCTTTTGGGAGAGGTACGTCTTTGCCCATTGCTCGGAAGCGAACGCCAAGGCCTGCTGGCTGATTGTCAATGTCCCCGAGATTGGCTTCTTTTTGATCGTCACGTTTGTAACGTGGTATGTGGTCGCGCTTGAAATTGGATCGAGAGGACAAGGAAAACGCGCTATTACGCCGTCCACCCCAGCACCGAGGATAGTAGTGGATATCGCTTTCCTCACAGCAGCGAGTTTTCTTGCTTTCCTTATCGCGATGAATTGGAGAAGCCGTGATGGCGCTTTTGCCCCATTACCCGCTACCTTTGGTGTGTTTTGCTATTCCGCATGGGCTGTTGCCATGGCAATTCCCTATGGGTATGACCTCCTCAAGGTTGTCGTTCGCAAGAGGTGAGCCGGGTGCCGGGTGCCCCATCCTTCGCGTTCTTTGCAAGGGTGGGACAGCGGGGCGCCGGCACAAGAGTTGTCACACCAATGCAACCTTGACAGATTCCCAATGTGGTAGTACATTGTACGTACGAGTAACATCCAACGTACGTACGGAAACAAGCCCTCATGCCTGCGACCGCAGCCCGCAAGAAGCGCACGGAAAGGTTCAACGTCCGGCTCAGCGAGAAAGAAGCCCGGCTCATTCGTCTCGGCGCCGAGCAGCGGGGCGTGAACATCACGAACTTCATCCTGGAAAGCGCCTGTGTGCGAGCGGAACAGGAAATCGCCGAAGCGCGGCACTTCGAACTTAGCTCCAAAGACTGGCAAAAGTTCAGCGAAGCGCTCGATCGACCCGCCAAGGTAAAGCCCCGGCTGAAGAGACTCTTCGCCGAATCCACTGGGCTCGAACCACGCTGATGCCGCATCCGAAGCCGCCACTGTCGAAGGTGGAGGCCATCGCAGAGTCCCACGACGTGAGTCGTTTCGATTGTGGCGCTCACGAATCGCTCAACGACTGGTTGAAGCGTTTCGCCCTCGCCAACCAGAAGAGCGAGTCATCCCGAACCTACGTTGTCCACCGCAACCGGTCAGTGGTCGGCTACTATTCCATTGCTGCTGGGAGTGTCTCAGTCGAGGAGTCGCCGGGTCGGATCGCCAAGGGACTTGCGCGCCATCCCATCCCAGTGATTCTGCTCGCAAGGCTTGCCCTTGATAAGGACGAGAAAGGAACAGGTCTCGGCAAAGCGCTCCTAAAGGATGCACTCGCACGAATCGCACAGGCTGCAGACATCGTCGGCGCACGTGCGGTGCTAGTTCACGCGATTGACGAGCAAGCGAGAAAGTTCTATGAACACTTCGATTTCGAGCCTTCGCCCATTCACGAATTGCAGTTGATGCTGCTGATGAAGGACCTTCGCAAAGCGCTCCAAGAATAGTCAAGGTTCATCCCTCAATGGCGATCGCCGTGGGCCGATCGCCGGGTGCCCCATCCTTCGCGTCCTCTGCGAAGGGTGGGGGCGATGCTGCCGGCAGCGCGAGACTTTTCCTTGACTCCATATACAAACGCCGTAGTGTATTTATAGAGGCGGGCGACACTATGGCTGTGACCAAGACTACAATCCGGCTGGATGCCGACCTAGTCGACGAAGCCATGAAAGTTCTGGGCACGAAATCCCGAACCGATGCAGTGGACATCGCCCTTCGCGAAATCGTCGCACTGAGGCGCTTCAAGACCTTGATGAAGAAAAACGCTGGCAAATTAACGTTCGCCGGATTTGAGGAAGAATCCTACGAACGCGCCGAGCGCGAGGCGAAAACTCTGCTCGACCGGGGTTTTCATTTGGGCGGCGTGATTCGCGCCGGCCGAGACGAGTGGCACGAGCGATAACGTGCAATTGTCCACCGCCGCCATCTCGTTCCGCCGCCAAATAGCCGGGAATGCCCGGCACAATCCGCTTGCAGCCATCGGACTGGTCTTGGTCGTCGTCTTTGTGACTCTCGCTCTGTTTGCTCCCTGGATCGCCCAGCAGGACCCCGCGGCCATCAATCTACCCACGCGTCTTGACACTCCTTCGCACGCGCACTGGTTTGGCACCGACGAGCTCGGCCGCGATATTCTCTCGCGCATCATCTACGGCGCGCGTATCTCCATGCTTGTCGGCAGCTGCGTCGTGCTTACCTCGCTCAGCCTCGGACTGATCATCGGCTCCATCGCCGGATATTATGGCGGCGCCATCGACCGCTTCGTCAACGTCGTTCTTATGAATGCGTTTCTTTCGTTCCCCGGAATCCTGCTGGCGATCGCTTTCGTTGCCTTCCGCGGTCCGGGCATTTTCAACCTCGTTCTCGCTCTGTCGCTCGGAGGATGGGTCGGCTACGCCCGCCTGGTCCGCGGACAAGTCCTCGCCGCCCGCGAACGTGAATTCGTTGAAGCTGCGCGCGCCTTGGGCGCAAGCGATCTGCGCATCATCGTCCGCCACATTCTGCCCAACATTATTCAGCCGGTGGTCGTGCAAGCCGCGATCGGCATGGCCGGAGCCATCCTCGCAGAAGCGACCATGAGTTTTCTTGGACTCGGCGTCCCTCCTCCCACGGCGAGTTGGGGATCGATGCTCAACGACGGACGCGCCCACCTGTTCGACGCGCCGCACTTGGTGCTCTTTCCCGCGCTGGCCGTAATGCTGGCTGTGCTGTCATTCAACTTTATTGGCGACGCGCTCCGCGATTATCTCGACCCGCGCTCTCGCATCGAAGCCGGGCTTTAGCTCGCTCCGGTTGAAGGTTTCGCCTGAAACGCGGCTCTGGACGCGGCATCTGGTCGTAAGTTGTTCATGCGGCTCCACATAGAAAGTCGCAACATTTCTTGACACTGTGGGTTTCTTCTTCGTGAGCGGCCCAAGCCGCCAGCACTCAAGAAAACGCACACCAGGAGAGAGAACCCATGAAGCATGTAATCCGACTGACCTTGATGAGCGCGGCGTTGGTGGCTTTTGCGCTGCCAGTCATCGCGCAAGACCCAAGCGGCACGCCCGTCACCGGCGAGTCCATTAAAGATCGCAAGGAGAATCAGCAAGACCGCATCGCCAACGGCGTAAAGAGCGGCGAGTTGACTGCCGGCGAGACGTCCAACCTGGAAAAGAAAGAGTCGAGCTTGAACCAGGAAGAGCGCGACATGCGCAAGCTGGATAACGGCAAGCTGACCACTGCCGACAAAACGACGCTGAACCAGCAGCAGAACCAGGTCTCGAAGCAGATCTATCAGGACAAGCACAACTCCGCGGTACAGACCACAAATCCGAAAAGCGAAGTAGGCAAGCGCGCGGAGAACCAGCAGGACAGGATCGCGCAGGGTATCAAGAGTGGTCAGTTGACCGCTGGCGAAGCCGCCCATCTCGAGAACAATGAAAAAAAGATCAACCAGGAAGTGCGCACTGACCGCCAGGCCAACGGTGGCAAGCTGACACCGCAGGAGAAAGCGCAGGTCAACCGCCAGCAGAACCGCGAGTCGCGCAAGATTTATCGCGACAAGCACAACGCCCGTCATCAGTAGATTCTCCACAGAGAGAGTCGACTAGTCGCGAGCCCCCGGCCCAGTCCGGGGGCTTTTCTTTCGTCAGGAATACCGTTGGAAATCGCTGGTGTGCCCCAAATGCCTGAAAATGCGGGAAATCCCCTTCTTGACAAGCATCGCAAATTGCAATATAAATATTGCGAGTTGGAATATGGCTAAGGGGCGTGACTGGTGAAGCTGGGCGAGAAAATTCGGTATCTGCGCGAAGTCGAAGGCTCGTTGCGCGGTCTGGGGCGTCCCATGACGCAGCTCGAGTTGGTGCGCACCCTTCGCGAAGAGTTGGGCAAAGGCAGCAGCATCAGCCAGTCCTACCTTTCGCAGATCGAGAATGGCGCGCGCCCGCACATGACGCAGTCCTCGCGCGCGCTGCTGGCGAAGTTCTTCAAAGTGCACCCTGGTTTTCTCGTGGACGATCCCGAGGGTTACCATGCCGAGCTGACGTCCGACCTGCGTACGACCGAAGGCCAGATCGATGTCTGGCTGCTGCAAGGGTCCGAGAAGTTCGCGAATGACCCCGAAGTCAGCGACGTGCTGATCAAGGCCGCTCGTGAGAAAGACACGCGCCGTTGTTTCCTTTTGTTGGGTGCAATTCTCGACACGCCGGGACTGGCCGACCGCCTGCTGGAGGCGCTACGGCCCGAACTCGCGGCTGGCAACGGCAACCATCGCCGGGATACGAATGCGGAAGGGAGGCGAATCCGATGACGTCGACAGGGTTCGGCTGGTCTGACTTTTATCTGATCTGTTTCGCGGTCGGCTTCTGCTTCAGTTTCTTTTCGTTCGTGTTCGGAGGTTCGCGCTTCGGCCGCCTGCATTTGCCGCACTTTCACGCGCACGGCGTCCCGCATCTGCCGGCAGTGCATGGCCCCATGGGGCATGCTCCGGCAGCGGGTGGTCACGCGCCTGCCACTGCGCAAGGATCCGCGGCGTCGAGCGATTCGAGTGCGAATCACCCCATGCACAGCGGTGTTTCGCCGTTTAACTTTGTCACGCTGACGGCCTTTCTGGCGTGGTTTGGCGGCACGGGATATCTGCTTACGCGTTTCTCGTCGGTCTGGGTCGGCGTGGGATTGCTGTTCTCGGTCGCCAGCGGACTCGTGGGGGGCGGAGTCATTTTCCTGTTCCTCACCAAGGTCCTCATGTCGGAGGGGGAGAACATGGATCCCGCCGACTACGAGATGGTCGGTGTGCTCGGCCGGCTCTGCGTTTCCATCCGCGACGGGGGCACCGGCGAAATCATGTACTCGCAGGCAGGCACTCGCCGCGTCTGTGGGGCACGCAGCGAGGACGGCAGCGCCATCCCCAAGGGAACCGAGGTCATGGTCACGCGCTACGACAAGGGAATTGCCTACGTGCGGCTGTGGGAAGAAATGGCGAACGAGTAACAAGGGAGCCAAGCAACAGGAGCTGAGTCATGGAAACGAACGTATTGCGGAGCGAGGTACTGGCCGAAGAGACGCATTCCGGGCGCCTGTTGAGCCTGATCATTCTGCCCGCGCTGATCGGCCCGGCAATATCCGTGATTTATTTTCCGACAGCTCCAGCACGTTATGCGCTGGGCGCGGTTGCTGTGATTGGACTTGGAGCGCTGGCCATGGCCTGGAGCGGCTTCCAGTACCGCTTCCTGCAGCATGGAGTGGAGATTCGTACGCTCGGCTTCCACCTGCGCTCGATTCCGAAGCAAGCGATCGTGAGTTACTCGATCGAGCCCTGGGCCTTCGCGCGAGGCTATGGGATTCGCGGCATCGGCAGCACACGCGCTTATGTTTGGGGAAACAGGGTAGTCCACATCAAGACCACGAGTGGAGAAGTCTTTCTCGGACACAACGATCCGGAGCAAATCATCCGCGATCTGGATCGCGTAACGGGTTTTGTAACTCGCGGCTAGCTGTTGAGCCCTCGCCGCGGAAGAAGCACTTCGGGCAGATTGACGGTTCATAAACTGCATTCGTAACAGGAGGCGTTATGTTCGGGTTGCCGACGATGGTGACGATTTGGATTTTCGCCGGGCTGGGAGTGATGGTCATCCTGTTCCTGATGAGCGGAATGGCCAGGCTATATCGCAAAGCGGGGCCGCACGAAGCACTCATCGTGTATGGCCTGGGCGGAACGCGGGTCGTGCAGGGACACGGCACGCTCGTGTTCCCGATGGTGCAGGTCTGCCGTGATCTGTCCCTGGAACTGATGTCGTTCGACGTGGCGCCGCAGCAGGATTTGTACACCAAACAAGGCGTCGCAGTGACGGTCGAAGCGGTGGCGCAGATCAAAGTGAAGTCCGATCGCGAGTCCGTGCTGACGGCGGCGGAACAGTTCCTGACGAAGTCGGACCAGGAGCGCGAAGGCCTGATCCGGCTGGTGATGGAAGGCCATCTGCGCGGCATCATCGGTCAGCTCACTGTGGAAGAGATCGTGAAGCAGCCGGAAATGGTTTCCGACCGCATGCGCGGAACCTGCGCCGAAGACATGAACAAGATGGGCCTGGAAGTGATCTCGTTCACCATCAAGGAAGTTCGCGACAAGAACGAATACATCACCAACATGGGCAAGCCCGATGTAGCGCGCATCAAGCGCGACGCCGACGTCGCCACGGCGGAAGCCGATCGCGACACTGCCATCAAGCGCGCACTGGCGCAGCGGGAGTCGGCGGTCGCCAAGGCGCAGGCCGATCAAGAGCGGGTGCTGGCGGAAACCTTGTCGCTGGCCAAGCAGGCGGAATCGCAGCGCGATCTGGAAATCAAGAAAGCGCAATACCTGGAAGTCACCAAGCGCCAGCAGGCGCAAGCCGACAAGGCGTACGACATCCAGACCAACATCATGCAGCAGCAGGTGGTCGCTGAGCAGGTGAAGGTGCAACAGATCGAGAAGGAGCAGCAGGTAAAGGTACAGGAAGCGGAAATCAACCGCCGCGAGAAGGAACTCATCGCGACTGTACTGAAGCCGGCTGAGATCGAGCGCCAGCGGATCGAAACGCTCGCCGCGGCCGAGAAGCAGCGGCTGATCGCGGAAGCCGAAGGCCAGGCATCCTCGATTCGTGCGCAAGGCGAGGCCGAAGCCGAGATCATCTTCAAGAAAGGCGAGTCGGAAGCCAAGGCCATGAACGTGAAAGCCGAAGCCTTCCAGGAGTACAACCAGGCGGCAGTGCTCGACCGGTTGTTCGCCAGCATGCCAGAGATCGTGAAGGCCTTGGCGGCTCCTCTGGCCAACGTCGACAAGATCACCATCGTCTCCACTGGAAACGACGGGGCGGCGGGGATGAACAAAATCACCGGCGACATGGCCAAGATGGCGGCGCAGGTGCCGGCGCTGTTCGAGACGCTCTCGGGCATGCCGTTGTCAGAGTTGCTGGGCAAGGTACGGCAGATCGGCGACAAGGCCCCGAAGCCGGGCGATGCGCCGAAGGCCTAGCGAGGGGTCCGGGGAAGCTCGTGTGGGGACGGGCGCATTCGCCCGTCCCGCCGAGCGAAGCTCGGCAGTTCTTGGGAGCACGGCTATGACGAACAAATCAAAACACACGGGCTGGGGGATCGCGCTGGGAGCGGGGCTGGGCGCCGTGTTCGGAGTTTTGGCGGGGAACATGGGCGTCTGGCTTGTCATCGGCGTCGTGATCGGCATGCTGATCGGCGCCTCGTTCCGGCGCAAAGAAACGGACTGTCCACAGTGCGCGCAAGTGCATCGCGCGCATGCGATGAGGAGGCAGGTATGACCACGAACAGCAAGATCGGAGTCGCAATAGTGTTGATAGACGCGGTAGGAGCGGCGATCGGCCTGGTCGTGGGATTCCTCAGCGTCACGACGGCGGTGGGAATAGCGGTGGTCGGAATCGTAATTGGAACTGGCGTCGCTCGGGGAGCGTTCTCGACGAAGCCGGATGCAACCAACAAGAACTGATCGAAGCCACCTCGATTGGGGTGGCTAAGAGCTAACAGCTAACAGCTAAGAGCTAAAAAAGGGGGTTCCATATGGCACTACTGGAGCGCGTTTCGACACTAGTCCGGGCCAACCTCAACGACCTGATCGACAAGGCCGAGGAACCGGAAAAGATGATCAAGCAGGTCATTCTCGACATGCAGAACCAGCTTCTGCAGGTCAAGACGCAGGTGGCGATTGCTATCGCCGACCAGCACCTGCTGGAGAAAAAGCAGAAGGAAAACGAAGACAAAGTGGCCGAGTGGATGCGCAAGGCCGAACTGGCCGTCGACAAGAAGGTAGACGACCTGGCGCGCGCATCGCTGCTGCGCGTGGAAAGCTATCGCGAACTGAGCGAGAACTTCACGCAGCAGGTCGCCGACCAGAAAGCGCAAGTGGAGAACCTGAAGTCCGCATTGCGCCAACTGGAGCAGAAGCTGACCGAGGCGCAGGCCAAGGCCGACGTGCTGATGGCGCAGCATCGCCGCGCCCGCGCCGTGGGCAAAGCCAGCGACGCTCGCTTGGCTTCCGGCGACGGCTCAAAGGCCGCAGCGTTCGACCGCATGAAGCGCAAAGTGGCGCACTCGGAAGCCGTGAGCCAGGCGAAGGCGGAAATCGCCGGTGAAAACATCGACGACCGTCTGGCCGCGCTCGAAAAAGAAGATCGCATCGAGCAGTTGCTGGCGGAACTGAAAACGAAACGGGGCGCGTAGGCACGTGTGGCGCGGGCACTCCCTTCGGCAAGCTCAGGGCAGGCTTGCCCGCGACGCTCCATAGTGTGGATCCCCGCGTGCACATCTGTGCGCGCATGGCACAACAGGATCTTGCGTGGGAGGGAGTATGACTCGGAGTAGGAATAGTCTGTTCACCGCCGCAGGTTCGCTAGCCTTGGTGCTCGGCCTCTGTCTGCGTCTTTGGACAAGTGGGAACCTTTCTCATTTTGCCAGCGGTTTTCTCTTGGGTGTGTCGATCGCACTGCTGATCTGCGGATTGGCGCGGCCGTCGCGCGACATTTCACGATAGCGGCGGATTGCCAGCCGCCTCAAAGTCAAAACGTCGCATCGAAAATCAAGCTCGCTATGAATTTATTGCTGACATTTTTTGACGCGTAAAAGGAGCACTCTTATGACGGTTGCACCCGCGCGAATCCAAACGAAACTGGTATCCGCCTTCTTGTTCACCCTGTTGCTTTCTGCTTCTGCAGCCGCTCAGGCCCAGCAGAAGCTTGCGCAACAATCCTCGGACGCCTGGCTCGCCCTCGTTGACTCCGGGAAATATGCGGACAGCTGGGACGAGGCTGCACAAATGTTCAAGGCGGCCGTCACGAAAGACCAATGGCAGAGCGCTCTGGGGCAAGTTCGCACTCCGCAGGGCAAGGTCCTATCGCGCAAGCTCAAGAGCGCAACCTATACCAAGACACTGCCCAATGCGCCGGACGGCGAATATGTGGTAATCCAGTACGACACCAACTTTGAACACAAACAAGGCGCAGCCGAAACCGCGGTTCCCATGCTCGACAAGGATGGGAAGTGGAGAGTCTCCGGCTACTTCATCAAGTAGCACGAGATCAACCAGCAACGCGTTGCCCATGCTTCGCGTGTTTACCGCGAAGCATGTCCGGCCTCGATGGATGCCCGCAGCGCTTTCGTGACTTCGCCAGCGATGTCGTCCTGGACCATCAACATGTCGTCCCACGGCCGGTCGTAGGTTTCAGACCAGATGACGTACGCGTTGTCCGCGCGAATCAACCGCGCGGCGACCCGCACCCTCGCGCCTGACTTGCGCACGCTCCCATCGAGTATGTAAGCGACACCCAGTGTCCTGGCGATATCGGCGATGGGTATTTGCTTGCCCTTGAAATAGAACGAGGACGTGGGAGGCGGCACCCGAAGGCCCGGAATCTTGCTGAGCTTGTCAATCAGTTCCTCGGTCATGCCGTCAGCGAATTCCTCCTGGCTCATCCGCTCCGTGAGGTCGAGAAACGGCAGCACGGCAATGGATTTTTGTGGCTGCGCAACAATGGCGGGTGAGGCTGAGAGATTGTTGTTTGCGACCTTGCCATGGAACGGGAATGCCCCCAGAAGAGCAGCGACAACCACCAGGCAAAGCGCGGCGGCGGCGGCCCATTTGGAGCCCGCTCTGAAGCGTCGGCCGGGCGTCGGGATCGGATGTTCGCTGGACTGATCCGTCCAGGGACGAACCGTCGCCACCATCCGATACCCGAGGCGCGGCACGGTCGCGATGTAAGTGCGCTGCTTGGGATCATCGCCGAGCAGACGGCGGAGCGACGCCACCGCCTGATACACGGAGTCCGGAGTGACGATGACGTCGGACCAGACCTGGTTGAGCAAGTCATCGATGCTGACGACCTCGCCGGCATGCTCGGCGAGGCACAACAGCAGTCGCATCGTCCGCGCCTCTACCCGAGCGGACTCTCCATCCCGTGAAATCTGGCCCGACGTCGGATTGACGCACCAGTCGCCGATGCGGAGCATGGTCGCGGTTGGGCGTTCCATGCGGATCAACTTACCACCTTTCAACTCGGACGTGGCGCCGTTTTGCCCGCGCATCGCCCTTCTCGATTTTACGGTCTGGGAAACTGATCTAAGGATTTTGCCTGCCTAGCGCAGCGCAGCTTCATTGAACGCGATTTTCACCAGATGACCAGTCATATCGTCAAACTCCGCTTGAACATCTTTATCGTCGCCGGCGAATCTTTGCCGGAAGGGCGTCAAATCCACCGAGCCTTTTACATCTTCCAGCGAATGGGCTCCGGGATGGCCTATCACGCGAATCCGCCCGCGAACCTGCTCCACGGCGCTTTTTAGGAGGTCCGTCACCAGGTAGAGATAGGCCTTGTCATGCAAGATTGGGCCGTGTCCGGGGACAATAGTTCCCGCATCCAGTTGAGCCATTCTCTGCAGCGTTTGAACCCATTCGGCGGGGTAGCCATCGTAGGTGTAAGGAACGGGATAAACCAATAGATCGCCCGCGACCAGAATCTTCTCCTTGGGCAAGTACACGATCGTATCTCCCGGAGTATTGCCCCGCCCCAGGTGCTTCACTTGCACCTCCCGGTTTCCAATGTTGATATCAAGCTTGTCAGTGAACGTGAGAGTGGGAGGCTGGTACACCAGAGTCTTGAATTCGGCCAACCGCTGTTCAAGGCCGGGCAAAATATCATGGACTTGCTTCTTATCGTCTTCCGATAGCGCCCTGCCCTGCTGATCCTTCCCCTCCCTGAAGGCAGCAATCGTCGTCGTCAGTTGCTTGGGGCCGCGCTCGATGTTCCCCGGTTGGATGAGATCCATATCTTGCTTGGTCTCCTCCTGGGCGACGATCGCCAGGGAAGGGAACGCATCCATATAGCTCTTATTCCCGTTATTGTGGTCGTTGTGAAAATGAGTATTGAGGAGATAGCCCACGGGTTTGTCGGTCCACTGCCGAATTTGTGCAATATCCTCGCGCGCCGAGGACGGCAAGTAACAGGAGTCGACGACGAATACCTCCCGGTCTCCAATAATCACCGTGGTATTCCCGCTGGGGCTGCCGTCATTTAGATCCTTGTGCTCGATGGCGTACACGCCATCCGCCAGCTTGGTGACTTGTCGCTGGTTGGTGTCGCCGAAGAGCGGACCAGCAGCCATCAACAAGGCCACGAGTGACAGCACGAGTGACAGGAAGAACGACCGTCGCAGCCCGGGGTCATCGGTGCGCATCAATTCAACTCCCTCCACGGATGAGTTAGAGCCATCCCGCGATCCTCTGCGGATTCGGCGCCGTGCAGCTTCTCACATCTGAAGTCAGACCTGGTTCGTAGTGCGTGGCTCGAACCACCGGCAGGATCAGCCGCGGCGCTGTGAGAACAGCCACTTCACCAACTCCGGTTCGGTGAAAGCCCACTCCCAGACGTTGTGGTCTACGCCAGCGTACTCGGTGGACAACGGGCGTCCGCCCGCTTTCCGTCTTGCCGCAATACGGTCACGCGACACGGAGACTGGGACGGTCTTGTCGGAGTCTCCGTGGAAGTTCCACAGCGGGGTTTCAATCGACCCAGTGCCATCCTCGGTCGAAATACTTCCACAGCAGGTCATGGCGGCGGCAAAAAACCGCGGACGGTTCGTGATCATGTTCCACGTGCCCCCGCCACCCATCGATTGACCTATGACGTAGATGCGCCGTTCATCGATGGTGAACTCGCCACGCAGCGCGTCGATTATCTCCAGCGCCTTCTGCGCGCCCTGCCCTAACCCGGGGACCATCTCGTACGCTCCCTTCTCCAGTTTTGCGGGATCGTAGCGGACCCATCCGCGGTCGGTCTGCGGCACCACGACGTAGCAGGGGAACTTCCTCTGATTCTCGGGGAGCAACCAGACGCGCGTACCGAAAATATTGCCCAGGCCCAACTGTTTCAGGTTGTCGTCGCCCTGCCCGCCACTGCCATGCAGATACACCACCAACGGCACTTTCCCGGCTGCTTCGGGCCGGAACAAACGATAGGGCATCACCCAGTCGCTTCTGTGCGTGCGCGCCTCGAACTTCTTTTCCAGCCCCTCCGACTGTTTCTTAAACGCTTCAATCAGGGCGATCCTCTCCGGCGACATAGGAGATCCAGGCGCGAGCGGAGGAGTGAAATCGTCGTTTGCACCCGTCGCAGAGGCATTTGGTGCAATCCATACGTTGAAGCCTGCCTGCGCTGCCGCAAGCCACGCTCCGGCTGAGGCCGAGCCCAACCGACGAAGTGCATCCCGACGAGTAATCATCCGAGTTGTAACCCCTTGCCTGCCTGCTGTTCATAAGACTCGACAAGTAGACGCTCTGAACAAAGAATCGGTAGCGGGCAGCCCGCAAGGAAATAGGACAACAAAAGCTGCGGGAACACATGCAGCCAGCACAAGCTGTGTCATTTCAGAAGTATTCAGAATGTTTCAGACCCAAACTCAGGACTTCTCGCGTCTCACCTGGGTATCGTCGCTCTGCGAATTGCAGACAAATCAGAGCTGAAGAGAGGACGTCGGATGATTGGAGATTCTGGAGTTGAGCCATTGCGGAAAAGAAGCGCTTTCTTAGCCATCGCAGTGGGCGGCGGGATCGCCGGGGCTTTGGACCTTACCCAGGCTTGCATCCTGTTTGGCTGGGATATTCCGCTCGCGATTGCCGGCGGCCTACTGGGGCGGCAGGCTTTTCACGGAGGCGTTGGCACCTATGTTCTTGGTGTCCTCCTTCACTTCTTTATCGCCTGCTCAGCCGCGGCGGTTTACTACGCCGCAAGCCGCAGGCTGGTCTTCCTCAAGGAGCACCCACTGGTGTGCGGGCTATTCTCCGGCGCCGCCGTTGAAGAGGTAATGAATCTTGTGGTTTTGCCGCTTTCCGCGCTTCACTCCAGAGGGCCTTACGAACTTCATGACCTGATTCTGGGGCTGCTTGTGCACATGGTCGTCGTCGGGCTGCCGATTTCCTTCAGCGTTCGGCGGTTCGCGAAATAGAAGGGTCGCCTTTGCAGCGGTTTGATCGTGTCTTCTCCTCATATTACTGAATCACTTACGGCACATCTGCAACCTTTGTGCCAGGCTCGGGTTCTTGCCATTAGGAAGAGGGCCCGGTCGCATCCTGGCATCCTCCGCCCTAGTAGTAGGCATCCTCCAAAGGTGCCGCTTCCCGTGTCCCTGAAAAGGGAGAGGAGGAACACCCCATGAATAAAACTGCGGCAATCGTTTTGTTGGGCATGTGCCTGATCTTTTCCGCCTGTGGGTCGAATTCCCATGCTACTGGCAATATCAATGGCATGTGGTCCGCGACGCTGTCGAACTCGACGTTGGCGAACACGTTCGCCTTTATGACGAAATTGACCGTGAATGCCGACGGCTCCCTGGGGACGACCAGTTTCAGCTTTACCATGGACAACACGCCCTGCACCTTCCCCACTTCAACCCAGAGCGGCTCATTCACGGTCAGCGGGAATTTCAACGGTCAGGTATCGGGTAAGTTTCACTACATCATCCTGTCCACAGGCGTAGAGGTGAACACCCTAACGCTGGACGGCACTGTAAGTGACGGACAGATCACCGGCACTTGGTCGGTCTCGGGAGCGACGGCGAATTGCACAGGCTTCGGAACCTTTACCATGAACCAGGTCCTAGCCCCAGCGATGCGGTAGGTGACCGGATATTCACCCGGACATTGCACACTCACATGGACCGGCCTTGGAGTCTTCCTCCAGGGTCGGCTCCCTTACATCCATTGACGCACCTGCCCGCATCTCTCTATTCTCAGTATTGACCTCAGTTCAAGGACGGTACATGAAGAAGCTTGCAATCCTGATCCTGCTGGCGCTGGAACTCGCGGTTGGCGGCTGCGGCAATAGCAGTCCCTCGACGACCACCTCCACGACGACCAGCGGGAATTGGGAAGCCCAACTTACCGGGGGAACCGGCGAAGCCAGCAAACTGAATTTCGTGACCGCACTCTCGGTCACCAACACCGGGCCGCTCGACATTACCGGCTTCGGGTTCATCAATGCTGGAGCGTGCTTTGCGAACGGCACAAATGGTTCAACCCAAACCGGCTCGGCCACCCTGGTCACCAGTTCGACGGACGCGGTGACGGGCACGATGACCTATACCGTGCAGTCCGTAACGCCGGCGGGCAATACCCTCACCCTGACTGGGAACCTGACCGGCACGTCGAATGGAACCACCGGGACGACCGGAACGCTGAGCGGCGGCGTTGTCGCGGGCACATGGTCTCTGACCGGTGGCCAGGGCGACCCCACCTGTACGGGCCAAGGCGATTTCATCATGTGTCAAGGCGCCGCAACCTGCGTTGTTCCGTAGAACGATTCCGTAGAACGATTCCGGCACGGTGAGCCACGTGACCGCATCTCTTCCTCGTCCTTAGTTTCTCGGGATCATTGCTCTCTTGGCGCCGCTCTTCCTTCGCCTTGCCCCGCTGCTATAAAGTGGGAGCCATGAAGCGCTCGCTCAAAGAAGTCGCCGACGCGGTGGGAGCCCGCCTGATTGGGGATGGCCGCGTCGAAGTGAGTGGCGTGGCCAGCATCGAGTCGGCGTTACCGAATGATCTCGTCTTCGTCGAGGACGAGAAACACCTCGCGGTGGCCCTGCAGTCACGGGCCGGGGCGGTGATCGCGGGAGAATTCGCGGCCGCGATTGTGTCCGACCGGCCGCTGCTCATCAGTGATCATCCCAAACTCAGTTTTGCACGTGCCGCGCGAGCCCTGCGCGAAGCGTCGGCGCCTGATGCCGCCTCGCAGCAGGCAACTGCGCACCCGACCGCGGTAATTCATCCTTCCGTTATGCTCGGACCCGGCGTCTACGTGGAAGAACGCGCCGTGGTCAGCGAACAGGCGCAGATCGGTCACCACACCCGGGTCGGCGCGGGCTGTGCTCTCGGCGCCGGTGTGAGAATTGGCCGCGACTGCGAAATCTATCCCAATGTCACAATTTATCCGGACACCACGCTGGGAGACCGCGTGATCGTACACGCGGGCGCGGTGCTGGGCAGTGACGGCTTCGGGTACGTGCGCGACCGCAAGACCGGGCACTACGAAAAATTCCCGCAGGTCGGACGGTTGGTCATCGAAGACGACGTCGAGATCGGAGCCAATGCGACCATCGATCGCGGCGCGCTCGACGAAACCCGCATCCGGCGGGGAACGAAGATCGACAATCTCGTCCACATCGGGCACAACTGCCAGATCGGCGAAGACGTCGTGATTGCCGCGCAGACCGGCCTGTCCGGCAGCATTGTGATCGAAAACGGCGTCATCTTGGGCGGGCAGGTGGGCATTGGCGAGCACGCGCGCATCGAAGAGGGAGTCATGCTGGGCGGACAAGGCGGCGTCCTGCCCAACAAAGTGCTGCGCGGCAAAGGCGTGGCCTTCTGGGGAACACCGGCGCAGCCGTTGCGCGAATACCTGAAACAGCTCGCGACCTTGGCGCGCCTCGCGAAAAAGGACTGATCATGTCGCTGGTGGTGGTCGGCGGACATTCGCGCAGCGTGGGCAAGACCAGCGTGGTTGCCAGCCTGATCTCTGCCCTGCCCGAATACGAATGGACTGCCGCCAAGATTACACAGTATGGCCACGGCGTTTGCTCGGCGAACGGCGAGGCCTGCGACTGTGCCACCGGCGACCACTCCTGGGCGATTTCAGAAGAGCGCGACCGGTCCGGGGAGTCGGACACGTCGCGGTTCCTGGTGGCGGGGGCGGTGCGGGTGTTGTGGGTGCGCACAGAACAAGGGCGCCTGGCCGAAGCGATGCCGTCGTTGCGCGCGAAACTTGAAGGCGCGCGCAACGTGATCATCGAGTCGAACAGCATCTTAAAGTTTCTGCGTCCGGATTTGTATCTGACGGTGCTCGACCCGGCGACAGCCGATTTCAAGAACTCGGCGCGGGAGTTCCTGGACCGCGCCAGCGCCGTGATCCTGCACGAGGCAGCTAGTGGCGCGGCGTGGCAGGACGTGTCCCTGAAGCCGGTGAAAGAGCGCCCAGTATTCCGCATCACGCCGCCGGAGTACGTCACTCCGGAGATTGTGAAGTTCGTCCGAGCATCCCTTCCAAGGGTCGTCGAAGAACGGCTCAAACTGAGAACTGAGAACTGAGAACCGAGAACTGCTCTTTGCTATCCTTGCACGTGCGGCAAATTCATCCCAGCGCCTGGTTTTTGGTCGTCTTATCGGCACTTCTTCAGGTCATCATCTTTCCTCTAACGCACGTCTACGTTCTTGCCTGGTTCGCGCTTGCCCCGCTGCTTGTGGCTCTGTTGCGCGCGCGTCCAGCAGGCGACCTCGAGATTGCCGGGTCGGTACGGCTGCAACCGGCTTCTCCCGCGCAAGCATTCCTTCTTTCGTACTTATGCGGAATTCTCTGGTATGCCGGGACATGCTATTGGATTTACGACACGATGCGCCAGTACGGGGGGCTCAGTGCGCCCGCGGCTCTCCTGGCGTTATTTCTTTTTTGCTGCTACCTCGGGCTATATCACGGATTGTTCGGCCTGCTTGTGAGCCTGCTGGTGGGGCCGGGACGCGACTTCCGGCGAGCGCTGGTGACTGCGCCGTTCCTTTGGGTGGCGGTGGAATTGGCGCGCACGCGCGTAACGGGATTTCCCTGGAACCTGCTCGGCATCGCACAAGTCGATAACGCAGCTCTGTGCCGCATCGCTGGATGGACGGGCGTCTACGGCATCTCCCTTGAGATTGTGCTAGTGAATGTAGCGCTGGCTGCGGCATTTCTGGTTCCGCGCGAAAAACGCGCCGCGATGCTGGTGGCGGCGCTGGCTGCTGGCTCTGTACTGCAGGCTGGAAGTTTGGTTGAGGCTCCGACGGTTAAGGCGGATCGTGTCGCCCTGCTGGTGCAGCAGAACATTCCGGTCTCGCTCAACCGCGTGCCTCCACCGGTTCAGCAGACATTGGCGTCTCTAACTGATCTGACTGTGAAGTCCGCAACCGGCAGTCCTGCGAAGATCGAATTGACAGTTTGGCCGGAGTCCCCTGCACCGTTCTTCACGAACGACGCGCGCTTTCGCGCTGCGGTCAGCGACATGGCGCGCCAGACAAAGTCGTGGACTGTGACCGGGTCCATTGGCACCGCGCCGTCGGCTATAGGTGAAGATATCGTATTCAACTCAGCGGCGTTGGTCAGCCCGAACGGCGACTGGACCGCGCGCTACGACAAGGTCCATCTTGTGCCCTTCGGAGAGTATCTGCCGTTTCCAAGCCTCTTTTCATTTGCGGGAGGCTTGGCCAAGGAAGTCGGGGAGTTTGGCCGGGGCGCATCGCGGGAACCGCTGGATGCAGCGGGTGCCCGGCTCGGTGTGTTTATCTGTTACGAGTCTGTCTTCCCCGATGAAGTGCGGCAGTTCGCAGACCACGGCGCGCAGGTTTTCGTGAACATTTCGAATGATGGATGGTACGGCGACAGCGGCGCCTACGCGCAGCATTTGAACCAAACCCGTATGCGCGCCATCGAGAACAATCGCTGGCTGCTAAGCGCTACCAACACCGGGGTCACAGCTTCCATCGACCCCTGGGGACGAGTTGTGGCGAAAATCCCCCGCAACGAGCGGACAGCGCTGCTGGCGCCCTACGCGCTTACGTCTGTCACTACTTTTTACACTCGCCACGGCGACTGGTTCGCGTACGCCTGTGCGATAATTTCAATTGGAGCGCTGCTCACGCGCTTCGTGTTTTCCAAAAACCGCAAAAAGGTCGACGCGTCCTCATGAATCAAGAGTTGGTGATGGAATACGAAAAACTCGGCAAGAAGGTCCACGAACTTCGGGAGTATCTTTGACGCGGAGAAGGTCCGTCCGCAGCTAGCCGAAATTGAGAAGCAGTCCGCCGACCCGAATCTGTGGTCGAATCCGCAGCGATCGCAACAGGTGATGCGCGAAAAGAAGCGGTTGGAGCACGTGCTCGCCACCGACGCCGATCTGGCGCGCCGCGGCGACGACATTGCCGCCTACTTCGACCTCTCCAAAGAAGGCGAGAGTGTCGACTCCGACTTGCAGCGCGAAATCGGTGCCCTGAGCCAGTTGCTCGACAAACTCGAAACCGAGACCTTGCTCTCGGGCGAAAACGACGCGCGCAATGCCATCGTCACCATTCATCCCGGCGCCGGCGGCACCGAGTCGCAGGATTGGGCCGACATGCTTCTGCGGATGTACCTGCGCTGGGCTGAGCGCCAACGTTTCGAAACCGTGCTGTACGACTACCAGCCGGGCGAAGAGGCGGGGCTGAAGTCGGCGACCTTTGCCGTGAACGGCGAGTATGCCTTCGGACTTTTGCAGGGCGAGATCGGCGTGCACCGCCTGGTGCGTATTTCGCCCTTCGACCAGGCCAAGCGTCGGCATACCTCGTTTGCCAGCGTTTACGTCTCCCCGGAAATCGACGAAAGCATTGAAATTATCATCAAGCCGGAAGATATCCGCATCGATACTTACCGCTCGAGCGGCAAGGGCGGACAACACGTGAACACCACAGATTCGGCCGTGCGCATCACGCACATTGCCACCGGTCTGGTCGCCAATTGCCAGAATGAGCGCTCGCAGCACAAGAACAAAGAGCGTGCCATGAGCATGTTGCGTTCCAAGCTCTATGAATTCGAAATGGAGAAGAAGCGCGCGGCCACAAAGAAAATTGAGGACTCGAAGCTCGACATCGAATTTGGATCGCAGATTCGCTCGTACGTGTTGCAACCCTATCGCATGATTAAAGACCATCGCACCAAGACCGAAGTCGGAGACGTCGATCGCGTGCTCGACGGCGATTTGCAGCCGTTCATTCGCGCGTATCTGCTGGCGCGGCGAGGAGAGCAGTCGTGAAGACGGCAGGGTCGAAGGAGAAGCGCCAGCCACAGCGCAAGCACGCAGTAAAGCTCGGTGCTCGCTTTCTGCGGGCCTTTCAGTTCGCGGCGGAGAAGCACGCCGGGCAAACGCGCAAGGCGTCGACCATTCCCTATATCGCGCACTTGATCGGCGTTGCGTCTTTGGTGCTGGAAGGTGGGGGCGACGAAGATCTGGCGATTGCTGCCCTGCTGCACGATGTGGTTGAGGACTGCGGTGGGGCGCCGATGCTGAAAGAGGTTCGCCGCCGGTTTGGCAGCCGCGTCGCGAAAGTAGTGGATGGCTGCACCGATGCCGACACATTTCCCAAAGCGCCTTGGCGCGAGCGCAAGGAGAAGTACATCCGGCACCTGAAGACGGCGGACGCGGACACGCGGCTGGTTTCGGCAGCCGACAAACTGAACAACGTGCGCTCCATCGTCAGCGATTACCGCGCGATCGGTGAATCCGTGTGGTCACGGTTCAACGGTGGACGCGAGGGTACTCTTTGGTACTATCGGACTTTGCGGGATGAACTTCTCCGGCCCAAACGGAATCGCATCACCCGGGAACTCGAGCTGGCCGTGAACGAGCTGGAGTCGCTGACCGGGGGAAAGCCGGTTTCAGATGGCCGATGATCACAACCATCCGTCGAGGCATGAAGGTTTGCCGCGCACGATCGATCAAATCCGCGCCTCGAAACTGCCCTCCAACATGATGCAGTTTGCCGCGCGTGGCGCCTTGCAGGTGGCCCCGGCCGAGAACATTGAGATTCTGGTCCATCTGGCACGGAACAACAAGATCTTCGGCGAACTGGCGCGCATGACCCTGGCCGGGTGGGACGAGAAGTCATCCATCGCGGCGGCCGCCGATCCCCACACCACCACGGAAGTTCTGAACTACCTTATTGCACACGACAACCTGCGTCCGGCTCTGCTGCCTGCGCTGCTCGAAAACCCTTCGGTCCCCGAAACTCAGTTGGTCAAGCTTGCCGTCTCTGCTTTGCGGGAAACCATTGTGGTGATGCTCAAGAGTGCGCGAGTGCGCTCGCTGCATAGCGTCCTCTCAGCTCTCAAGTCCAATCCGTATGTGAACAAGGAGGAGGCCGAAGAACTGCGGCGTTTATCGAGCGCCAGCCAGGCCCCCGCCGCAACAAAGGATGCTGCGTCTGCCACGGAGCACCCACCGTCCGCGACCGAAGATCCAGCGTCGGCCGCGAGTTCCGACTCTGCGGATGAATGGGGGGACGATGAGGTCCTCTCCGCCTACCTCAAGGAACACGCTAAAGACATTGCCGCGGAGGGCGACAAGCCGTTCCAGGCAATTGGCGGGGTCGTTGAGCTATTAGGATCCGATTACTTCCCGGTGATACCGAATCCGGAAGAGCCTGCCGCCACTGCCGAGGCGCCGGTTGATGCCGCACCCAGGAAGCCTCAGGTGCAAGTCGCGCCCAAACGCGAGAACGCGCTCCAGAAGATCAGCCACCTCGACGTGAAGGGACGCATCCAGTTGGCGTTGAAGGGCAACAAGGAGGAGCGCTCGCTTCTGATTCGTGACGGCACAAAAGTTGTGGCGCTGGCCGTGCTTGAAGCTCCTAAACTCTCCGACGGCGAAGTGGAAAAATTCGCCAGCCAGAAGAACGTGCTCGAATCGGTACTGCGGCAGATTCCACTGAAGCGCCGCTTCTTGAAGAATTACATCGTGGTGCGCAATCTCGTGGCCAATCCGCGGACGCCGCTCGACCTTGGCCTGGGCTTGATGAAGTACCTGCTGGTGGCGGATCTGAAGAAACTGTCCACCAACAAGGAAGTTTCGGAAACGATTCGTAACCTGGGAATGAAGACGTTCAAGCAGAAAATGGACGCAGCCAACAAGAAATAGACCGCAAGCATGGAAGTGGAACCGGAGGGCCCTTGGCTTCTTTACCGCAACCCGATCCTATCGCCGAACTGCTGAAGCGCTCCAGGACGATCGCAGTAGTCGGCCTCTCCGACAATCCGCTGCGGCCGAGTCACGGCGTTTCGGCCTACATGCAGAGCCACGGGTACCGCATCATCCCGGTGAACCCGCAGGTTGAGGAATGCCTGGGTGAGAAGGCTTACGCCTCGCTGCTCGACGTGCCGGAGAAGATCGATATCGTGAATATTTTTCGCCGGCCCGAGTACGTGGAAGAAATTGTTGACCAAGCCATCCAACTCAAAGTCCCAGCCATCTGGATGCAGGAGGACGTGATCCACGAGAAGGCAGCGGAAAAGGCGCGCAAGGCTGGAATCTTCGTGGTGATGGACCGCTGCATTTTGAAGGAACATCGCGCGCGGCTGCGTTGAACTAGCGCCCGACGCCTGTCCCGACTCCCACAAAGACCACACTGGCATCGTCGCGTACGCCGCTTCCGTTCGCGAAGGATCGCACGTCATCGATGATGGTCACCGCTGATGCCCCCGGCTTCTCCGCATGTTCGGCGAGGCGGCCGAGGCCATACTCTTCTTCGTCCGCGTTTTCGGCCTCTGTAATGCCGTCGCTATAGAAGACCAGCCTTGAACCCTCGGACAACGTAACCTGGGTTTCCGAATAGTCTCCGCGGCCGAGCCCGAGCGGCAATCCGCGTTCCGTGTCCAGAAAGTGCTTGCCCTGGTCGTCGATGAACAGCGGCAGCAAATGTCCCGCGTTGGCAAAAACCACGTTGCGCGTTGCCGGGTCAAGCACGGCGTACACCATCGTCACAAACTTCCCCGCGGGAAAGTCGTCCACCAGCAACTGGTTCAGCCTGGTCAGCACTTCACCCGGCGAGCAGCATGCCTCAGCCAGCGAGCGAAACACGCCGCGCGTTGCCGACATCAGCAGAGCGGCGGCAGTGCCTTTTCCCGATACATCCGCGAGAACGAGTCCCCATCGCCCGTCAGGAAACGGAATAAAGTCGTACCAGTCGCCGCCCACGGCGCGCGCGGGCTCGCTGCGGCCGGAAACCACGAAGCCGGGAATGTAAGGAGAACTCTTCGGCAGCAACGCTTGCTGGATGAGCCGCGCTTCTTGCGCCTCGCGGTTCAGGACATCCCGCTCCGTGCGTTCATGCTGGAAGCGGCGAGCATTGCGCACGGCCACCGCAACATGAGTGCACAACGCCTGCAGAAGTCTGCGCTGATTTGGGGAGAAGCCGTCCAGTTGGTGATGGGAGGCAGTGAAGACCCCCACTAACTGTCCATCCACCTGGAGCGGAATCGCAACTTCGGAAAGCGTCGCTTCCTCACAGCCGATGTAGTATGGATCTTTGCGCACATCGGGGGCATACCTCATCTCACCCGTGGCGGCCACGTACCCCACCATACCTCCCTTCCCGATCTTCAAGGCGTGGCCTTTGCCGTGGGCCGCGCAGCCGGCACAGCCGATCGCGCAGGCCAGAACTAATTCCCTACGCTCTTCGTCGTGTAGATAAATATCTGCATCGATGCACCCGAAAGAACGCGCCACGTCGTTGACAACTTTGTCGACGAGTTCATCCAGATCGAGGATCGAGTTGATCTTCTGCGCCGCTTTCTGCAGCTTCTGCAGATCTTCGACCAGATCGGGGGGCAGAGCGCGTACGGGAAATACCTCGTTGCTGGCGGCACTGGGAACCGTTGCCATAAAAACTAATCCTTCCTGCTGAAGGCGGCCTGGGGAAGCTGCTGACAATGAATTATAGGATGCCATCCGGGATGTTACGATTCTTTACTTTGGCTGCGTGGGGCCGCTCTCGGCGGCCCGGGAGCGCTGGCGTTTGATTTCTTCCAGTCGCTCGCGAATGCGTTTTTCGATGCCTTCATTCGTGGGCCGGTAATAGACGCGATCGCGAAGATTGTCGGGCAGGCATTGCATGTTCGCCACCTTGTCTTCGAGGTCGTGGGCGTATTGATATCCCTGGCCGTAGCCCAGTCCCTTCATCAAACTGGTGGGAGCGTTGCGCAGGTGCAGCGGGACCGCGTCGGCCGCGGTCTGCTCGACATCCTGCCGTACGTCGCCGTAGGCCGTGTACAGGGCATTCGACTTGGGCGCGACCGAGAGATAAACGACGGCCTGAGCCAGCGCCAGATTACCTTCCGGCATGCCGATGAAGTCGACCGCATCGCGCGCCGCCATGCACAGAGAAAGCGCGTTCGGATCGGCCAGGCCAATGTCTTCCACGGCCATGCGCACGACACGGCGCGCAACGTAGAGTGGATCCTCTCCCGCCTCGAGCATGCGGCCGAGCCAGTACAGCGCCGCATCGGGATCGCTGTTGCGCACCGACTTGTGCAGCGCGGAAATCAGGTTGTAGTGTTCTTCGCCGGACTTGTCGTAGAGCAGAATGCGCTTCTGCAGCGCATCGCGCACGATGTCGTCCGTGATCTCCCGCGCGCCCGCGGCGTTTTTCTGAGCCAGCCCGGCGGCCACTTCTAAAACGTTGTAAGCGCTGCGCGCGTCACCGCTGGTGTAGTTGGCGATTTTCTTGAACACGTCGTCGGATGCGATCAGATTCATTTCGCCAAGACCGTGCTCGTGGTCAGTCAGAGCCCGCCGGAGCAGAAGCACGATCTGTTCTTCGGTGAGCGGCTTCAGAACGTAGACGCGGCAACGCGAGAGCAGCGCCGAGTTGATCTCGAATGAAGGATTCTCGGTCGTGGCGCCGATCAACCGAATATTGCCTTTTTCCACGTGCGGCAGGAAAGCGTCCTGCTGGGCTTTGTTGAAGCGGTGAATCTCGTCGATGAAAACGATAGTCCGCGTGCCGTACTGGCGGGCGCGCTCGGCTTCGGCCATGACCTGCTTGATCTCTTTGATTCCGGCCAGCACGGCGGAGAATTCAATGAACTCCGCCCTCGTCATGTTCGCGATAATTTTCGCGAGCGTGGTCTTGCCCGTGCCCGGAGGCCCCCAGAAAATCAGCGAACCCGTGTCGTCGCGATCGACTTGCGTCCGCAAGGGCTTGCCCGGACCGATCAGGTGCTCCTGCCCGACGTAGTCCTCGAAGGTGCGCGGGCGCATACGATCGGCCAGCGGACGCGTCGTGTCGGCCGCGCTGCCGGCATTCGGGATGGGCTGGAAAAGGCTCACGGAATCTCCAAGAGACGCAGGTTTCAGCTTAACTCATAGAGACGCCAAGACAAACTGGAGGCTCGATGAATGAGCAGGAGCGATCGCATCCGCGTAAGTCATTGAGCCTTCGTGCAAGTGATTGAAAATTCGTAGGACGGCCCTGCGGAGCCGTAGGGCCTGCGATTTTGCGCCGGACGGTGCTTTCTTGTCCCCGGTACCGATCGTCGCTGCTAGGCCCGTTTCCGGCTCAGGAAAGGGCATCGTGGGCGACAATCTGGAGCCGGGATACGCCTTGTAAAATCTCGATCGCACCCGACGTACAAAAACGAAATACAACTCTATATGTACAAGTTATAACGCGACTTCCTTCGTCGCATCCACAAACTGCAATTCCGGCGCCGCCGGCAAGGCGCCAATCTCCTCCGCATAGCGATAGAACAGCCGCAAGCCCTCCAGACACCCGGCGTCGAGCTGGTAGTGAATATTCTGGGTCAGGTAGCTCCGCACATCGGCCTCACTCGTATCCAGGCGTGGTGCCCATTCGTGGGCGATCTGGTTAAGACTCGGAGGTTCCAGCCCATGATCGCGGGAGTTCTGAAATACCGCAGGCAGATCCAGCGACGGGGCAGCCTCCCGCAACGCGTCGCCGCGCACGGCCCAGAACGCAAACACAAACGGCTTGCCGGTATGACGGATCCATTCCTCCGCCAGGTCGAGCGTATGGTAGCGCTTGCGATCGATCTTCAAGGCTGGGTCGCCAATGAGCAAGCCGGCGTCGTGCTCGGCCAGCATCTGGTCGACGTCGGGCGACATTGCCGTGAACGTCCTTCCGCCGCCCAACCATTTCTCGAAAATAACTTTCGTCAGCGCCACCGAGGTCATGGAAGAAGTATCCAGCGCGACGCTTTGAACCTTCTCGATCGGAACTTTGCTGACCAGCAGAATGGAGCGCACGGCCCGCCGCGACGCGATCGCTACTTCGGGCAGTACCAGCAATCCAGGGATTTCGGCATAGGCCGCCGCGGGAATGATGCCGATGTCAGCCGTCGCCTCCGCCAGTGCCCGGGCGCACGCCGAAGGCAGCGTGTACGAGATATCGAAGTCGCGTCCTGCCGTTCCGTGCTCAAAATCCCACATCAGGGGGGCAGTATTGAGGTAGGAAATGGCGGAAATTCGTAAACGTCGCATTTTCCACAATATTAACAAACCCATTGTGACGCATGACCTTGACGCGGCTGAGCGCGGGTAATTACAGTCCGCTCGGAGTTGCCTGTGTCGAATGCCGCCGTATCTCCGGCCGCCACGCCTCTTCTGGAGTGGCTGGCTATCTCGCTGACCCCCGGCCTGGGGCCCACGAAGGCCAGAAGACTGGTGGAACACTTCGGGACGCCCGAAGCGGTTTTCCGCGCCTCCCTCACCGAACTGGAGAGCACCGGCATTCAAGCGGTTTCTGCCCAGTCGCTGGCCACAGGCAAGTCTGCTGAATTGGCCCGAGAAGAAATTGCGACCGCCGCCGCGGCGGACGTGACCATGCTGTCGATGGACGATCCCTCGTATCCGCCGCGCCTGAAGGAAATCTACGATCCGCCGCTGATTCTTCGGGTTCGCGGCAATCCCGAGGTGCTGACCAAGCCGGGCATCGCCATGGTGGGAACGCGCCATCCAACGCCATATGGTTCCGGAATGGCTGAGCGGTTGGCTTGCGACCTCGCCGCCCAGGGGTTGGTCATTATTAGTGGCATGGCGCGGGGCGTCGACACCGCCAGCCATCGTGGCGCAATCTCGGCAAAAGGCAAGACCGTCGCGGTGTTTGGCACGGGCGTCGACGTCATCTATCCAAAAGAAAACTCCCGATTGGCGGAACAGATTTTGGCGCTGGGCGGCGCGCTGATCTCAGAATTTCCCCTGGGAACGTTTGCCGCTCCGCAGAACTTCCCGATCCGCAACCGCATCATCAGCGGAATGTCCGCGGGTGTACTCGTCGTCGAGTCCGCAGAGTATTCCGGCACACGCATCACCGCCCGGTGCGCGCTCGAGCAGAATCGCGACGTTTTCGCCGTGCCCGGCAACGTCACGAACAAGAACTCCTGGGGACCGAACACACTCATCAAACAGGGCGCCAAGCTGGTCGCGACCTGGGAAGACGTGTGGGAAGATCTCCCAACCGAAGTACGACTTGCATTGACTCCGCCCGCCTCCCCTGAATCCCAAGGCGCCTCGTCCGCATCTCTACTCCCGGACGAAGGGCTCCCTCCTCACGAAAAGCGAATCCTGAGCCTGCTGAAAGCCGACGAAGCCACGCACATCGACGAAATCGTCGAGCGCCTGGAAAACGACCTGTCATCTTCCGAAATCTTTGCCGCGCTGTTCGAACTGGAACTGGCCGGCAAAGTCAGGCAAATGCCGGGGAAGAATTTTGTAAAGAGCTTTTAGCAGTGAGCTGTCAGCTATCAGCCGTCAGCTTGTTTGTCGTGAAGGAGGCCGTGTGCAGGACTTCAGGAATCTTAAGGTTTGGGGGAAGGCTCACGCCCTGACGCTGGAAATCTATAGATGTAGTAAGACGTTTCCGCGGGACGAAATGTACGGGTTGACCAGTCAGATGAGGAGAGCCTCGGTGTCGGTCGGTGCCAACATCGCTGAGGGAGCGTGCAGACGAGGGAACGTAGATTTTGCGCGTTTTCTGCAGATCGCTGTGGGTTCGGCCAGTGAACTGGAGTATCACTTGCTGCTTGCGCGTGACCTGGAACTGCTGAAAGTCTCCGATTATCAGCGACTTTCGGACGAGGCGGTGGAGGTCAAACGGATGCTCGCATCGCTCATGCAAAAGCTGAGAGCTGAGAGCTGATAGCTGACAGCTTCCGTCCCGGTAACTTGTTGCTTTCCGCCCATTCGTGCTAGCTTCGAAAACGGAGTCCAGGAAAATTGAGGACACATTGTCAAACGGTTTAGTCATTGTCGAATCGCCAGCGAAGGCGAAGACCATCCAGAAATATCTGGGAAAGGGCTTCACCGTTGAGGCTTCGCTCGGCCACGTGAAGGATCTGCCCAAGAGCACTCTGGGTGTGGATACGACGAACGGCTTCGAAACAGATTACGTCGTGATCCCCGGCAAAGAGAAGGTTGTGGCCAAGCTGAAAAAGCTGGCGGCCTCGGCGGATTTTATCTTTCTGGCGCCTGACCCGGACCGCGAGGGCGAGGCGATTGCCGCCCATCTGGCATTTGAACTTGCCGAACCCGGGGGGAAAAAGAAAAAGGCCAAGAAAGCGAAGAAGGGCGAACCGGAAGCCCCTCCGCGAATTCAGCGCGTCACCTTCAACGAAATCACCAAGCGCGCGGTGCAAGCGGCCTTCGAGCATCCGCGGGCGATCGACCAGAATCTGGTGGACGCGCAGCAAGCCCGCCGTGTGCTCGACCGGCTCGTGGGATATCAGGTTTCTCCGCTCCTGTGGGATAAAGTCCGCCGCGGTATTTCGGCTGGGCGCGTGCAAACCGTCGCTCTGCGGCTGATTGTCGAACGCGAACGCGAGATCAAGGCGTTCGAGAAAAAAGAATACTGGACGATTGACGCAAACCTGTCGGGCAGCAAGCCGCCAGCGTTCGACGCGCGCTTCCTCGGCAAGGGCGAAGAAAAGATTGAAGTCACCAACGGTGAGGATGCGGAGAAGATCCGCGCCGCTCTCGAAAAGGCTGACTGGGTCGTAAGGTCGGTCGACAACAAAGAGCGCCGCCGCAACGCCGCGCCTCCTTTCACGACGAGCAAGCTCCAGCAGGATTCCTCGCGCAAGCTGCGTTTCAGCGTGAAGCGCACCATGATGATCGCGCAGCGCCTGTATGAAGGTGTGGAGCTGGGCGAAGAGGGATCGGTCGGCCTCATCACCTACATGCGTACGGATTCGACCCGGGTCGCGCCTGAAGCGATCCAGGAAGTTCGCGAGTACGTGGGCAAGGAATATGGTCCGCAGTACCTCCCCGAGCAGCCCAATACATTTAAAGAGAAGAAGGAAGCGCAAGGGGCGCACGAGGCGATTCGTCCAACTTCCGCCATGCGCCATCCCGACCAGGTCAAGCAGTACTTAAAGGAAGATGAGTTCAAAGTCTACAAGCTGATCTGGCAGCGTTTTGTCGCATCGCAGATCAATCCCGCGGTCTTCGATCAGACCACCGTCGACATCGACGCCAAAAATGGCAACGACGTTTTCTGGTTCCGCGTCACCGGTTCGGTGCTCAAGTTTGACGGATTCCTCCGAGTCTACGAAGAGTCGAAGGAAGGCAAGGACGAGGAAGACGAGGAACTGAAGCACAAGTTGCCCGCGCTCGAAGCCGGGGAGAAGCTCTCGCTCAAGGAACTGAAGCCGGAGCAGCACTTTACCGAGCCTCCGCCGCGCTTCAATGAAGCTTCGCTGGTCAAGGAACTGGAAGAACGTGGCATCGGCCGGCCATCGACCTATGCGGCGATTCTCACCACGATTCAAGAGCGCCAGTACGTGCAGAAGATCGGGGGCAAATTCACGCCCACCGAGATTGGTCTGGTCGTTACCGACCTGTTGGTCGAGAACTTCCGCGACATCTTCGATTTGCAATACACCGCGCGTCTCGAAGAAGAACTTGACGAGATCGAAGAAGGCAAACAAAAGTGGCAGGACGCTCTGGGCGACTTCTACAAAAAGTTCCAGAAAGATCTCAAATATGCCGAAAAGCATATGGAGAACATCAAGCGGATGGAGAAGCCCACGGACGAGAAGTGCGAACTCTGTGGCGCTCCGCTGGTGATCAAGTGGGGCAAGCACGGGTCCTTCTACGCCTGCAGTACCTACGAAAAAGACGATCCCAACACCTGCAAGTTCACCAAAGAGAATCCCATCAATCTGCCCGACCTCGACTCCGCCGACATTCAGGAGACTACGCAGGAGGAATACTGCGAGAACTGCGGCCGGGTGATGGTGCTCAAGCGCGGGCGGTTCGGCCAGTTCATGGCGTGCACGGGATATCCGGATTGCAAGACCACGCGGCGTCTCGACCAGGGCAAGAAAGTTCCGGACATTCCGCTCGACGAGCTTTGCCCGAAGTGCGGGCGCAACATGATGATTCGCCACGGGCGTTTCGGCGAGTTCACCGCCTGCAGCGGATATCCCGAGTGCAAGTACGTGAAGCAGAATTTCATCGGCGTGAAGTGTCCCGAGTGTAAAGACGGCGAACTGGTCGAAAAGCGCGCCCGCAAAGGGAATACGTTCTACGGTTGCGGAAATTATCCCAACTGCAAGTTCACTTCAGCGCACAAACCGATCCCCGAGAAGTGCCCGAGTTGTGGCAGCGAGTATCTGGTCGAGAAAAATCTGAAGGCCGGACCGGTGATCGCGTGCCCCAACAAAGAGTGCGATTTCGAGCGGGCGGTGCCGCCGCCGGAAGCAGCGGCTACGACCGCGTAAACCGAAGATGATGTAGTCTAGCCATCGGGACCCGTGACGACGGCGTCGATCAGAATCCCATTCTTCTCTAAATCCCAGGAGAGACATCCATGTCTAAGAAACCCACTACTGCTGATGCCCACTTAATTCTGCAACTGTACGATCTGCGCCGCGAGGCGGAAATGCGTAAGGCCCGCAACTGGTGGGTCACAGAATTCTTTCCCCAGAGTGCCGACGAGTTTCTGAAAATCGCTTCTGCCATGGGCACGCAGGAGAACGACTGGTTGCGACAGGTGGGTGGCTATTGGAGCCTGGCCGCTTCGTTCGTGCTGCAGGGCGTGTTGAACGAAGACTTGTTTCTGCAACCAGCCTTCAGCGGCGAGATGTTTCTCATCTTCGCGAAGATCCATCCTTTCCTGAAGGAACTGCGCGAGAAGATCGGCGATCCTGAAATGTTCAAGAACATCGAGAAAGCCATCACCCATACGAAATGGGGACGCGACCGCCTGCAGTTCGTGCTCAAGCGCGTGGAGACGATGCGCCAGAAGAGGGCCGAGCGCAAGACGAGCTAGGCTCATTTCTCCGGCCATCGGCGCTCCGGATCGTTGCGGGGCTTATTCCACGGGCTGGAATCACGTCCCGAGCTGCACCGCATCTGTTATCCTAATCGGCTGTGCGGATGATCTGGTGGTTTCTGATACTGGGTGTGAGCACGCTGGTTGTGGTGTGCGTGGCGATCGCCTTGTATGTGCGCTTGCGGCGGCATCTGCAGAAGGCGCACGCTTCGCACGACGGAACCTTGAGTGAAGGGAAACCTGAGCGTGAGACGGACCGAATCGGAGAGTGACGTTCAGGTTCTGCAATTTGGAGGTACAGGTATGACAAAGTTGGCGATTCAGACTCTAGGCACCCCGCAAGAACGGGCTCTTGAGGCGTCGCGCCAGGTCGCACTGGTCGTGGGCGCGAGCCTGGTGGTGGCGTTGTGCGCCCACATCACGATTCCATTGATGCCGCTCACGCCGGTTCCGCTTACCGTGCAGAACCTTGGTGTGTTGCTGGTTGGTTTGCTGCTCGGCAGCCGGCGTGGATTTGCGGCCCTCGTGCTGTACCTCGCGGAAGGCGCCGTAGGACTGCCGGTGTTCAGCCCCGGTCCCGGTGGAATCTTGCAATTGCTCGGCCCGACTGGCGGATTCCTTCTGGCCTATCCCTTCGTCGCTTTCCTCGCCGGATATATTGTTGAGCGCGGAGCGAAGTCCTTTGCGCGTGCGGCGGTAGCCGGTCTGCTGGCTGAAATATTGCTCTTTGCCGGTGGCTTGACCGGGCTATACCTGTACACGCACTCGCTGGCCAGGGCCGCCTATTTTGGCCTCTATTGGTTTATCGCCGCCGAAGTCATGAAGGTAATGTTCGCCGCCGCCATTGCCACGCGCTGGGGCCGGGGTGCCGTTAGAAGCACCGTCGAGCAGTAGGTTTTTGTGGAGTTCACCAGATGACAGCAGTCTCGGAAACAGCAAAAGCGCCGGGGAATAGTGCCTCGGGTCAGGTGCGCGAGATTACCGTGGCGCACAGCCCGGATTCCGACGACGCCTTCATGTTCTACGGCTTGGCGACGAACAAGGTTCGCACGCCAGGCCTGCGTTTCAGCCATACGCTTTGCGACATCGAGACTCTGAACCAGAAGGCGCGCGAGGGCGTTTACGACGTCAGCGCGATTTCGTTTCATGCCTATCCCTACGTTCAAGATAAATACGCGCTCATGAGTTGCGGCGGTAGCGTGGGTGAGGGCTATGGTCCGATGATCGTCTCGCCCCGGCCGTTCACTCCGAGCGAAATCAAGACCAAGCGCATCGCGGTTCCGGGCACGCTCACTACCGCTTACTTGGCGCTGCAGCTTTTTGCTCCCGGAGTGGAAACCCAAATCGTGCCGTTTGACCAGATCATCCCACAGGTACTCGAAGGCAAATACGAAGCCGGCCTGATCATCCACGAAGGCCAGTTGACCTACGATAAATCGGGCCTGCACCGCATCGTGGATCTCGGCCGGTGGTGGCAGAAGGTGACCGGCTTGCCGTTGCCGCTCGGAGGCAATGTCGTTCGCCGGGCCCTCGGTCCGGACCTTATGTCGGTAGTTTCGACGGCGGTGCGCGACAGCATTCAGTACGGACTCGATCACCGCGAAGAAGCGTTGTCGTACGCCATGCAGTTTGCCCGCGACCTCGACACGCAATCGGCCGACAAGTTCATCGGCATGTACGTGAACGAGCGCACCCTCGACTACGGCCCCGACGGCCGCGAAGCCGTCCGCCGCTTGCTCGACATGGGCCACAAGGCGGGAATCATCGGCCCCGAAGCGAAAGTGGATTGGGTGTGAGGGAAGCTCTTAGCTCTTAGCCTTTAGCTCTTAGCTTCTGACCTTTGGCGCAAGCAACTTTAGTTTGTGGGCGCGCGGCGCGTAAGTCTTTTGACAGGACCTTCGTGAAGAATCCCCAGAGGTTCCCGCAGTCCCAATCAGATGAAACGCTAGGACTGAGCTAAAGGCTAAGAGCTAAGAGCTAAGAGCTTGCCTCCCCAAACCCTCCTCATCGACGCCGACGACACGCTCTGGGAAAACAACGTCTACTTCGAGCGCGCCATCGCCAGCTTCATTTCGTTTCTGAATCACCACGAGTTCTCTGCCGAGCAAGTGCGCGAGGTGCTCAATGACGTGGAGCGCGAATGCATTGTGAAGCATGGATACGGTCTGCACAGTTTCGCCCACGCCCTGGTCGATACCTTTGAGCGCCTGAGCATGGAACCGGTCACGCCTGGGTTGCACGCACAGATCAACAGCTTTGCCCACACCATCGCTGATCATCCCGTCGAAATGCTGCCCGAGGTGCCCGAGACCCTGCAATACTTGTCGCAGAGCCATCACCTGATTCTGATGACCAAGGGCGCCATCGCCGAGCAGACGGGAAAAGTCGAGCGCTCCGGCCTGAAGGAATATTTTGCTGCGGTCGAGATTGTGGCCGAGAAGGATCCCGCGGCTTACGCGCGTGTTGTGGAAAAGTTCGAACTCGAGCACGATTCCACATGGATGGTCGGCAACAGTCCGAAGTCGGACATCAATCCCGCGCTGGCCGCCGGCCTGCACGCCGTTTTCGTGCCTCACGGCGACACCTGGATTCTGGAACACGAGGAAATCAACGCTGCTCCGCCGCAACAGAAGTTGCTTATCGTAGGCCGCTTCGCGGAACTGCGCGAGCACTTCTAGCGTACCCGCGCGGAGACGGTGTCGAATAACGAGTGTCATCCTGAGCGAAGCGAAGGATCTCTGTACTCTGCTGGTGGGCGCTGGTGCTGCCCGACAACTCCATAGGTCCTTCGCTTCGCTCAGGATGACAGGGCGGATTTATGTCGCGGCTCTGGTCAACTGCTCGATGATCGGTACTATAACGAACCCAAATTCCCGCTGGAAACGGCTACAGTCCAACAATCGCGGATTCCCCACCGCAAACCCCTCGCCCAGCTTGACGCGGATGTTCGAGTTCAACGACTCCACCTCGCGCTTCAAGTCGGCCACCACCACCGATTCACATGGCGCGTTATAGACAGCATGCGCGGGGCGCGAGACTTGCAGCAGTGCCAGCAGCATTCTTGCCACATCGTCGACGTGCACCATCAGGAGTTTCTCCGACCCCGCATACGGCAATGCAATCTCGGTCGAACGATTCGCGTCGAGAAGTTCAAAGATCTGACTTCTCCACGCCGACGACGCCGATTGCGCCCCGGGTCCAACCACGCGTCCGATTCTCAGACTGACGAATTCCAAACCGTGGCAATCGCGATATGTTTCCCCGAGCCGTTCGACATAAAGCTTTGCCGCCCCGTAGAGATCTTCCGGCGCAGCCCGCTCCGCCTCCGACACCACCTGATCCGCAGGATAAGTCCCATAGATGCTGAGGGAACTTCCAAATACAAACCGGCGCACGCCGAACCGCCGAGCCATTTCCAGCAGATTGAGGCTGCCCTCGACGTTCACGCGTGTTGCCCGTAGCGGCTCGCGCTGGGCCGCAGTCGGCAAAATCGCCGCCAGATGGATGATTCCGCCGATCGCCTCTGCCGCAAACACGCGCTGCAATTCGTCGACGTTGGTGATATCGCACAGAATCTCCCGGCCTGACTCCTGGTCATATGCCACCGCGCTGGCGGATGGTGCGGCATCCATACAAACCACGCCGTAGCCTTTACGCTGTAAAAGTTTTGCCGCGGCGCGGCCAATGAATCCGCAGCCGCCCGTGATTAGCACCGAACTGTTCTGGTCAGCGTCCATGGCCTTATCGTGGCGGAATCAGCGTCGTCACGATGTTTTCATTTTTGTCACCGCATCAAGGTAACCAACAAGCGAATCCCCTCGCAGCATTTGCAGCATGTTACGCTCATCTTGCTCAGCGATCTGGCTCCCACTTCCTGCGTGGCGATTCAGACTAACAATTTGCGGCGGCTGTTGCACACGGTTGAGGCGCTCTCGGAACTCGGGCCCGCGCTAACGGCGGAGCGCGAGTTCTCGGAGACTGCGCGTCTCATGCTGTCTGCAGTCATGGAAGCGGCGGGCGCACGCGAAGGCGCGCTCCTGCTGTTCAATGACAAGCCTGCCATGCTGACCTCCGCCTCGGCCCAGGGCTTTGCCCTGATGCCCGATCCCGCCTTCATTCCTCTCCTTCCCAAGCATGTGCATGCGCTTACCGCGGCGCGTGGTCCCATTGTGCTGAACGCTTCGACGTATTCGGTGTTCCTGAGTTCCAACGGCAACGTCGCGCCGGAGTTGTTTAAGTGCCTCGCCCCGCTGAAGGCTGGAGGACGTCTCGCCGGAGTGGTCGCGCTCGGACGCCGCCCGGGCGATGCGCTTTATGAAGACAGCGAACTCGACGCCATGGATCTGCTGTGCAACTACATTGCGCTGGCCGTGCAGAATCATGCGCTGACGCAAAGCATCACACAGCGCGTGTCGGAAAATCTCCGGCTCATGGCCTCGCTGCACGGTTTCTACGACAACGCGCTCGAAGCCTTTGCCACGGCCATCGACGTGAAGCACGTGAATATTCATGGCCACTCTTTGCGCGTCGGGCGCTACGCGGCCGCCATCGGCGAGGCGATGGGCATGGAGCCCAGCGAAGTCGCCGCGCTGCGCAGCGCCGGATATCTGCACGACATTGGAAAAGTTGCCGTCGACCGCCGCCTGTTCGGCAAGACCAGTGCTCTCAATCCCGAGGAGTTTCGCGAGATGGCGGACCACACGATCGTCGGCCATCAGATCGTCAGCAGTGTGCAGTTTCCCTGGCCCAACATTCCCGAGGCGGTGCGGTGGCACCATGAGCGCAGCGACGGCTCCGGTTACCCCGACAAGTTGGTCCAGGCCGACGTGCCCATGGGGGTGCGCATCGTGGGACTCGCCGATTCCTTCGATGCCATGACAACCATTCGTCCGTATCGCGCGCCGTTCTCGGTGGGCAGCGCCCTGAGCGACCTGGTGCGAATGGCTCCTCAGAAGTTCGACCCGAACGTGGTGCAAGGCTTGTTGATTCAGGTGCGCCGCGACGCGGTGGGCAGCAACCGGACTCCCATGCTTGAGGGCAGCACGACCGTGAACATTGCGGCAGGTGACATCGATCAACTCGCGGCTTCTCTGCAGCACAAAGTCTCGCGCGGCAAAGTGTATTTGACGAAGGAGAGCGGTTCCTAGACCTCCAACCACTCACTGCTTCACGCAGCCTCTCCGAAACGCCGGTTCCACAATCTCTTTCGCGGTCTTTAGGAATCGGCCACCCCAGCAACTTTTTCCGCCATTCGGGTTCATACTGTGAGAGAGCCGGTCCTGCATGACATCCAGCCTCCGCAAGTTCGGGTTGCTTCTGATGTGTGTGAGCCTCGCCTGCGCCGTGCCGCGACTGCTTGCCAAGAAGAAGGACAAGGTACCGGCTTCGAGCCCGACCGAGCAGAAGCGAGCCGTGCATGCGCTCAATCGCCTCACATTCGGTGCGCGGCCAGGCGATGTCGAGCAAGTCATGGCGACGGGCGTCGACGCCTGGATCGATTCGCAACTGCGCCCCGAAAGAATTCCAGATAACGCCGTGGAATCCCGCTTGATCTCGTTCCGTACGCTGCGCATGAGTTCAAGGGAGATCGTCGAAGAATTCCCCGACAACCAGATGATCAAGCAGGTCATGGATGGCAAGAAACCTATGCCTTCCGACCCCGCACGGCGCGCAGTGTTTCAAGTGCAGATCGCGCGTCTGCAAGATAAGAAGGAAGACAAGAAGGAAGAGAAGAAGGAATCCGCCGCTCTTGTTCCCGCTCAAGCACCCGCTCCCGTTCCCGGTTCACCGGCCGCGTCAGACACCGCGAAGACAGCCGAGGAACTCGCCGCAGCGGCCGCCGCCAGCGGAGATGCGGCGGGGAATGCGCCCAACAACCTTGCCGACGCCAACGCCATGAGTGCGTCGAGCTCCGCGTCAACCAGCGAAACATCCATGGCTCCTCCGGCGGAACCGAAGTCCACGCCAGTGGACGATCCGGAAGCGCGCCGCCGCGAAGATCGTCTCTACGCGGATTTGAAGGTTCAGGGACTGATCGACTTTCCTCCCGACCAGCGCTACAAAAAGGTCATGACCATGTCGGCCGACGAGCAGGTCGCGTTCGCCGACTCTCTGCGCGGAGGCAAGGGGCAGGAAGTCCTTGCCGGTCTCGATCCCAGGCAGAAGGAAACGCTGTTGGCCATGAACAACCCGCAGGCCGTCGTGTCGGATGAGTTGGTCCAGGCCAAGCTGCTACGAGCCATCTACAGCGAGCGCCAGCTCGAAGAAGTGATGACCGATTTCTGGTTTAACCACTTCAACGTATTCGTCAACAAGGGCGCCGATCGCGTCCTGCTCACCAACTACGAGCAGGACGTGATTCGCCCACGTGCGCTGGGCAAGTTCGAAGATCTACTGGTGGCCACAGCCAAGAGTCCGGCCATGCTGTTCTATTTGGACAACTGGTTGAGTGTGGGGCCCAGGTCGATGCAGGCGCTCGGCATTCCCCCGCGAGCCGTCGGTCCTTACGGACCCTACCGTCCCCGGCGCTATCCCGGACGGAATCCAAACGCCAACGAGAAGCGCAAGGCGAATAGCGGCCTGAACGAAAATTATGGCCGCGAGTTGCTGGAGTTGCACACGCTCAGCGTGAACGGCGGCTACTCGCAGCGCGATGTGACCGAGGTCGCCAAGGTCTTCACGGGGTGGACCATCGACAAGCCTTTCGAAGGCGGAGGCTTCCGCTTCGAGCCGCGTATGCACGAACCTGGGCCCAAGTTTGTTCTGGGACATCGCATCAAGCCCAAAGGCGAGGAAGAGGGCAGGGAAGTATTGCGCCGCCTGGCGACGAGCCCGCAAACGGCGCATTTCATTTCACTGAAACTGGCGCAGCGCTTTGTGTCGGATGATCCGCCGCCGGCGCTGGTGGATCGCATGGCGAAGACCTTCGAGAAGAAGAAAGGTGACATCCGCGAGGTTCTGACCACGCTGTTTCATTCGCCCGAGTTTTGGGCCGACGGGACCTATCGGGCGAAGGTGAAAACGCCGCTCGAGTTTGTCGCCTCCGCAGTCCGCGCCACCGGCGCCGATGTGGACGATGCCATGCCTCTGGCGCGCAAGCTCGGCGACATGGGCATGCCTCTTTACGGAGCGCAGCCTCCCACCGGCTATTCGATGAAGGCTGACACGTGGGTGAGTTCGTCCGCGCTGCTGAACCGCATGAACTTCGCGCTGGCGTTGACCAGCGGCAAGGTCCACGGCATGAAGCTGGACGTGACGCAGTTGGCGGGAGGACCTCCGCCGCCAGATGCTACCTCCGCGCTCTCTGCCTTGGAAACCAAGCTGCTCGCGGCGGACGTGTCAAAGCAGACTCACGACTCAATCGTGGCGCAGATTGAAGCACCGGCGAAGACCAGAGCGCCGGATCAGCCAGATAAGAATAAGAAGAGTCCGCAGCGCAAGCCGGCAGACGTTACGCGTCCGCCAGACGCGAGCACCATTGCAGGCCTGCTGCTGGGCTCGCCGGAATTTCAGAGGAAATGAGCTATTCGTAGAGACGTAGCTTGCTACGTCTCTCTATCCACGCGCAAAGAAGACGTAGCAAGCTACGTCTCTACGGAGTGTTTATGTCGCTCACACGTCGCATCTTCCTTCGCAACAGCGCGCTCGCCGTCGTCGGCACAGCGGCTGTTCCGAGCTTTCTCACGCGCGCCGCTTTCGGTGTTGCGGAAGGCGGCATGAGCAACAAGCGCCTGGTCGTCATTTTCCAGCGCGGTGCCGCCGACGGCCTGAACATCGTAGTCCCCTACGCCGAACCGCAGTACTACGCGCTGCGCCCCAGCATCAACATTCCGCGCAAGGCGGTCATCGATCTTGACGGCCGGTTCGGATTGCATCCGTCGCTCGCGGCGTTTCAGCCGCTGTGGCAGCAGCGCCACCTGGCGATCGTTCACGCCGCCGGATCCCCTGACACCACACGCTCCCATTTCGATGCCCAGGACTTCATGGAAACCGGCACCCCCGGCGTGAAAGCCATCGAAGACGGATGGCTCAACCGCTCGCTTCATAACCTGCCGCCGCTGCCGCAGAAATCAGCGTTTCGCGCGATTGCGCTGGGGCCATCCGTGCCGCGTATCTTGAGCGGCTCCGAGCCTGCGGTCGCAATGAACAACATCAACGACTTTTCGGTGGGTGGGAAGAATCCGAAAGCCTCTCCCGCGGCGAACGCGTTCGAGGCCATGTACGATCACTCGTCCGACAGCGTGCTTCACGGCACCGGAGAGGAAACCTTCGACGCGGTGAAGATGCTGAAGGCCGCCGATCCCGGCAAGTACACGGCTGCTGCGGGCGCGAATTATCCGAAAGGACGTTTCGGCGAAAGCCTGCGCCAGCTCGCGCAGCTCATCAAGGCGAATCTCGGAGTGCAAGTCGCATTTGCCGACATCGGCGGATGGGACCACCACGTCAACGAAGGCGCGACCGAAGGCCAGTTGGCCAACGTGTTGAGCGATTTCTCGCAAGCGCTCGCCGCCTTCTGGACCGATCTCGGCAATCTGGGAGAAGAGACCGTCGTGGTCACTATGTCGGAGTTCGGCCGCACCGCGCGCGAGAACGGCAATCGCGGCACCGACCACGGCCACGCCAATGTGATGTTCGTTCTGGGCGGACCGGTGAAGGGCGGCAAGGTGTACGGGCGCTGGCCCGGTCTCGATCAATCGCAACTGTACGAAGGCCGCGACCTGGCGTTGACGACAGACTTCCGCCAGGTGATCGGAGAAGCGGTCGATCGGCACATGGGGAACAAAAATCTGGCCGCGGTCTTTCCGGGTTTCGACATTCAACCGGGCAAGTTCCTGAAGTTGCTGGGATAGCCCCGACTAGACTTCAATCAGCGCGTCGCCGCTTTCGATCTTGAGCGGATACACCGCAACCTTCGCGTTGGCGTTGTGCGCGGCCTCGCCGGTTTTGGGATCCCACTGCCAGCCGTGCCAGGGGCAGACGACTTTGCCATTCTCGATCATGCCTTGACCGAGCGGGCCGCCGCGGTGCAGGCAGACGTTGTCCATCGCGCTGTAGGTGCCGTTCACATTCGCGACGCAGATAGTCTTCTCGCCGCACGGGAATTCTTTGGCCTCGTCGGCAGCGGGGAGGTCGGATTGCGTAGTGAGTTTGATGAAGTTGGGCATCGGTTCGTCTTTGTGGAAGAGGCAGCCGAGATTTGCTCGGCCGGAAGGACGAAAGCCTGCCCTGAGCGCAGTCGAAGGGGCGTCCGTCCCTACGTGATTTTGTTTTGCTGACAGCTGAGAGCTGACAGCTTACTTCGGTTGCAACGTCTGCGCGATCATCACCTGGCGCTTGAAGTTCTCCACCATGTTCGGATCGAGGCGGACTTCAGTGGGCTTCTTCGCCAGCGTCATGGTGTCGATCTTGTCCTGCAGCTTGAGCAGCGCGTAGAAAAGATTCTCGGGACGCGGCGGACATCCCGTAACGTAAACGTCAACCGGGACGATCTTGTCGACACCCTGCAGCACCGCATAAGTATTGAACGGGCCGCCCACCGACGAGCACGCGCCCATCGAGATCACCCACTTCGGATCGGGCATCTGGTCGTAGATGCGCTTTACCACGGGCGCCATCTTCAGCGTAACCGTGCCGGCCACGATCATCAGGTCGCTCTGGCGCGGGCTGGGACGGAACACTTCCGACCCGAAGCGCGCAATATCGAAACGCGAGGTGGAAGAGGCGATCATTTCGATCGCGCAGCAGGCCAGACCAAACGTCATCGGCCATACCGCCGACTTGCGCGCCCAGTTGAAGACGTAATCAACCGTGCTGATCATGAAATTCTTTTCAAACTTGTTTTGCAGCCAGCCCATGAATGGTCCTCGCAAAGCGCTACACAGGGAGTCTAGGTAACCCGTGATACGGTGTCAAACCGGGCGTGGTCGCCCCAACCCAATCGTCCGCGCTTGCCCACTCTTTGGCGTTGACATTCGCCACCAGCCGCCTCCCGTCTTGCAGCCGATGAGGGAACCCCGCTGTTACGAACGAAAGGCTGGCCATCCGGCCGTTCTGTTTTTGTAACAGACCTCCGCTTCACTCTGGCGCGACCATTGAAAACGTGTATAGTGCCGCAACTCGTTCTCAGGTACTCAACCGGGGTTCCCAAAACAGCCAATCCCATCACCAGTTGTGAACCGTCATTCCAGAGGGGAAAAGACTATGACATTGCGAAGATTACTTTCTGCGTTAATAGCGGCGCTATTCGTCCTAACCTGTGGGCATGCGGCGCTTGCTCAGACCCCGCCACTCACGCCGGGTACTGTTACCGGTGTGCACACCCTCACCAGTTGTCCCAGCGACTTCTCATCAAACATGTTGGCGCACGGCAGATGCTTCGGCGCCACTCTTCATTGTGCCGCGCAAGGAGTCAGCAACGTGCCTGACCTGGCCCTGACCTTCGGGGTCGCGGGACCGTCGACCGCATCCACGGTCGTATTTTTTTCGGGAGGACCCGGTTCACTCTCCGACTCGGATATTAATCAATACGTAGACAACTACTACTCGCCACCGAATAACTTTCAAGTGGTACAGATCGATTGGGCCACGACAGGTTGGGGCTTTACGGTCTCAGGCAGCAATGCCAATGTTCTCAATGCGGCCTGCCGTCCGGCTGGTTTCTTGAAGTTTGTCCATGACAACCTGTTCCACAGCGGTACAGCCGCTGGGATGTGTGCGCAGGGCATCAGTGCAGGGTCTGCGGCGGTTGCCTACTCGCTCAGTTGGTATGGAGCGACCCTCGACAACGCAGAACTGATTGCGGGTCCGCCACTGGCGGACATAAAAACGGGGTGCCAGAGTAGCGCGCAAGCGGTGACGATCTGCCCGAACAGCGCGTCAGAACCGGAATGCAAGGGTTGGCCGGTGAGCGGAACTCTCTACACCGATGCTCGGTACGAACCGACCTATTCGCCTCTGCAGCCGGAGTTGGTGCAAATCTCGAAGGACACCGGAACGCTCGAAGCGTCTGGGCACGCCAGCTGTGAGGATTCGACCGTAGTGTTGCAGGACGACCCGATCTGGGCGGCGCAAGGCGTAGCCCAGCCAGCCATCCAGAATACCTCGCTTGCGCATACTGCGATGGCGGCATGGATTTGCGCTTCCACCACCGGCACCGTAAACAACTCGTCGCCGGAGGGCTGGCTCTACTACAACACCGTCGCCGGGTCGCCGGCGCAGAATCTACCTACTCCTTTCGCGGTGAATGCGATTTACAGCTGCGCCGGTGCGGAAGGTGAGAGCGGAGGCCACACCCAGAATGGAACATCGGGAAGGACCGCCATCCAGACCGGCATGGTAGCTTCCTGCAAGCACCATCCGTAATCGCGGCTCTAAAGAGACCGGGACCGTGCGACGGTCCCGGTTCTTGACGTTGTCGGACCGTTAACAGGGTGCGGGCCCACGACTGGAACAGGCTGCGGAGAAACTCACGATTCGTTCCAGGCTATGCCTTCAGGCATAGCGCAAAGGCTGAATAATCAATCGCGCCTTTAGGCGCTGCACACGGCCCGTATTTTTGACCTCGCCCACACAACCAACACCCTCAGCATAGATTGGCGCAAACTAGCCACCCTCAAAAGAGTGGGCCGATTACTTACACGGTCTAACAGTGAGGTCCTTGTTGTAAATCGGCCTTAAATAGGCTCCCCGCCTGATCGGCCACAACCGGATGGCTGAAATAATAACCTTGCCCCTCACCGCACCCGTGGCGTTGAAGGAAATCGAGTTGCGAACGGGTTTCTACCCCTTCCGCAATGACCCGATGGTTCAGGCTCTTTCCGATGTTTATCATTGCGTCCACCATGGTTTTGCCTTCCGGGTCCGCCGTTATATCTTGCACGAACGATTGATCGACTTTAAGCGTATCCACCGGAAAACGGCGCAGATAAGTAAAGCTGGAATAACCCGTGCCAAAGTCGTCGATGGCCAGCCGTACGCCCATCGCCTTCAGCGCAAGTAGCGTGACCATGGCAGATTCCGCGTCCGCCATCAACACGCTCTCGGTTAGTTCCAGTTCAAGATTTTGCGGCTCCATGCCGGTAGCGATCAACACGGCCCGAACCCCCGACAGAAAATCCTTGCCCTGAAATTCGACCGCGGACACGTTCACCGCGACCGGCATAACCCCGAGCCCGGAATCGCTCCACGCTCGGGATTGTCTACACGCTTCCAATAATACCCACTGTCCGATGGGCAAAATTAAACCGCACTCTTCCGCGATGGGCACGAAAGCAGCCGGAAGCAGCATTCCCCGCTCGGGATGTTGCCAGCGGATCAGCGCCTCCATCCCCGTAATCAGCCCCGTCTTCAGATCAATCTTAGGCTGGTAGTGCAGCACGAATTCGTTTCGTCCCAGCGCGTACCGCAAATCTCCTTCCAACGCCAGGCGCGTTGCCAGGCGCCTGCGCATGTCACTTCGGAAGAACTCATAGCGATTCCGCCCGTGTTGCTTGGCTTCGTACATCGCCGCGTCCGCCTGACCCAGCAAGCTTTCCGCGTCCTGCGCGCCATCGGGGTAAGTACTCCCTCCAATGCTGACGTTCACATCAAGACTCTTATTGTCGATAATGTGCGGTGCCGCGACGGCCCTCAGGATTTTTCGCGCTGTAAGGGCTGCGTCTTCCGCGTGCTCCACCTGGGAGAGCAGTATGACGAACTCGTCTCCGCCCATCCGACATACGGTGTCCGTCCGCCGGACACAAGCCATCAAGCGCCCAGCCACCGACCGCAGCAGGTTGTCTCCCATCGTATGGCCCAGTGAGTCGTTGATTCTCTTGAAATGATCTAGATCGACAAACAAGACCGCGAGTTGTTTGCCCTGGCGTTCCGCCAGTGAAATCGCTTGCTTCAAGCGGTCGTTGAATAGGGTTCGGTTTGGCAAATTAGTCAGCACATCGTGCTGCGATGCGCGCGACGTTTCGAGTGAAGCGGCCCGGGCGGCACCGACGTCGCGGATAACCACTACTGCTCCGATTCGATTACCGGCCTGGTCATCGACAACCGTTACCCTGTTTTCGATTCCTAATTTGATACCGTCGCGTCGAACCAGCGTACAGCTTATAAAGCTGATCATGGCCGTCGCGGTTCCATCCCCGTGTATGACGGTCGCCACAGCATTGTCGACGGCCGCTCCGCTAACACAATCGACGAGTCGGAGCACGTCCGTTATCGGCCGCCCCAGCGCCTCCTCTCGAACCCACCCAGTCATCTTTTCCGCGATTCGATTTAAATAGGTGACGTTGCCACTAATATCGGTGCGCAGTACCGCCTCTCCTATCGAATCAAGCGTGGCGTTGGCCACCTCGTTTTCCAGCGCCACTGCCTCCGCCGCACGGCGGTCCATCATCGTGCGCACTGTCCGCCGTAACCGGTAGCCGTCGACTTGCTCCTTGAGCAGGTAATCTTGCGCTCCGCGCTCTACAACTTGCCTGGCCATGGCCTCAGTATCAGGGTCACTCAAGATCAAAATGGGCACACCAGGCGCAGCCTGAAAAAGCTCATCGAACGTCTCGACGCCTAGGCTGCCGGGCAGGTTCAGATCGAGCACTGCCGCCCCCACGCCTCCGTCACGCAACCGCTCGATTCCCCGGGAGAGTTCGGTAACCCACTCCACTTGGAACCGCTCTTCCGTTACGGAACCTAATTCGCCTAAAACTCTTGCCGCCTCGTCTGCGTCAGCCGCAATGAGCAGGACGCACGCGTGGCTACCAATCGTATTCGTTGGTTCGGCGAGTTTGTGCTCTGGGCTTGTCATCGGACTGCATCGAGGGAGAGTAGGCTAGGCTGCTGCCTTCGCTGCTTTGGCTGCCTTCGCGACATCTGAAGCCATGAAGCGCAGCATCTGCTGCTTCAATTGCGCATCCACCTCGTCCGCTATCGTCAC
>JADGNQ010000300.1 GCA_017883385.1 Candidatus Sulfotelmatobacter sp.
AGTCGGCAATGATGACCGCATCAAACTGCCGCGCGGGTTTGTTGAAGACGATCTCGTTGTCCCCGACGAATGAATACCTCCCGATTCCGTTCGGCCTGAAATAGGACTCCATGTCGTGCCAATCGATGCCCGACCCGCTGATTGTCACCGACACGGCGCGGGGCCGGCTTTGCGGATCGGCAGCCCGTATCAGGTTCGCGACATGGCTGTGCATGCTGTTGTTGTAGTAAAAAAAACTGTTCCCCACCCAGAGGAGGGACTGGGGAGTCGCTCCCCCGACATCCGTGCGCTTGGGTTTGGTTTGCGCCAGGACAGGATGGGACAGCGAGATCAGGAACAACAACGATACGAGCGCCGCTGCTTTCTTGGTGACCGGTGATATGGCAAACACGAAACTTCTCCTTTCATGAATGACTTCGGCCGAGACGGCCGCAGGTCTTACCCTCTGCGTTCGATCCTACCAGAGGTGGATGCAATGTAACAGGATCGAAGGGCCTGCAACTGGAGATAGGGCAATGTCCAGGATTTCCTGCTACATTGATCGACTCCCTTTCTGGGCACGTGCGAATCAAGGAGTCGCCGGTGACCGAGCGTTCTTCAAAGATCGTCCGTACGATGTGCCCGATGAACTGCCATCCCACGCTCTGTGGCATGCTGGCCGAGGTACGCGACGGCAAGCTTGTTGGCGTCAAGGGCGATGAGGCAAATCCGGATAGCCAAGGTTTCCTTTGCATTCGCGGGCAAGCGTCGCGTGAGGTCATCGACAACCCCGCGCGCCTGCTGCATCCGCTGATTCGCGATCACCGCAGCGACGAATTCCGGCGCGCCACCTGGGACGAAGCTCTGGACCGGATCGTCGCGGGCATGGGAAAGCCGGAGGCCGTGGGCATCTGGCCGGGCCACGGCACTTTCACGACTAATTACGGCACGCGAATCAACGCGCAACTCCTGGCGCGCTTCGCGATGTTCCATGGCAGCCAGTTCTGGAGCCCGAGCATGATCTGTTGGGGTCTGGGCGCGTTCGGCCTCGGGCTCACGGGCGTGCTCGAGACTAACACGAAGGAGGATATGGGCGAGCATTCGCAGCTCATCATCCTCTGGGCGGCCAACCTCGCCAGCCAGCCGAATACCGCGCGCCATTTGCTGGCGGCGAAACGGCGCGGCGCGCACATCGTGACGATCGACGTACGCAGTACCGAGGCGGCCGCCAAGTCGGACGACGTGCTGATCATCCGGCCCGGCACCGACGGCGCGCTGGCGCTGGCGATGATGCAGGTTATCTGCTCAGAGCAGCGCCACGACACGGCGTTCGTCGCGAAACATACAGTCGGGTTCGACCGGCTCGCCACGCATCTGCAGGCGTACCCGCCGGCGTGGGCTGCCAAGATCACCGGCATTTCGGCCGACCGGATCGTGGCGCTGGCCCGGCGTTATGCGGATACGCGGCCAGCGATGATCGTGCTTGGCGGGAGTTCGATGCACAAGGGCGCCAACGGCTGGCAAGCGGGGCGCGCGATCGCCTGCCTGCCGGCGCTGACCGGGAACGTCGGCATTCCAGGTGGTGGATTTGGTCCGCGCCATGGCAGCGCAGCCCACGGCCGCGGCCTGGGCAGCATCGTCGAACCTGGACGCAGGGCACGCGGACCCATCATCCCGAACCAGATGTCCGCCGTGACCGCAGCATTGCGCGAGGGACACATCCAGACCTTGCTGCTGATGGGCACGAACATGCTGTCTTCGTTCGCCGACGCCGGCGATGTGGCGTTAGGTCTGCAGCAGACGGCGCTCGTCGTCAGCTACGACTTGTTCCTAAACGAAACGGCGCGCCGCTTCGCGGACGTCGTGCTGCCGGGCACCGCCTGGCTGGAGGAGGTGGGATGCAAGATGACGCATACGCATCTTTATCTGATGGAACAGGCGCTCGCCCCGCCTGGCGAAACGCGCTCACTCTACGCGTTGGTCAAAGAGCTGGCCGAGCGGCTCAACCTGGAGGGCTTTCATCCGTGGGCCTCGGAGGAGGCGATGGTGGATGCCATCCTCGATCATCCCTGCACCGGGCATGCGACGGTGGCGGCGTTGCGTGCGCAAGGCGGCATTCGAGCCCTCAATGTGTCGCACGTCGCCAACCCGGCGCTGGACTTCGATACGCCGTCGCGGAAGATCGAGTTCTACTCGGAGCAGGCAGGGCGCCTCGGACTGCCGACCCTTCCGTCGCACGACGGATCCATGTGGCAGGCGCCGCACATTCACCCGCTCGTACTCGCCCAGGGACGCACGATGACGCACTTTCACAGTTTCTACAACAACGGCCGGGAACTGCCGACATTGGCACGGCGCGAAGCAGAGCCGACGTTGTGGATTTCCCCAGCGGATGCCGCGATGCGCCAGCTTGTGGACGGTGCGGCGATCCGCATCTTCAACGAGCGCGGGGAACTAGCGGCGCGAGCGCGCGTTACCGACCGCATACGCGCCGGCACCGTGTGGATGCGCGACGGATGGCCCGGCCTAAACCGCCTCACGGCCGGGACAGCAGTATTGCCGGATGCCGCGGTCGATCTGTTTGCGTTTTCGGCGGGGCAAGCGGCATTCGATGCGATGGTAGAGGTGGCCTTGGCGTAGCTGAATCGGGACCGGCGAAGGCGGAATGTGCAAGACACCTTATTTGGACAACGAATCGATTGTCCGCCGTTTGCGCTCGGCGACGCGGGTGCAGCGTCGTACAACGCCTCTTATGTCGTGTCTCGAGCCGCGATAGGTAAGTAATCCTGTCCTTTTAACATGCCCGAAGAACCCACCGCCATTCAACTGGAGTATCGCCGGAGGCGCAATCGGATTTGGAAGAGCGCGGGCGCGTTTATTGTCCTTCCGGTTGGGCTCTTAGTGGCCGTGAACCAGCTGGCGGCCCCTCCCATTCTGACGAAGGTCTTCGCTGCGGCCACGATGTTAGGGGTCTTCGGATTTGGCGTTTATATTATTCGAGTCTGGAGATGCCCCAACTGCAGATTTCCCCTATGGCTGGGTGGGCAAGGAACGTTGGGCGGCAAATGTCTGGGCTGCGGGGTCCAGCTTTACCTCCCCTGGCGTTCAAAAGATGGAAAATGGACCGCCCAGTAACGTCCGAACTGCTTAATCTGAAAGTCCAGGCGGATAAGACGAGCGAATACGGGATATCTGAATAACCGCTCCTGGCCGATTTGCGACTATCAGCACGCGAACCATCGCAGTCACATGTTCCACCGGGAAGAGGACCGTCACGTATTGTCGGGCCAGCGCAGTGCCGATCGGCCAGACGTGCGAAAATGTAAAAGTCTGAATTTCTTATCGCCGAAATAATATGAACGCAACGTCGAATAGTGACGATGACGACCTCGAATTCACTCAAATATTTGAAGGCGCGCCGAAAGCTCCGCCACCCCCCTCACCGAAACCCCCTCCGGCATTGGTCACGGTTTCGGAAGCCCAGAGAAAGGTTGTAAGCGACGGAACCGCCAAGCTGCGGCAGGCCGGCTATTGCATCAACATCGTGCGCCCGGCGACAGCGGTTGCACCTCTCGCGCCTGGGGCCAAACGATACATCCTGTGCATTGACGACGATGTGCCGTTGGTGCAAATCCTGGCAAGGAAACTCACCCTGGATGGCTATTATGTGCGCACGGCATCCGATCGGCAGACCATACTCGGCGAACTGCAGAAGGTGCCGTCTCCCGATCTGATACTCCTCGATGTGGGGCTGCAGGGTATGAGCGGCTTCGATCTTCTGCAAAAGGTGCGCAAGCACCCCAAGCTTGGCTCCGTCCCGGTTATCATGCTCACGGGCCGGACAAGCCCGGAAGACGTGCTGCAAGGCTTGACCAGCGGAGCCGATGGCTATGTGTCCAAACCTTTCCAGTTCGACGCTCTGGCTGTCGCGATCAGGACGGTTCTCGGGATGTAACGACTAGCTCCGCGCGACGCTCCGCTTCTGGCCGCTATGGACAGCTTTCCATAGCGGCCAGCGCTGGCCACCCTCTTTGTCCATAGCCTTCGCTCAGCGGTCGGCTCTTACAATTTCGACAGGAGCGGTATTGTCCCCCAGCGTGAACACGCTATACACCCCCTCGGATTTCGGTGTCGCGCCGGATGTGCCCAGGGACACGTTCCCCGGTCCGTTCACCTGCAGTTGAGAGACATTGCTGGTGGTTACGACTGTCCCCGCAGCGGAAGCTGTTCCAAGAGCCACGTTCTGCGCGACCAAGTTGGCGTCCACGGTGAGCGAAATGTTGCCGGCGAGGCCATTGATACCATTTACCAGTCGTAGCTTGGCTACGCCTCCGAGCGGGAGTCTGTTGTCGTCGCTGAGCAAGGAAAACTGCGGCGATGCAGCCGTACCAACAGCCAGTAAAGTCAGATCTGCACCGGCCGCGGCATTTAGGTTTGGCACGGTGATCGGGTTGCCGTTCACTACGACACTCATCGACAGCGCGCCCGCTGGTACAAGGCCATACGTGTCTAGCGCCGGGGACACCAAAGTGGAGGCGTCAAGGAGGACGCCGTTCGCAGTAGCAACGACGGTTCCGAGAGCAGCAATACTCGCGGCGACGCGTACTCGGGCAAAAGCATTTGCCTGTGCAGTCACTGCCCCTTGCTGAGTTACGAGCCATCCGTCGACCAGGACTCCCCCGGTCGTGGCGGTAAGTACCAACGTCAGCACTTGTTGATTGCTGATAGCTACAGCTGGTAGATCCAGCCGCACATCCGCCTTGTTGCCCAAGCCGGTGACCCAGATG
>JADGNQ010000126.1 GCA_017883385.1 Candidatus Sulfotelmatobacter sp.
ATTTCACAGGCCACCCCGGTGGGTAGTTTACCTCCAGCGTTAGCCGGATGGTTGGCGAAAATTCCCGTTACGCTCCCCCCGATGAGCGCTATGGCCTGTCTTCGCCAACTGAGCGAGAAAGAAGCCAGTGCTCGGCGGTCAAGTGGCGCACCTCCCTAAGTGCTCGCCGTTACGCTCATCATGGGCCTACCGACCGCATCCGAAGCATTGGCAGGCGCTGGCGGCATTGGCGGGGTTTCGGCGGACGGTCAATGTGGGCAACAACATTTGTAAACTGTCTCATCTACTTGTGTATCCCACCGAACGGGCAGAAGTGATCCTCGGCCCAAAGCAATCACTCAAGAGACGGCCGAACTGGGTGCAGTTTTAATTCACAGATGTAGCAATCGGGTCCGCCCTGTGCTCAATATTGCTCAGACTCTCACTCCGGCCTGAGGCTACGCTGCCTGTGACCGTCCAAGGGAGGCGTTGATGGGTCGCACGCGACTCACAGCAGTGTATCGGTCGCGGGGTTGCCGGCCTGGTGGCTGGGGCTATGTCGATGGCTGCCGGTGAGGATGTGTCTGTTCACTCGCAGGAAGACACCGAAAAGGCCGACCTCAAGCTTGAGCGTGCGGAACTCAAAGCTGACGACAAGGGCGAGAACAAGGTTGAGCCACAACGCCAGTCCCCGTTTCTCGCCGACAACTCATTCGGAATCAATCGCATCACATCCCGCACCTTCGGAACAGTCCGCCTGCAGATGAAAGCCGCTTTGGCGCCTGCCAGACCGGCGCTTCCTGAAAGTGGGTTCGTCCCCTTTTTTATGCGCTTGTCGGTTTTCGGATTCATATTCCTCGTCGCGGCGGCAGCCTTTGCCCAGCTTGCACCCCAAGGTCCGCAGGCTGCCTATGAGGGGCAAAACGTAAGTGCTGTTTCGCTCATTGCGAATCCACATCGCGATCTGGAGCCTCTGCGTCCGTACGTCTCGCAAAAACAAGGGGAACCCTACTCCGAAACGAAGATTCAGAGCACTGCCGATGCGTTGCAAAAAGCGGGTGGCTTTCCAAACGTCCAAGTCAGCGTAGCGCCCGAGGTCTCCGGATTGCGGGTCAACTTCCTGCTAGAACCCGCCTATTTCCTCGGCGTTGTGGATTTTCCTGGGGTTGGAAAGTACTTCTCGTATACGCGCCTTCTGCAGGTGGTGGACCTTCCGGATGAAGATCCCTATGACCCATCTCGCATTCCACTTGCGGAGGCGGCACTCACGGCTTTTCTACACGGAAACGGCTACTTCCAAGCGAAGGTGCACGCTGAACCTAAAATCGACGACGCCCACGGACTGGTCAGCGTCGCCTTCGCGGTGGAAATGGGAAAACAGGCGCGGATCGCAACGCTCAAGATCGAGGGGCCTGACAATCCTGAAAGTAACCGATTGCTGCACGCCGTGCGGTCGCTGCGAGCGCGCCTCTCCGGAGGCTTGCTGAAGCCGGGGAAGGCCTACGCGCCCGAACGAATCAGCGCGGCGACAGCGCTGATGAAGAAAACACTCATGCGGCAGCGCCGGTTGGCCGCCAGCGTCCACGAGAATCCACCGAAGTACCACGCGGAGACCAATCGGGTGGATGTATCGTTCAAGGTTGAAGTGGGTCCGACGGTCACGGTCCGCACGGTTGGCGCCCGTCTCTCGGCCATTCCCTTCCTGGCCGGACGGCAAATGAAGAAGCTGATCCCCATCTATTCCGAGGCCGCCATCGACCAGGATCTGGTGGAAGAAGGACAGCGGAACCTCACCGATTACTTCCAGAAGAAAGGCTTTTCCGACGTTAAGGTAACAGCAAACATCCAGAGACAACCGGACCAGATTCTTGTTGTGTACCAGATCGATCGCGGCAAGAAGCACAAGGTCGATCGGATTCTCTTCAAAGGGAACTATGCGCTCTCCCCGAAAGACCTGATGCCTCAGGCCACTTTAAAGAAATCCCACATCTGGACGCATGGAAGCGTCAGCCAGAAATTGCTGAAGCAGAGCGCCAACAACATACAGGCTTTATACCGAGACCGAGGGTACGAAGAGGTGAAGGTCACTCCACGAGTTGCGGACCGTGAAGCCAGGATCGACGTCGATTTCGACATTGAGGAAGGCGCTCAGACGGTCGTTGATGACGTCCGGGTCTCGGGGAACCAGAACGTACCTTATCAGCAGCTCACTGTGCCCAAGGGATTCCAACTCCACGCCGGAGCGCCTTATTCGCCGCGGAAGCTGGCCGATGATCGTAATCGCATCTCGGCGACATACCTCAATCGCGGATATCTCAACGCCGAGGTGAAAGCGACCGTGCAGCCGAGCTCGGGCGACCCGCATCGCGTGAATGTGGCGTATACGATTACGGAACACCAGTTGGTACGGGTGAATGAGGTGGTGTACTTGGGCCAGAAACATTCGCACCTCCCGCTGATCGCCAGGACCGCCCAGATTCCGCCCGAGACTCCCATGCGGCGGGGGCAATTGCTGGAAGCCGAAAGCCGATTGTATGACTTGAACGTCTTTGACTGGTCGAGCGTGGGTCCGCGCAGGCCCATCACCGACCAGAAAGACGAGGCAGCGCTGGTTAAGGTGCACGAAGCAAAGCGCAACGAAATCACGTACGGATTGGGATTCGAAGTATCGCACCGTGGCGGAAACATCCCGTCGGGAACGGTGGCTCTTCCGGGAGGAGGAGGTGGCATCAGTCTGGGAAGCAATAAGATCGCGCCAAGCCAATCGACCTTTGCCAGTCCTCGAGGTCTGGTCGAATTCAGCCGGCGCAATATGCGCGGTCTGGGAGAGACGGCCAGCGCGTCCATCCTTCTATCACGGCTCGATCAGAGGGCGCTCACGACTTATGCCCAGCCGCATTTCATTGGTTCTAACTGGATTTCGCTGACCAGCTTTTCGGTGGAGCGCAACAGCGAGAATCCACTCTTCACGGCTGGACTTGGCGATTTGTCTTTTCAGGTCGAAAGGCTGATCAGCCGCAAGACCAATACGCGGCTGCAGCTTCGCTACAATTTCAACAAAACAAGCTTGTCTCACCTTCTGGTGCCTGATCTGGTGCTTGACCGGGACCGTCACGTACTGTTGTCAACGTTGTCAGGCACGCTCATCCGCGATACGCGGGACAAGCCCCTCGACGCACACCGCGGCCAATTTGCGACAGTCAATTTGGCAATTACGCCTACAGCGTTCGGCTCCAGCGCGAACTTTGCCAAGCTGGTTGCACAATACGCGTATTACAAGCCGGTTCGCTCGCTGGTATTTGCGAATGGCATTCGGCTGGGACTCGCGACGCCCTTTGCAGCAAGCTTCGTTCCCACCAGTCAACTGTTCTTCTCGGGAGGCGGCACCTCTCTACGCGGCTTTCCTATCGACGAGGCTGGGCCGCAACGGCTGGTTCCCTTCTGTAACGTGCTCCAAGGTCAGTCCGGGTGCGTGAACGTTACCGTGCCGGTAGGCGGCCGGCAGCTTTTCATTTTGAATTCCGAGGCGCGGTTCCCACTCGGCATCAATAAGTTGCTCGGCGGCGTGGTCTTTTATGACGGTGGCAACGTGTATAACGCAATCAACTTTCACAACTTCGTCGACAACTACACCAACACTGTGGGAATCGGATTGCGGTACTCGACCCCAATTGGTCCGGTGCGCGTTGACTTCGGACGCAATCTGAATACGGTGCCGGGGATCAATCCGAACCAGTACTTCATCACGATCGGGCAAGCCTTTTAGGGGAGAGTCATGAAGTGGAAACGGATCATCGGCTGGGCGCTGGCGGGGATTGTGATGCTGCTGCTCGTGGCGGCCATCGGAGGATATGTCTATCTGAAGAGCAACGGTTTTCAGCAGTTCGCCTTGCACAAACTAGTGGAGCAAGCCGATTCTGCGACGGGCGGTCGGACAGAGATTGGCGGGATGGACTTCAGCCTGTCAACGTTAACCACACATCTCTACAACATTACGGTGCGCGGCACCGAAGGCCCAGAGCAACCGCCCCTCCTGCACGCCGACAAGCTCACCGTTCGCATCAAGATTCTCTCGGCGTTGCGACGCGAGGTCGCGCTGCGTGAACTGCTCATCGAGCATCCCGTTGTTCATTTGCAAGTGAGTCGTGCCGGCAAAAACAATCTTCCGCCATCTCCGCCCAGTCAGAGCAGCAGCCACACCAGTGTCTTCGATCTTGCCGTGGAGCACGTACAGCTCACGAACGGAGAAATCAACTATAACGACAGAAAGACTCCGCTCGAAGCCGATCTCTATGATCTTGCGACTGACATTCACTTCGCGCCTCTCGCCAAACGTTACGACGGCGAACTGTCCTATAAGAACGGGCACCTCCGTTATGCGCAATACACACCCCTTCCCCATAATCTGAACTTGAAATTCAGTGCTTTGCCGGAGCGGTTCAGACTGGAATCCGCGACTCTGAACCTCGGATCTTCGGCCGTCGCCCTCCAAGCCGAAGTCTCGAACTACTCGAATCCGATTGCTGACGGGATCTACCAGATCAAGATTCACACGCAGGATTTTGCCAGGATGTCTGCCGACACCGCACCCGTCGGCGACGTGTTGCTCAATGGCAATCTGCACTATCAAGCGGTGGAGAACCAGTCCCTGCTCCGAAATGTCTCCACCAACGGCCAGCTTGCCAGCGAAGCGCTGACGACGACCGCCTCCGGAATCCGTGTCGAATTGCGCCGACTGCAGGGGACGTACCAACTCGCCGGCGGCAGGTTGCAGGTAAACCATCTCGGTATGGAATCGCTGGGTGGGGGCATCACCGCCGATGTGGAGGTGAAAAACCTGGATGCGACGCCGGAATCGCAAGTCCGGGCCGCCTTGCACAACATCTCGCTTCGAGCGATGCAGCAGTCGCTAAGGAGGCAGGAACTTAAGGCGGCCGCACTTTCCGGAAGACTCGATGGGACGGTTGATGCCGGATGGAAGGGCAGCATCAGCAACATCCGCGCCCACTCGGACTTGACCGTGCAAGGTCTCGCGAGCAGCAGTTCAAGTCCATCGGGAAGCGAAGTTCCTGTCGACGGGACGATTCATGTGACCTACGACGGTGCCCGTCAAACCGTTGCATTGCGCGAGACATCGCTGCGCATCCCTTCCGCCACACTGACAGCACAGGGAGAAATCAGCGATCATTCGAGCTTGATGATTCAATTGGCCGCAACCGACCTGCATCAACTGGCGGCACTAGCCTCTTCGTTCTCACAAACGCCAGCAGCCCCGCCGGCGATCTCGGGTTCTGCAACGCTGCATGCTGTCTTGCATGGGTCGATGAAAAAACCCATGATCGCTGGACAACTGAACGCCCAGAACCTGGAGGTCGAAGGCAGCGAATGGACGAGCGCGAAGCTCGAGATGCGGGCAGATCCTTCGGAATTCTCGGTGCAGAGCGGATCGCTGGTCAATGCGCACGGGGGGCAGGCTACCTTCAGCGGCAGCGTGGCCTTGCGGAATTGGTCTTATCAACCCGCGAATGCAATCAAAGCAAGTCTCAACGTGCAGCAATTGCGCATGTCGGATGTGCAACGCCTGGCGAACCAGCACTACCCAGTATCTGGTGATCTGTCGGCGAACATGACTCTGGAAGGATCGCAACTCAATCCCGTCGGCTCAGGCACGGCGCAAATCACGAACGCGCGGGCGTACGACGAACCCATTCAAAATCTGGTGCTGCGATTCCACGCGAGCAACGGCTCGATTGTCTCGGCTCTTAATTTGACGGCACCGGCGGGAACGGTCGATGCGAATCTCTCTTACACCCCAAAGACGAAGACATATAAAGTCCGGATCGATGCACCGTCGGTGGTTCTGCAAAAGCTGCAGATCGTGCAGGCGAAGAACCTTCCTCTCACGGGTGCCGTGAACGCGTCGGTAAATGGCGAAGGGACCCTCGACAATCCTCAACTCACCGCCGTCGTGCAATTGCCGCAGCTTCAAGTTCGGCAAAGCTCAATCTTTGGTCTGAAGGCGGAAGTTCATATCGCCGAGCATTTCGCGGATCTCAACCTCGACGCGAAAGTCTCGCAGGCAACCGTGCATGCGGGCGGCCGCGTGGCTCTGAGCGGCAACTACTACACCGAGGCGGTCATCGACACGGGCGCCGTTCCACTGGATGTTCTAATGGCAACGTACGCAAACGGCGTGCCCCAAGGCTTCACGGGCCAGACGGAGTTCCATGCAACGCTCAAAGGTCCGTTGAAGGACAAGTCGCAAGTGGAGGCGCATCTCTCGATCCCGGTTCTCAACGCCAACTACCAATCCATGCAGATCGGGATTGCAAGCCCAATCCATGCGGATTATTCAAACTCTGTACTAACCCTGCAACCCACTGAGATTCGAGGCACGGGCACGTCGCTGCACATACAAGGCCGAGTGCCGATTGGTGGCACAGCTTCGCCGACACTTTCCGCACAGGGATCCATCGACGTCCGCATTCTTCGCGCCCTTGCGCCCGACGTGGAAAGCTCGGGCGTGGTGGCGCTCGATGTCCGCTCGTCAGGGTCGGCAGCCAGCCCTGTGCTCCAGGGGCAGGTACAGCTCAAAGACATCGCGTTGACGACCGCAGCGGTGCCCGTCGGGATCGAGAAGCTGAACGGCACACTCGATATCACCAGCGACCATCTGCAGATTTCAAAGATGACCGGGCAAGTGGGAGGGGGCCAGGTTTCGGTTGGCGGGTCGATCGCGTACCGGCCGAGTTTGCAGTTCAATCTCGCCCTCCAGGGACAGGGGGTCCGCCTCCGCTATCCCGAGGGGCTGAGGACGCTGCTCGACGCCAATCTCGCATTCAGTGGCACGACCCAGGCCTCGACCTTGAACGGCCGCGTTCTGATCGAGAACCTCTCGTTCACGCCGGACTTCAACCTGGCGAAATTCGGCGACCAGTTCAGTACGGAAACGACGACACCCTCTCAACCCGGATTTGCCGATACGGTGAACCTGGCGATTGGCGTGCAATCCCAAGAGAACTTAAATGCTACAGGGTCGCAAATCAGTATCGCGGGCCAGGTCGCCTTGCGAGTGGGAGGAACCGCGGCCAACCCCGTGATCACCGGGCGTACGAACCTCACTTCAGGCGAGCTGTTCTACCGGAACGTCCGGTACCAGCTTCAGAAGGGCGTGATCACGTTCGACGATCCACACGAGACTCACCCGGTCATGAACGTCTCGGTGGCCACGACGGTAGAGCAATACAACCTCACTCTCAGCATGCGCGGCCCTCTCGACAAGCTGACTACTTCCTATGTTTCCGATCCGCCCATGGCTACGGCCGACATCATCAACCTGATTGCTCGCGGGAAGACCACACAGGAGGCCAGTGCCACAAGCCAGAGCACGGATTCCATGATCGCATCACAAGCCGCCAGCCAGTTGAGCAGCAGTGTGCAGAAGCTTGCGGGAATCTCGAGTTTGCAGATTGATCCGCTGGTCGGCGGAAACAATCAAAACCCGTCGGCTCGAGTCGCGATCCAGCAGCGTGTCACCAAGAGTCTGCTGTTTACGTTCTCGACCGACGTTTCTCAGCCGGGAAGCGAGATGGTGCAGGGCGAGTACCAAATCAACAAGCGCTGGTCGGTCAGCATGGCCCGCGACCAACTCGGAGGAGTTTCGGTGGACGGACGGTATCACACTCGATTCTGAAAGTTCGTTCTGATCTGGCCGCAGACTAGCTACTTTCCGTCGCAAAAATGCTCTTTCTGACATAGGCCGGACAACATTGCAACGCAACGGGATGTTGTCTTCTGTGGTGATTTGGCGCGTGTTCATTCTCGTGCGCGAGGTGCGTGGACGGTGCTAGCTTAACTGCTCTGTCGCGCAAGATAACACCCCATCTGGATGACGTTGTCTGCAATCACGCCCAGGCCCACCCAACGGCGCATGCCGTCCAAACCGGGATGGAGGCAACGTCGCAAGCCGTGTCTTCGGTTTGAGTGTCGTTTTCCGTTAATGCGTAGACTTTGGCGTTTTCATTCCGTATTTACCGTTAACTTGGGGGTGGAACGTACGTGGGGGCGGCCGGCGTAAGATTGGACCCTGTCTTTCGAAGGAGAGAACGCCGTGAAATGGACGATTCAGATAGTTCTTCGGTCGGGTACGCCACGGCTGCCGGAGATGGCCTCCAGACGCAGCCCAGACCGCCTTAGCGGCGGCCTGTGGCGGCTCAGGATAGCGGCTCACTGCGGCTTCGGCGGATCGACATGCCCCGACTCGTGAGCCAACGTGTCCGTGGCAGGAACGCGCAACACCTTCGCTTCCTGGAAATGAATCGGGCAGAAGCTCGGGGCCGCACGAAGTACTCTGGATTTCTGGCCTCGTGTCTATGAGGAAGGGCGTCGAAAATAGTGCGACTGAATCGCTATTCCTCCACCGCATCTGAAGCCTAAACCGCACACAGTCGCCGAGGGTACCGGCCTGACTTGGCAACATCATTTCGCATACCTGTATGCTTTCACCCGGCTTGATCTGCACACTCTTCAGATTCGGATTCTGCCCAAACGATGAGAGTTTTGCTGGGCGAAGTAGAATCCACTTTTTCTGTTTTACACTCCAGCGATCAAGGCCACACGCAAAGAACTCACCGGAACCGACGTATCCTCCGGGCATTTGAACGGCTTCCAACACCTCAAGACTAGAACCACCATTCAACTACTCGGCTGTGTATAAGTCTGATTTCGGAACGATTCTTTTAGGGTCCGCTGTCTTCTTCGCGATGAGAACAAGGTGTCTGCCGGAATGTGTCTGGCCATGCACAGCAAAGCCAGATACGCCAAAGAGGCAGAGTAGAAGGGCGAAAATAGCGATTGCAAATCGTGCTAGCTGCATTTTTCCCCTTAGTATTGTGTTCCGCCCAACTGAACATCGCGGGGTGTATTGTGCCCCGTACGCGTCGGTTCACCTTCCGACTGACGCGTCTGATTTTCCATTCGGACGGCATCTCCATTGGTATCTAATCCGCCGTGGTACCAACTGCCGTCAACATGGCCGAACTCATGGCTGATGACGTCCGCCAAGCTGGGAACAGCATCTCTGCCGTTGCTCTGATAGTTGCCTGGCAAGGTCCCAATCGGATCAGACGTTACATAGATTTGCGCACTTTCTAAATCGCTTGTCGTGACTGCTGGACTCATCCCGCGATCAATTGAACCGACCCTGTCGCCGTTGATCGAGGTTCCCGGCGAAACGAACTGAACGCTCGCACCTCGACCGGTATCCCCGATTATGCCGCCGAGCTTATTTGACGCAGCATTGATGCTATTGAAAGATGGCCCTTTCCCGTCTTGTCCGCCGGACAGAATTCCCACATATTGCTTCCCGCCGACAGTATTGTCGTATAGATATGCTCCGGCCTTTGATCCAACAGCCGCTTTAAGAGCGTCGAGTTGTTTTTTTCTTGGGTAGTGGGCGGTTTTGGTAGTGGTGCAGTTTCAAACTGCACCACTACCGCGGTTTTGAATATGTTCACAAACACTAAGCAAAAGCGTAGGCTTCCACAGTCGGATTCTATCCCGATTGGGTGGAGGTGTGCGCGATGTTGGACCAAGCTTTGTCATGGGCTGTTGTTTTCCTACCTCTTGCGGTTTCCATCGTATTTATTTTCATTCCTGCCAGACGGGAGGACGAATCGCAACATATGAAATGGCGCATCAGTCTCGTCATATTTGGCATATTGTTTGGGGGGCTCAGTTGGTGGCAGCAGTCACGGGCTAACAAAGCGGCTAACGTTGATCGCCAAGAAGCCCGTCAGGGGCAGATCGACCTTCAATCAATACAAACGGACAATGCCAATCAGCTTAAGAACATTCTTGCCCGTCTAGATGAAATCCCCAAACAGTCAGATTCTCCAATCGAACAAAAGCAGGCCGCCATGGAACTAAAACGAGCAATTCAGGGTCCAAGATTTCTAACCGACGCCCAGCAGCAGGTCTTTACTGACACTCTGAAAGCCGCAAATGGGAGCATTGTGCGAATTATTACAGTCGGCACTAGCTCCGAAAGCCAATTGCTTTCTGGGCAAATTACTAGGGCATTTTCGGTGTCTGGGTGGAATGTGCAGGGACTTGCTTGGGGAATAGGAGCAACAGCAATAGCTGGCGGTGCGAGTACGATTACCACGTCTCCGGTTCATGTTTCATGCTACATACCAAAGAAAGATCATGCGGTTGAGATAGCGGAGCAAGCATTAAAGAACGCCAAGATTGACTGCGCGATAATCGAGGGAGAGCCACCGTACTCTGGGCCGGTGTCGTGGACTTCTCAAATGCCCAATCCTGCACTGTACATAGTTATAGGACCTAAAGCCTGAAATCCATTGCCGCTAAGCGGCCTTCGTAAATTCTTTGCATTCGAGTAGAGAGACCAATGCTTCTAGCGTCCATACATGATCAGTTAGTCCCGCTTCCATCGCAGGTGTAACGCGCAAAGTCTGATGAACACGGCAGAAATTGTAATAGGCATGGTAGATCGCAACCATGTGGCAGTGATTCTCAAATTTCTTTGAGAATGCATTGGTCAGCCGTGTAAATCGCCGCACTCCCATTCGCAAGTTTAGATTCTGCCGCTCTACAAAGCTGGTAGAGATGTGATTGCGGTCAGGATCGCCAATTAGGATTCCCGTTCGCGTTCCGATGCAAGCGGCAGGACTGTAGTGCGTATCAGGGCGGTCAGGTGAGCTACCGTACACCTTTATCAGCATCGCGTAATCCACTTCCATTCCGAATGCACCTTCGACCGCTTCCGCGTAGACGCGGTGGCCGTCCGTTGTGATCTGAATTCGAGTGGAAACACGCGATGCTAGATCCTCCATGAACTGGCAAGCCCAAGACGCATCTCGGCGACCGCACAGATAGGAAATGACCAGCTTGCTATCAGCGTCAATAGCGATCCACGTCCAGACGCTGCCAGCGCCCGTTCCTTCCTTTGCTTCGGGACGTTCTTTTCCTTCGCGTAAGAGAAAGACCAGATTTCATCGCACTGCACGCGGGCAGCTTTCACGCCGCGAACAACCCTATTGTGGAGGGCCGCACACGCCGCACCCATGTCCGCGATCACGCCAGGGAACATGGCTACTTTGAGCAGGCCAATTTCATAGCTCAACCTTTCAGCGTGTACGGCTTTGGGCGCGGTGACCGGATGTGTCTTTGACTTGGGAATGGGCAGTTGGACTTTAACCGTCTGCTGTCCTCCGTGGAGCTTCTCGATCACTAAGCTCGCCGACTCGCCGACCGAAAACGTTAGATCCTCCGGAGGTCGAATTTCCCGCTCACCGTTGCCGAGCAACAAATCTCCAGGCCGTATCCCCGCAGAATAGGCTGGGCCTCCTTGGTGCACATCCTGAAACATCCAGCGCTCACTCCCCGTTCACAGCGATGCGCTGCATGGTTGCATTTATCGCGTGCCGAGCCGGTATGTTTCGCATTCCCGCATTTCGGAAGCGCTCGCCATGCGCATCCTGACATATAGGCCGGGCATTCCAGGCTAAGTTATTCAGGGCTTTTTAACGACATTCTTCTGCAAAGTAACCGCAGTCTGTGAGAACAGTCTTCCGTTGATTGATGCGCCAGTCTGCATGGCGATTAATGTCTTAGACAGTATGATTCCCTCAAAGTGTGAGGTCGTTCCAAGGGTCACGAGGCCGGCGACCTGCCAGAATATGTTCTTGGCCTGTGCGCCTCCGCTCAGGTGAACAGCGATACCGTTACTCAGTTTGAGATTCCCCGCTATCTGGAAGATCCAGACATCATCTGTAGCACCCGAGATAGTAACCTCCGTTGGTATTCTTACACTGGTGCCCCATTTGTAGAGGCCAGGGATGAGTGTCAACCCGCCAATATTTCCGCCGCCCAGATTGATGAAATCGGGAAGTTTTCGTCCGGCGGCGTTGGTGTACGCGTGTTGCATGTCTAGTACAGCCGTGGTTAGGAGAGTAGGGTGTTTCACACTACATGGAAATGGGCCAGCATTATCGACTGAGTAAATAGTTCCAGTCACTTCTTTGCAGGTTAAGAGGTCAGCGGCACCAGTGATTGGGCTCGTCCCGACGTTTCCATGAACCGCTGAAGTCGGAACATCTGTAATCCCTGCCTTTGTTAGAATCACAAAACGGCCGGCCGCTCCAAGGACTACCGGCGACCGATCACGATCTTGCGCGTGTGCGCTCCCGGCCAATACGAAAAGCGCGGAGGCGATAATTCCTACAGTGAAAGTTTTTATCATCATGTAAACTCCTTTCCGACTTGGCGCCAGTACAAAAGTAAACAGACCATTGGTTCGTAGTTTCGTCATTGGAGTCCTCCGTCGTGCGAGATTCACGATTCGCCCTGCACTATTGGGGGGGCGGCTGCGAGGCGGGTGGGAGATGATGCAACCAGGTGCCGACGGCTGGAATTGTCCCTCCGCCCAGACTGGCCGTCAAGATGCAACATCTTGCACACCGCAGCGCGGGGAGGTTGGCCCGCACATCCACGAGTTAAGTGATGTGGCGCTTGGCCGGTCGGAACGGCGTGTGTCTACGCGCATCCCGAGGCGAGCGCCACATAAGTTGGGCGATTCTCGTGCGTGAGGGTGGAAAACTCCTCGGCGGGTTGCATCCCTGAAAGCAGGGTTATCTTGCCGCCATACGAGAGACCCTTGGCGGGAGCAATTCTCTCGGAGAAACTAAGCTCGACGCTTTGCGCTTCTACGAACTTGAAAAGTCGTTCGCGGTATCCGCTCACGTCGCCGTTGACTTCGGTCAGCGTTGGAAGCTCTTTGCCTTCGGTCTGAGTATGTCTTATCTCGTGATTTGCGGCCGAGCCTCTGCGCGCCCGATGGATCCCGCCAGTAGATGTGCTTCTCGATGGCGGTCAAGCGAAGATGGCTGCTATGGCGATTTACAAGGTCCTAAGAAGAACCGAACGATTCGGCGACTCATTCCATGCTAGCCCCCCGAGACCTTTTTTGGGAGGTGGGCCTATATGGGACTTCAGTGCTTAATCGTGACATCGGCATGTCGCATTCCCTCAGCTACGAAAAGAGCCGAGCTTGAGTCTGGGCGACTTCCACAGGTCGAGAACATTCCTCATCATCATTCGCCACGCGGTTGATCCGACTGCTGACGGGATAGCAATCTCATCAGTCGGGCATCGCCACGTGTGGGACGACCTTCCTCAGGAAGGCCTTCCTGAGGTTGTGGCCGATTCGAAAAGCAGGTTGGCGAAAAATCCCCATTACGCTCATTGACCCCCGCGAGGGAGTTTTGAGTGTGATT